>NZ_CP019449.1:630416-945625 GCF_001984035.1 Sphingopyxis sp. QXT-31 | reverse complement strand
CGGGCAGCGCCGCCATCAACGCGCCGGCGCCCGCGAGCGCGGTAAAGCCGCGGCGCCCGACGGGCAGCCCGGCGCGGTCGAGGTCGGCTTCGGTATCGTGGGTGCACATGGCGTCTCTCCTTGGGGGGCTTTTCGAAAGCGGCGGAAAACCGCCGAACTTAATAGTGGATTCGCGTTTTAGTTCTGGATCCCCGGCGAAAGCCGGGGTCCATGGCGACGAAGGCGCGCAGCTCGACTGGGCCCCGGCTTTCGCCGGGGAACACGCATTGTTTCGCGCACAGGAAATGGCAGAAAACTGCGTAACTTCATTCGTGATCGACCTTTTCGGCTCTGCCCAAGGCGGGCGTAGCTTGGAGTCGTCATCACGCTAATATGGCGATGTTTTTTAGGACAGCGCTTTTTGCATCCGATCCTCCCTGTGGCGCAGCCATGGGGAGGTGGCAGCGGCGGAGCCGCTGACAGAGGGGCGATGACCCGGCGTCGCTGCCCCTCCACCACTCGCTTCGCGAGCGGTCCCCCTGCCCATCGCTCCGCGACAGGGAGGATCAGGCGGAAAACAGCGGAAGCGCGATCTCGTCGAAGCTCAGCGCCACATGGTGCACGCCGACCTGGCGGAGCATCGCGCCATGCGCGGCGCGGTCGACGATGTGGCCGGCGCCGCAGAAGCCGATGACGGTCATCCCTGCGGCGATCGCAGCGCGGGCGCCGGTCGGCGAATCCTCGATCGCCAGGCACTGCGCCGGATCGACGCCGAGCCCCTTGGCGGCGGCGAGGTAGATGTCGGGAAAGGGCTTGCCGCGGTCCCAGCCGTCGGCGCTGTAGACATGCCCCCCGAAATGATGGCCGAGCCCGAACAGCCCAAGCGCCCAGCCGATATATTCGGCGCGGCTCGACGAGGCGATCGCGCGCGGCATCGGCCCCAGCGTACGGAGGAAGGCGGACGCACCGGGCACCGCGTCGAAGCCCTCCATGAAGCGCGCCCTTGCCCGCTCGCGGTGCCGCTCGCGGAAATCGGCGGGCAGCGGGCGGCCGAAGCGCGCCTCGATCCGCCGCTGCGTCTCTTGCCAGTTGTGGCCATAATAGTCGCGCAAGGATTCGTCATAGGTCGTCGGCATGCCGATCTCGGTCAGGCTTTCGGCGAGCGAGAGGTTCGCGCGCGCCTCGCTGTCGGCGATGACGCCGTCGAAGTCGAAGATGATGGCGACGGGGGTCATCTGCGCGGGTCCTGTTTATGCGAATGCAACCTGTCGGCGCTAAAGGCCAAGGCGACAGGAGACGCAATCATGAAGTTCATCGAGCTCAAATCCCGCGGCGGCAATTATCTGGTCGTCGCCGACAATGTCGCGTGGCTGCGCGACTATGAGAACGGTCAGACGCAGATCGGCATGGTCGGCGGCGCGCCGCTGCTGATCGTCGGCAAGATGGAGGAGATTGCGGCGTCGATTTTGGAGCAGGCAAACAAGGGGAATTGAAGTGGTCGATCAGAAATAGGAACGGTCACTCTTCGCGATGTCGGGGGCCTCTCCAAGGCAGCTTGGACGCAGCCTCGTCAGACATGTCGACGCCGTGTTCCTTCGCAAAATCAGGATCGATCCAAGCTGAAATCACCTTTGGTGCTGGCTTCAATTCATCTACTTCAAAATCAAAAGTGTCTTCTGGCTCCAACCCGAGAACGAATGCCTCGAAATTGTCAGCGACATGAGTAATCCGATAATCGCATTCCTGGTCAACATGAACGACCTGGGGTTCACCGGATGGCCCGCATTCGCGATAGTCGAGGCAAAGCATGTCGTGACCAGCTGAGGGGCAGTCGCCGAAGTAAATCCCGATGTCTGGATAACCCCATTCGTCATTGGATTGACGGCTCCCAAGCTCGCCGCACAGCGACCATATCTTTGTCCGGCCGATCCCCTTAAAACCCGATATTGCCACGTGATCCTCGGCCCACGAGGTCGGCGTGGAAGTTCGGTGGCAAGTGTTGAGGGGACAACCGCCGTTTTGCGACTGCATCAACTCGATATAAGCGAGAGGCAATTTATACCCGAGCTCATCTTCGACCGATCGGATGATCTCGGGAGTTGGAAAGGGCTCGACATACTCTTCATCGGCCCAATCCGAATCTTCCCAAAAGGCTGCAAGATCAAAGTCGTGGAATATCTTCGCCATGACCCAAGCTCCCGATCCAATTATTCCACCGTCACCGACTTCGCCAGATTGCGCGGCTGGTCGACATCGGTCCCCTTCGCCACCGCGACATGGTAGGCCAAGAGCTGCACCGGAACTGCGTACACCAAGGGAGCAATCAACGGATGCACCTTGGGCATTTCGATCGTAGCCATGCAGCCGTCGCCGGCCTCCGCAATGCCGTCGGCGTCGCTGATCAGGACGATCTTGCCGCCGCGCGCCATCACCTCCTGCATGTTGCTGACGGTCTTTTCGAAGAGCGGGCCGCTCGGCGCGAGGACAATCACCGGGACCGCCTCGTCGATCAGCGCGATCGGGCCGTGCTTCATCTCGCCCGAGGCATAGCCCTCGGCGTGGATATAGCTGATTTCCTTGAGCTTGAGCGCGCCTTCCAATGCCAGCGGATAGTCGGGACCGCGGCCGAGGTAGAGCACGTCGCGCGCCGGGGCGACGAGGTGGGCCATCGCCGCAATCTCCTCGTCGTGGCTCAGCGCGGCGTTGAGCGCGGCGGGGGCCTCGATCAGATGTTTGACGATCTCGCGCTCCTCCTCGGCGCTGAGCTTGCCTTTCTTGAGCGCGAGATGCGCGGCGAGCGCGGCGAGCACCGCCAGCTGGCAGGTGAAGGCCTTGGTCGAGGCGACGCCGATCTCGGGGCCCGCATGCGTCGGGAGCAGCAGGTCGGCCTCGCGCGCCATGCTGCTCGTCGGGACGTTGACCACGACGGCGATCGTCTGGCCGTTCACCTTGCAGTGGCGCAGCGCCGCCAGCGTGTCGGCGGTCTCGCCCGACTGCGAGATGAAGAGCGCGAGCCCGCCGGGCTGGAGCACCGGGTCGCGGTAGCGGAACTCCGAGGCGACATCGATGTCGACGGGCACGCGCGCGAAGGTTTCGAACCAATATTTGGCGACCATGCCGGCGTAGAAGCTGGTGCCGCAGGCGACGATGGTGATGCGGTCGATTATGCTGAGGTCGAAATCCATCTGCGGCAGCGCGACGGTCTGTTCGAGCGGGCGGATGTAGGAAGAGAGCGTCTGCGCGACGACGGTCGGCTGCTCGAAAATCTCTTTCTGCATGAAGTGGCGGTAATTGCCCTTCTCGATCGTCGCCGCGGTGACGCCGCTGGTGGTGATCTCGCGCGTCACCGGGTTGTTGGCGCTGTCGAAGATCTGCGCACCCTCGCGGGTGATGATGACCCAGTCGCCTTCGTCGAGATAGGCGATCTTCTGCGTCAGCGGGGCGAGCGCGAGCGCGTCGCTGCCGAGATAGGTCTCGCCCTCGCCATAACCGACGACGAGCGGCGAGCCGAGGCGGGCGCCGATGAGCAGGTCAGGATGCTGGCGGAAGGCGATGGCGAGCGCGAAGGCGCCGCGGAGTTGCGGGAGGACGGCCTGCACCGCCTCGGTCGGCGACCTGCCCGCCTCGACCTGCTCGCTGACGAGGTGCGCGACGACCTCGGTGTCGGTCTCGCTCTCGAAGCTGCGGCCGCGCGCCTGCAGCGCCTCGCGCAGCGGCTTAAAATTCTCGATGATCCCGTTGTGGACCAGCGCGACCTCGCCCGTCGCATGCGGGTGCGCGTTGCTCGTCGTCGGCGCACCGTGCGTCGCCCAGCGCGTGTGCGCGATACCGACGAGGCCGGGCGCGGGATTGCCTGCAAGTTCCTTCACCAGGTTGCCGAGCTTCCCCTCGGCGCGGCGGCGGACGAGCTGGCCGCCCTCGACCGTGCACACGCCCGCCGAATCATAGCCGCGATATTCCATGCGCTTGAGGCCGTCGACGAGGCGATCCGCGACCTGGTCTTTGCCGACGATTCCGATGATTCCGCACATGTGGGTCTGGCTTTCTATCAGAGCGTATAGGGGACGCGAATCCCCGGCATTTCGGCCGGAAAATCTTTGGTGTTGCGGGTAACGAGGACGCGTCCGCGGAGTTGGGCCGTGGCAAGAATGATGGCATCCATCGCCTTCATCCTTCCCCTCTCGCGGCGCAAGGCGGCGGCCCGTCGGCCGACCTCCGCATCGACTTCGTCGATGCTGAACCCCGATAACAAGGTTTCGGCCCGCCAAAGGCCATCACCGTCGCCTTTCGACATGACCTCGATCCACACGGCGCGGCTGATCCACGCGCGCGCGCCGAAATCGGTCGCGCGGTCTATTTCCGCCCGTGCCGGTCCAAATCCGGCCAGCGCGTCGATGATGATGTTGGAATCGAAGCTAAATCCGCTCACTTGGCACGCGGCTTTTTCGGTTCGGGATATTTCCCTGCCAACATGTCCAGATGAATTTGGCGCTGACGATCGTCTTCGGCATCAAACAGGTCAGGAAATTCGGCCTTCACATCCTCGTAATCGTCATCCCACGGACGGGTCCACGACGCGCGCTCGCGCCGCTGCCATTCGACGGCATCACCTATATCGGTGCGATCCCTCCATGCCCCAAACCCGATTTCAAGCCATTTCTTTCCGGTATCCGGATGCATTTCGGCGCGATAACCCCTCACCGCTTCGCGCAAGATCGCCGCCCGCGATTTTCCTTGCTCGGCAGCGAGCTGGTCGAGCCACTTGATGTCGTCGTCAGGCAGGTCGGCGAGGATCCGGGTCATTGATATACTGATATCATATCATGATATCATGTCAAGCCCGCCCGAAATTCCGGTCGACGAAATACATCGCGAACTGCACGGGATCCGCCGCCTCGCCCTGGCCCGCCGCGAAGCGCGCCTTGCCTTCGGCCCAGATCTTCAGGATCTGCGCCGGAAAATCTGGCGCAAATTTCATCTGCTGCGCGACGATCTGCGGCCATGTGCCTTTCAGCCCGAAGCTCTTTTCGAGGCTAGGCACCATAGCGGTGCAATAGGCGTCGGTCGCGGCGTCGAGATGGCCGATCGCCTTCAGCACATAGGCGTCGACGAAGCGCAGGAAGGGCTTGTCGGTGTAACGGTCGCTCATCGCGTCTTCTCCAATATCCACTCATCGCGGAGCAGGCCATAGATCAGCGAATCGCGGACGCCGATATGCGTTTGCCATTCGCCGCGCAGCCGGCCTTCGCGCTGGAATCCCAGCCTTTCGAGCAATCCGATCGAGCCGGGGTTTTCGGGATCGGTGTCGGCGAAGATACGGCGCAGCTTCATCTCGCCGAAACCATGGTCGATCACCCGTGCCACCGCCTCGCGCGCGATGCCGCCGCCCCAGCGATCACGGCGCAGGATATAGCCGATCTCCTTCACGTCGGGCTTTCCGTCGATCAGGATGACCCAGCCGAGCGCCGCGTCGTCGCCCGCGGTGATCGCCCAGCACAGAAAGCCCTGCCCTTCGGCGGCATTGCATTTGACATAGTCCGCGGTCTCGGCGAGCGATGCGTGCGGGCCACTCGACCACCAAGTCATGACCTCGGGATCGGACAGCACCGCGAACAGCGCCGGGGCGTCATCCTCGCGTAGCTGGCGCAGCACGAGGCGCGCGGTGGTCAGCGTCGGCGCGGGCATGGGGTTATTTGCCCGCCTTCTTCTTGCGCATCGTGTCGTGGAAACGGTCGGCCCAGCCGGGTTTGACCAGCTGTTCGGCGCGGACCATGCGCAGGTCTCCGGCGGCGACGTCGCGCGACACCGCGCTGCCCGCGGCGACGATCGCGTCGCGGCCGATGGTGACGGGGGCGATCAGCGCGCTGTTGCTGCCGATGAAGGCGTTCTCGCCGATCTCGGTCCGATATTTGAAATAGCCGTCATAATTGCAGGTGATCGTTCCCGCGCCGATATTGGCGCCTGCGCCGACGGTTGCATCGCCGAGATAAGTGAGGTGGTTCGCCTTGGCGCCCTTGCCGAGCACGGCCTTTTTGGTTTCGACGAAATTGCCGATCTTGGCCTTTTCGCCGAGAACCGTGCCGGGGCGCAGCCGTGCGAAGGGGCCAACCTCGCAGCCCGTGCCGATCGTCGCACCCTCGATATGGCAATTGGCGCGGATCTTCACGCCGTCGGCCACTGTCACGCCGGGACCGAAGAAGACATTGGGCTCGACCAGCACATCGCGGCCGAGCACCGTGTCCCAGGCGAACCAGACGGTCTCGGGGGCGGTCAGGCTGGCGCCGTCGGCCATCGCGGCGGTGCGGCGTTCCGTTTGCCACCAGCGTTCGGCGTCGGCGAGTTCGCCGCGGCTGTTGATCCCCTGAACCTCGAGTTCGTCGGCCTGCACCGATACGCAGCGCCGGCCGTCGCCCAGCGCGAGGTTGACGATGTCCACGAGGTAATATTCCTTCGCCGCATTGTCATCGGTCACGCGCGTCAGCAGCGCGAACAGGTCGCGCGAGCGCACCGCCATCAGCCCCGAATTGCAGTTCTGGCACGCGCGCTCGGCGTTGGTCGCGTCCTTATACTCGACCATCTTAGCGATCTGGTCGCCCTCGCCGCCGATCACCCGGCCGTAATGATGCGGATAGCCGGTGAAAAAGGTGAGGACAACGACGGCAGGATCGTCGTCGGCGTGGAGGCGGTCGATCATTTTGCGCATCGTCGCATCGGACACGAAGGGCACATCGCCATAGAGGATCAGAACATCGCCGTCGAAGCCCGCCAGCGCATCTTCGGCCTGCTGCACCGCATGGCCGGTGCCGAGCTGCGGCTCCTGCACCGCAAGGTCGGCGCTGCCCGCGAGCGCGGCTTCGATCTGCTCGGCCTTGTCGCCGACGATCACGACCTTCTTCGCCGGGTCGAGCGCATCGACGCTCGCCATCAGGTGCAGCAGCATCGGCCGCCCGGCGATCGGGTGCAGCACCTTGTGCGTGTCGGACTTCATGCGGGTGCCCTTGCCCGCGGCAAGGATGACGGCGGCGATCGGATTTCTCATGCGCGTGGCCATGCCAGCAAATCGTTGCGGTTTCCAGACCGTCGCGCCATGCGCTTCCCCAAACGCCGTTCGCATCGAGCGAAGTCGAAATGCCCATCCGGGGCGCTTGCCTTCGCGTGTCTCGACTTCGCTCGACACGAACGGAAAGAGAGGTTCTGCGCATGCCCTTCCCCTTCGCCATCATCGGCTTCGATCTCGACGGCACTTTGCTCGACACCGCGGACGACCTGACCGCGGGGGTCAATCATGCGCTGAGCCTCGTCGGCCGCGCGCCGCTACCGGTCGCTCAGGTGCGGCCGATGATCGGGCTCGGCGGGCGGCATATGCTCGAACAGGGGCTGGTCGCGACCGGGGGCGTGCCCGAGGGCGACTTCGAGCGGCTGTTCGAGGCATTCCTGACCTATTACGAAGCGCATATCGCGGTGCACAGCCGGCCCTTTCCCGGCCTGACCGACGCGCTGGGCCAGCTCGATGCGCTGGGGGTCAAGGCCGCAGTGGTGACCAACAAGACCGAACGGCTGGCCCGCCTGCTGCTCGGCGATATCGGCCTTGCCGAACGCTTCGCGACGATCATCGGCGGCGACACGCTGGGGCGCGACAATGCGAAGCCCTCCCCCGCCCCGATCCACGAGATGATCGCGCGCTGCGGCGGTGGGCGGGCGGCGTTCGTCGGCGACAGCATCTACGACGTGACCGCGGCAAAGCGCGCGGGGGTGACGAGCATCCTCGTCGGCTTCGGCTTCCTCGCCCGGCCGGCCGAAGCGTTCGAGGCCGACCATGTGATCGGCCATTACGACGAACTGGTCCCGCTGCTCGAAAGCCTCTAGCGCGCGGCGCTCCGGCCCTTCCGCCATTTCGTCCACAAATGGCGCGCCAGCATCGGTGGCGGCATGCGCAGCCAGTGCGAGCGGATGTAGAAGGCGAGGCGCAGGAAGGGCCGCGTCTCGCGTCCCCAGTCGTCGCGCGCGAGCAGGCGGGCAAGGAACAGCCGGTCGCTAAAGCTGAGGCGGCGATAGTCGCCGTCGGCGCCGAACAGCGCTGCAGAGAGGTGCGAGGCGCGGCGTACTGCGGCGCCGAGGCCCCAAAGCTTGGCGCGATAGCTCATGTCGCCGAGCCACCCGTCGTAACCGAGCGCGCCATCGGGCGTGTCGCTGTCGCAATCGCCGCGCGTCTGGAAATCGCGCGCCAGGCAGTGGAAATCCCACAGATTGCGCAGCCCCCCGGCGAGGTCGCCGTCGGCGAAGAGGTGCGCCGCGCAGTGGATCATGCGGTCGAGGGGGTGGAGAACCTTGTACCCGTTGGGCAGCAGGATCGCGCGATCGAGCATGCTCGCGGCATCGGGGTTTGGGCGCGCGGTGGGCGGGATGATCGTATGGTGCACATCAATCATCCGGTCGCGCAATTTGTGGATCAGTGGCGGCAGCTCGTGCATATGGTCGCGGTAATAGGCGTCGTCATAGGCGTCCTGCTTGACCCACTCCCACCCCGCGCCGATCAGCGCTGCCTCGGCCGCCGGCAAGGCATCGCGCGCGACAAGGATGTCGAGGTCGCCGATCTGGCGCCCCGGCGCGCAGGGCAGGTCGGCCGCGGCATAAGCCGCGCCCTTGAGCAGCACGAAATCGACGCCCGCGCGGGCCAGCGCGCGGCGCGCCATTTCGGCTTCCCACATGGCCTGCGCGGTCGCGACGTCGGCGGCGGCGCGGGCGTCAGCTAGCAGGTGCGCGACGGATTCAGGAACGTCAGCGCCGTCGATCCGGTGCGCGAGCGTCGCGAGCAAGGCCTCGGCACGGGCGACGGCGATCACGCCGTCCCAGTCGCGGGGAGCGAGGTCGGCGGCGTCGCGGCGGCCGGCGAGCAGGTCGACGAGGGTGTGGATCGCGCTCATCGCGGCGCCTCGACGTAGAGCTGCTCGACCAGCGCCATCCCCGTCGCGCTGTCGGGATAGGCGATGGTGAAGGCGGGGGTCTCGCGCACCAGCCGGGTCAGCGCAGCAAAGCCCGCCTCGCCCAGCGCGATATAGTTGGTCGAGGCCTCGGTCAGCCGGACGAAGGCCTCGCCCTCGCCGATCCGCTCGATCGCGGGCGCGCCGCCGAATTGCGGAAAGAGCAGAAACGCGGGGCGGACGGGTTCGTGCATTGCCGCGACCGCATCGGCACGCGGAATCAGATGGCGAATATCGCCCTTCGGCGTGCCTGCGAGTAGCGGCCCGAGGCGTGCCGGCTCGACGCGGGCTTCGACCTCGGCGATCGCCTCATTCTTGAGGCTTATCGCGCGCGGGAAGGCGAGTGCGTCGCCACTGGCGGGATCGATCAGCGTGAATTCGTCGCCCATCAGCCGCCAGCCGGCCTCACCGAGCAGCGCGGCGAGCGTCGACTTGCCCGACCCCGAGGCGCCCGACATTATGATGCTGCGCCCTTCCCTCGCGACCGCGCTGGCATGAAGCAGCAAATGCCGCCGCCAGCCGAGCGCGACCTGCAGGTTCATCCCCATCTCGGCGGCGAGCAGTCCCATCGAGAGTGGCAGCGGCAGCGCATCGGGGACGATATAATCGCCGCCGATATGCACCGACGGGCGCAGCCAGCGACGCCAGGGACGGTTGGCGTAGAGCCGCACGGTGGCGTCGGCGGGACGGCCATCGTCCTGCGGATAGCCCGCGTAGAGGCGCTCGAGCGCAGCGATGGGCTGGCCCCAGTCGCTGCCGATGCGGAACTGCACCGGGCCGACTGCGATGCGGATGCTGTGCCTCACGCGGGCTCCACCAGCCCCATTGCCGCGAGTTCCTTGAGCCGCTCGCTCAGGATCGCGGCGGCATCGCCCGCGCCGTCGAGATCGAAGCTGTCGGCGAGCCGCGCCGCGAGCCCCTCGGCGTCGCACGGCCCCCCGGCGAGCGCAGCGAGGATTTCGGGCATCGGCTGGGTGACGAGATGCGTCTGTTGCGAGCGGCGGTCGAAGATCGCGGCGAGCTCGCCGAGCGGCTCGATGCGCAGCGCTCCCTCCTCCGCCGCGCGATAGGCCGGATCAGCCATAATCTTCGGCGGCGGCGGTTAGCTTGGCGAGGATCGCGAGCAGCGTCGCGCGCTCGGCAGCGGTGATATTGGTCTCCAGCCGCGCCTCGCTGGCGAGCGCGGCGGGGACGATCGCATCGTAGAGTTCGCGGCCCGTCGCGGTGAGCTCGAGATGGTGCGAGCGCCCGTCGGCCTCATGCGCCTGGCGCGCGATGAGCTGGCGGTCAGCGAGCGCCTTGGCGGCGCGATTGACCGTGACCTTGTCCATCCGCGTCGCCTCGACCAGCTCGCGCTGGGTCTTGGGCTTGCCCTCGCCGAGGATCGCCATCAGCCGCCATTCGGGGATCTTGAGCCCGAAGCGGTTCTGATATTCGGCCGCGATCCGCTCCGACAGCGCGTTCGACGCGATCGAGAGCCGATAGGGCAGGAAGTTGTCGAGGTTGAGTTTCTTGGCGGCCATCAATTCCATTCCCCACGCGCAGCCCCGGCGCGGCGAACCTAGACAGCGCGGTATCGCGGCGCAATGCCGATGCCGATAGGATTTCTGTGCCGATATGAAGACGAGGCGGCTTTGGCGCGGGAACAAGACGATCCTCCCCACTTGTGGGGAGGTGGCGGCGCGAAGCGCTGACGGAGGGGGTTGGCGTCCTTGAGCGGCGCCTCAGGCCGAGGCCCCCCTCCACCACCCGCTTCGCGGGCGGTCCCCCTCCCCGCAAGCGGGGAGGATCTTTATGTCCGCTAACGCGCCATACCCGCCGTTCCCTGACCCTAGAAAGTCGCCCGCAAGCCCACCCACAAAGTACGGGGCGTCGCGCGTTCGACGATGCCTGCCGAGGAAATCGCCGCCGGGACCAGCTCGTCGAACAGATTTTCGCCGCGCGCCTCGATCCTGATCGCATCCGAGATGCGCCAAGACAGCCCGGCGTCGAGCGTCAGTGCGTCGTCCAGCACGAGCAGGCCGAGGTCGTCCTCATTCTGCTTGCCGATGTAGCGCAGTGTCGCAAAGCCATCGAGCGGTCCGCTGCCGTTACCGCGCAAACTCAAGCTGCCGCCGTGCTTCGCGATCTGCGCGGGCTTCCGGCCGTCGAGCGCCGCGGCGGCGCCCTTCGCGTCGACCTCGGCGTCGGTGAAGGCATAAGTCGCGCGGAGCGTCGCGGGGCCGATCCGCTGTTCGGCGGCAAATTCGATGCCCTTGCTGTCGATCGCATCGAGATTCTGCCGCTGGTTGAGGTTGGGCGCGAGCGTCACATTGGCGATGGCGTTCGACAGATGGTTGGCGAACAGCGTCGCCGACAGCTTGGTGCCGCCCTGGGTCCAGTCGATCCCGACCTCGCCGCCCCACAGGCGTTCGGGTTCGAGCATCTCGTTCGCCATGGTCACCTCGGCGCCGACGCGGAAGGGGCGGTAGAGTTCGTTGAGCGTCGGGAGGCGCCAGCCGCGATAGGCCGCGGCGCGAAGCGACAGCGCGTCCGAGGTCCAGCGCAGGCCGGCGCGCCCACTGCCTTCCCAGCCCTGGCGTGCGTTGAAGTTCAGGTCGGTGATCGTCGTGCCGCCGATATTGCGTTCGAGGCGATAGCCGGCGCCCAGCCACCAATGGTCGATGCGCCCGCTCAGCGTCCAGAGCAGGCCGTTGTCGGCGTCGCCCGCGGTCCATTCCGCGAAGGCGCCGACGGTGTCGCTGCTGCCCCCCGCGATGCGGTGGCGGCCGGGGATGGTACCGCTGAAGAAAAAATCCTCCTCGGTCCGGCCCGTCGTACGGCGCCAGTCCGCGCCGACGCGCAGCGGGTTGGTTCCGCCGATCGCGGGACGCAGCTCGAAGCGCGCGCCGAGCCCGGTGGCCGGGACGCGCTGGAAGAGCGCGGGCGCGACGCTGTTCCGTCCCGCCGCGACGCTCGCGAAACCGCTCTCGAAATCGCGCACCTGAACATAGGCGAGCGCGAGCCACTGCGTCGCGCCGACCGGATCGTGGACGAAGCGCAGGCTGGCGTCGATGCCGTCGGTCTTGCTGGCGGTGAAGTCGGTGCCGCGGTCGCGGCGGTCGGCGAAGCCCCGCAGGCTTGCCTCGACGCGGCTGTCGGCGCCCGCGTCGAAGCGCAGCCGCACGCCGAGCCCGCCCTGTTCGTAAGGCGCGGGGCGGTCGACGAGGCCGCGCTGGGCTTCCGCCACCGGAATGAAACCGTCGCCGCGGCTGTAGCGGCCGTCGATGGCGACTTGTCCGCGCCCCAACTCGCCGCCAGCCGACGCAGAGAAATCCAAGCCGTCGCGGCTGCCATAAGCGGCGCTCGCCTCGACGCCGTCGGTCATGCTCGAATGGAGCCCGATCGTGCCCGCGAGCGCGCCGGGTCCGTCGGTGCCGCTGCCGCCGCCGCGCGTGACGAGAATGCCGCCGAGGTTGATCGCGTCATAGGCGCTCCACGCGACCCAGCCGCCGAAGGGGTCGGCCTGCGGCACGCCGTCGAGCGTCACCAGCGCGCGCGCCGAGGCGTTGCCGCCGAGCCCCCGCAGCGTCACGCCCTGGCTCGTCGGGTGCGCCGAGCGCCCGTCGGAGCGACGGAACTGGACGATGCCCGCTTCGTCGCGCAGGCGGTTCTCGATCCGCGCGCCGAGCCCCTGCTCGGGATAGGCGATCAGGCTGGAAGTCTGGACCGTGTCGCTGTCCGCGGGGCGGAGAACGCCGCTGCCGCGCACGACGATCTCCTCGGTCGACGGGCGCGGGAAAGTGAAGCTGCAACAGCCGCCGTCGTCTTCGGCCGCGAGCGGATCGGCCTGTACGTCCTGCGCCATCGCAGCCGCCGGCATCGCCAGCAGCGCAGCCCCCGTCAGCAGCCGGATCACGCGGGCTTGACCGCGTCCGGATGCGCCTTCTGGAACGCCTCAAGCTCCATGCACGCAGCATCGATTTCCACGAGCCGCGGATAGGCTTCGAGCGACACTTCGAAGCGCCGCGCATTGTACATCTGCGGCACCAGGCAGCAGTCGGCGATCCCCGGCGCCGCGCCGCCCAGATAAGCGCCCTCGCCTGCCATCGCTTCGAGCGCGTCGAAACCCTGTGCGATCCAGGTCGCAATCCAGCGCTCTTTGGTCTGCTCGTTGAGACCGAGATCCCTGGTCAGATATTTGAGGACGCGGAGGTTGTTGAGCGGGTGGATGTCGCTCGCGATCACCTGCGACTGCGCCAGCGCGACCGCGCGCGGCATCGGCTCGTCGGGGATCAGCCGCGGTTCGGGATAGGCGCGGTCGAGCCAGTCGATGATCGCCAGGCTCTGGATGATCGTCTCGCCATCGGCGACGAGCAAGGGCACGAAGCCCTGCGCGTTGAGCTCGAGATAGGCGTCGCTGCGCTGCTCGCCCGCGATCAGGCTGATCTCGACGCGCTCGTAATCGAGCCCCTTGAGGTTCAGCGCGATACGCACGCGAAAGCTGGCCGAAGAGCGGAAATAATCGTGGAGGACGAGGCGGGTCATGCGCGCCCTAATGCGCGTCTTTGGGCATCTCGGCAATCCATTGCCGCAGCAGCGCCGCGCCTTCCTTGTGGACCGTCGATCGCCCGACCTCGGGCATCGCGATGCCGGGGTCGGTGCTTTCGAGGCGGTAGATCATATAGCTGTGGTCGGGATCGCCGGGCGCGATCGCGAAATCCATGCCGCCGCTGCCGCGCCCCGCGGCGGTCGGGCGCTTGCCGATGCCGTAGTTGACGCCCGCGGGATCGTCGGTCCAGCGCAGGAACAGCCCGCTGTTCGACGCGCTGCCCGCGGGGTTGTGGCAATGCGCGCAATTGACGTCGAGATAGGCGCGCGCGCGGTCGGCGACGCTGCCCGATTTGGGGTCGTCCCATCGCGGCATTGTCGGCTTGAGCGCCGCCGGGTCCTCGAAATATACGCGCCAATGACCCTCATCAGCCGCCGGGTCGAGCACAAAATTGCGGACCTTCGGCCCGATAGGCACGATTTCTCCGTTGAGGCTGTGGCATTCCTTGCACTGGTTCTTGTTCGGCACCGCATAGCGGATCTCGTGCGCTTCGCCGTCGGGGCTCTTGAAACTCACCGGAACGCGCCGCCCGCCGAGCGCCAGCGTCGCATCCTCGCCGTCGGCGTCCCAAATATAAGGAAGGGCAACCCAGCCGCTCTTGCGATGAATCAGCAGGCGGGTCTCGACCGGGCGCCCCTCGTTCTCATCGGACCAGCCGAAGCTTTTGACGATGACCGTCCCGACGGGAAACGCAAGACTGCCATCAGCTGCGACGCCGACCTTGTTGGGGACGGGTATCCAGATGAACCGCCGCTTTTCGGTATAGTCGCTGAAAAGCGGCGTTCGAAGATCATAAGGCACCAGCGCTTCCACCGGTGTGCTCGTCCCCGTCTCGAACAGGTGAAATTCCGACAGCTTGGCCGGCAGCGACTCCCCGTCGATAACCGACTGCATCGGCGATGACACACGCGTTGCGGAGGCCCCGCTCGCGCAAAGCAGCGCCGCGGCCAGCGCGGCGAAAACGCGTTTCACTTGACCTTCGCCTCCATGCTTGCGGGCAGCTTGATCCCCGGCAGCGCCGCGGGCGGGGTGCCCTTCGACAGGTCGGCGGGCGACGGCTTCGCCTCGCTGCGCGGAGTTGCGACGTCGGGCAGGTTCAGCGACAGCACGCCGACCTTGTCGAGCACGACGACATTTTCGCCCGCGCCGTCCCACAAGACCGGCGGGATCGCCCCGCCGAACGCGGCAGCGATCTGCGCGCCGCCGTCGAACGCGGGGGCATAGCCCGCCTTGCCATGCGCATTGTCGCGCACGACGATCTGGCGCGGCAGCGGCTGGTATTTGGGGTCCTTATGCTCGTAGCGATAGCCGACGATCATCACATTGGCGGTGCCATTCTGGTCGAAGGCATTGTCGAACACCTCGACGTTGCGGTTCGCCATGATCAGCACCCCGGTGCCGGTCGGCACGCTCGCGACGATATTGCCCTTGGGCGCAAAGTTCGGCGTGCTGTTGTTGGCGACCGCATTATCGAACACGCGGACATTATGCCCGCCCTGCATCGGCAGGCTGGGCAGGTCGAAGACGAGGATGCCGCCGGTGTTCTTGGTCGCGATATTGTCGTGGACGTCGGCGTCGTAGCTGTTCTCGATCTCGAGCCCCGCGACATTTTCGACCGCGATCGAATCGCGCACGACGATATTCTTCGACTGGCCGACATAGATGCCCGCGTCCGACGCGCCGCGGACATAAACGCTGTCGATCAGCACGTCGCTGCTCTCGACCGGATAGATGCCATAGGCGCCGTTGGTCTCCTTCGGCCCGGCGGTCCATTCGACGCGGAGCTTGTAATAGACGATACGATCGGCGCCCTTCGACTTAATGCCGTCGCCCTTGGTGTTGAGCACCGCGAAATTGGTGAGGAAGACGTCGTCGCTGGTGACGAGCAGGCCTTCGCCGGCGCCCTGCTGGCCCGCGAAATCGAGGATCGATCCCTTTTCGTCGGTGCCCGCGCCGCGGATCGTCACGCCTGCGACGTCGAGCGACAGGCCGTCGCTGAGGGTCCAGGTGCCCGCGCCGAGTTCGACGGTATCGCCCGGCTCGGCAACGATCAGCGCTTCCTGGAGTTTCTCATTGGCGTCGGTCCCGCCCGCTTCGACCTTGATCGTCTTGGCGGCTGCGGGCGCGGCGGCCAGCAGTACGGCAACCAGCGGCAAAGCGAAATCATGGAATCGCATCAGACTCTCCCTTGTTTTTTGCCAGCATGGTGCAAGAGTGCGGCCATGCCAAGCCATGTTGCTGACATGGATGTAGCTAGGGTCAGGGTCGCAACCCCGCCCGCACCGGGGAGACTATTTTTGAAACGCTTCATCATCGCGGCCACCGCCGCGTCCATCGCCGCATCGCCGGCATCGGCGGTCGCGCCGCCATCGATCACCGGCCGCTGGGCCACCGACGACGGCAAGGCGATCGTCGACATATATGCCTGCGGCGCGAAGCTGTGCGGCAAGGTGCATAAATTGCTAATCAAGCAGCCCGCGGGCGGCCAGCGCGACGAGCGCAATCCCGACAAGGCGAAGCGCACGCGCCATGTCTCGGGCCTCCAGATCTACTGGGACCTCGCCGCCGACGGCAATGCGTGGAAGGGGCAAGGCTACAGCCCCGAAGACGGGCGCTATTACAAGGCGCAGCTGACCCCCAAGGGCAACAAGATGTCGATGAAGGGCTGCGTCAGCGTCTTCTGCAAGACGGTGACGTGGACCAAGATGGGCTAGTCTCTAATCCTCCCTGTGGCGAAGCCATGGGGAGGTGGCAGCGGCGCAGCCGCTGACGGAGGGGCCTTAGCGCGACGTTACCGCCCCTCCACCACTCGCTTCGCGAGCGGTCCCCCTCCCCATCGCTTCGCGACAGGGAGGATTAAGTTTAAGGCGCGTCCCCCAAAATCCAGTCGACCCCCGCGGCCACGTGAATGCGCGTCGTGTCGTAGACCGGCAGCACATTGGCGTCGGGATCGACCAGCATCACCAGCTCGGTGCTCGCGAGCACCAGCGCCTGCACATCCTGTTTCGCGATGTCGGTGATGAAGGTCCGCATCGTGCGGCGCGAATTTTCGGTGACCTTGCCCTGCATCAGCTCGTCGTAGATGATATTGTCGATCGCCTCGGCGCGCGCGGCGTCATAGGGCGCCAGGGTCAGGCCGTAACGCACGAGATTCTGGCGGAACCAGGGTTCGGTCATCACATTTTGCGTGCCGATCACCGCCGCGGACTTGATCCCGTCGGCCTTCAATTTCTCACCGGTCTCGTCGACGATATGGAGCAAGGGGATCGACACCGCGCCCGCGATCTCTTTCGCGATCTTGTGCATCGAATTGGCGGCGATCATCAGCGCGGTCGCGCCCGCGGCCTCGAGCCGCTGCGCCGATTCGATCAGGATCGCCTTGGCATGATCCCATTGCTCGGGCGTCGTCAGCCGCGACAGTTCGCAATAGTTGAGGCTCTCAAGTAGGATCGGCGCCGAGCAGGAGGTGCCGATGCGCTTCTGCACGCCCTTGTTGAGGTGGCGGTAATAGAGCTCGGTCGATGCCCAGCTGATGCCGCCGATCAGGCCGATTTTGCGCATTTCATCTCCAAGAATAAAAAATACCGTTCGCCCGGAGCTTGTCGAAGGGCTGTTCTTCCATTCGGTAGAGGAAAGAACGGTGCTTCGACAAGCTCAGCACGAACGGCATTTATATCGGGCCGTCGGTTTTAGTGCCCGCTGCCGCTCAGCGCTTTGACGATATCGTCGGCCATCTTCTTCGCGTCGCCGAGCAGCATCATCGTCTGATCCATATAGAAGACGTCGTTGTCGACGCCGGCATAGCCGACCCCGCCCATCGAGCGCTTCACGAACAGCACGGTCTTGGCATTGGCGACGTCGAGGATCGGCATGCCGTAGATCGGCGACGATTTGTCGGTCTTCGCGGCGGGGTTGGTCACGTCGTTCGCACCGATGACGAAGGCGACGTCGGCCTGTGCGAACTCGCCGTTGATGTCTTCGAGCTCGAAGACCTCGTCATAGGGCACATTCGCCTCGGCGAGCAGCACGTTCATATGGCCCGGCATGCGTCCCGCGACCGGGTGGATCGCATATTTGACGTTGACGCCTTCCTTCTTGAGCTGATCGCCCATTTCGCGCAGCGCGTGCTGCGCCTGCGCGACCGCCATGCCGTAGCCGGGGACGATGATTACATTCTCGGCCTGGCTCATCAGGAAGGCCGCATCCTCGGCGCTGCCGGGCTTCCACGGGCGCTGTTCCTTCGAGCCGCCCGCGCTCGCCGCGGCGTCGTCGCCGCCGAAGCCGCCCGCGATCACGCTGATGAAGCTGCGGTTCATCGCGCGGCACATGATGTACGACAGGATCGCGCCCGACGAGCCCACCAAGGCGCCGGTGATGATCATCGCGGTGTTGCCCAGCGTAAAGCCCATCGCCGCCGCGGCCCAGCCCGAATAGCTGTTCAGCATCGACACGACGACGGGCATGTCGGCGCCGCCGATGGGGATGATCAGCAGGAAGCCGATCGCGAAGCTCAGCCCCGTAATGGTCCAGAAGATCCAGGGCGACTGGTCCTGCGTGAAGTAAGCGGTGAGCCCGACGATCGCGGCGAGCGTGCCGAGGTTGATCACATGCCGCCCCGGCAGCATGATCGGCGAGCCCGACATATTGCCGTTGAGTTTCAGGAAGGCGATGACCGAGCCACTGAAGGTGATCGCGCCGATTGCGATGCCGAGGCCCATTTCGACGCGGCTGACGGTGAAGATCTGCCCCGAGGCGTCGGCGATTCCGAACGCGACCGGATTGAGATAGGCGGCCGCCGCGACGGCCACGGCGGCAAGGCCGACGAGGCTGTGGAAGGCGGCGACGAGTTGCGGCATCGCGGTCATCGCGATGCGGCGGGCCATGACGATGCCGATCACGGCGCCGATGCCGATCGCAGCGAGGATTTCGATCAGTCCGATCGTGTCGAGGGTGAACGACCAGCTATCATGTCCGTTCGAAGTGCGCGTCCCGGGAACGTGCGTCAGCAAGGTGGTCACCACCGCGATGGTCATGCCGATCATGCCGAAACGGTTGCCGCTCTGCGCGGTCGCCGGGCTCGACAGGCCGCGCAGCGCGAGGATGAACAGGATGCCCGACACCAGATAGGCGATCGCGGCCCAAGGGTTCACCGCGCCATGGCCGGTCGCGGCCGAAAGGATCGCTTGGACGTCCATCTCAGCGCTCCTTCTTCTTGTACATCGCGAGCATGCGCGAGGTCACGGCGAAGCCGCCGAAGATGTTGATGCTGGCCATCACCACCGCGGCGAGGCCGAGCCATTTCGACGTCGCCGAACCCGCGGCGGCGCTGGCGATCAGCGCGCCGACGATGATCACCGAGGAAATGGCGTTGGTCACGCTCATCAGCGGCGTGTGCAGCGCCGGGGTGACCGACCAGACGACGAAATAACCGACGAAGCACGCCAGGACGAAAATCGAGAAAATGGAAATGAAGTCCACGGCAAGCTCCCCTGCTGATTCCGCTTGGCGCACCTCTTGCCGTCCCGTTACCGGCGTGTCGACTCCTAACCGCCCAAAAGAAAGGCCCGCACCTCCCGAACGCGGGAAATGCGGGCCGATTGCGACAGAAAATGTCGCCGCGCCGGGCGAGCCGGCGCATTTCGTTACATTTTGGGAGTCAGCACCCCGTCGACGACGTGGATGACGCCGTTCGACTGGTTGACGTCGGCCTGCGTGACCGTCGCCTTGCTGCCGTCGGCACCCGCGAGCGTGATCACATT
Organism: Sphingopyxis sp. QXT-31; assembly: GCF_001984035.1. Lineage (NCBI taxonomy): Bacteria > Pseudomonadati > Pseudomonadota > Alphaproteobacteria > Sphingomonadales > Sphingopyxidaceae > Sphingopyxis > Sphingopyxis sp. QXT-31. The sequence continues at coordinate 926,315 of NZ_CP019449.1, read as the reverse complement.
GCCCGCCATGGTCGCGGTCAGATCCTGCCCGTTCACCGTCTTGAGCATCGCCTTGCCGCCGCCATCGGTGATCTGCTTGGCGAGGTCGGCGGCGGTCAGCTTGCCGGCGACGACATGATATTTGAGCACGTCGGCGAGCACGGTCTTCTGCGCCGGGCGCATCAGGCCGTCGAGCGTGGCTTTCGGCACCTTGGCAAAGGCGTCGTCGGTCGGGGCAAAGACCGTAAACGGACCCGCGCCCTTCAGCGTGTCGACCAGACCCGCCTGCGTCACCGCCGCAACCAGCGTCTTGTGGATCGGCGAGGCGATCGCATTGTCGACGATCGTCTTGGTCGCGAACATCTCGGCGCCGCCGACGGTCGGGTTGGTCGTTGCCGCCGGGGTATCTGCGGGCATCGTCTCACCCTCGGCGACGGTCGTGGTTTCGTTCGCCGGGGGCGCGTCGCTCGTGCCGCACGCCGACAGGCCCAAGGCCGCGACGAGCGCGGCGGAGGTCAGATAATGGATTTTCATGCATCGTCTCCGATCGTTCGGGAGGATCATACCTCGCCCCGACGACGCGCGCCGCGATACATTGTTCCGCATTTTGCGACGGACCGAGTGCCGCCGATAAAAAACGGGCCCGCCGCTCCCGTTTGGAGAGGAGGCGGACCCGGGGACGCTAGATGGTAAAGGGATGATCAGTTCGCGGGCGACGCTTCCGCAGGCGTTGCAGCATCGGCAGCGGGCGCAGCCGCCGTTGTCGGCTCAGCGCTCGGAGGGGTCAGGTTGGGCATCAGGACGCCGTTCAGGACGTGAACGACGCCGTTCGACTGTGCGACGTCGGCCTGGGTGACGAAGCCCGAGCTGCCTTGCGTGCCGTCGACCTTGATATTGCCCTGTACCTCGGTGAAGGTCAGCGTCTGGCCCTCGACCGTCGTTAGCGTCGCGGTTCCGCCGCCGGCCTTGATCTTTTTGTAGAGATCGTTCGCCGTCACCTTGCCGGGAACGACATGATAGGTCAGCACCTGCGCCAGCGTTTCCTTGTTGAGCGGGTTCATCAGATAGTCGGTCATCGGCTGCGGCACCGCAGCGAAGGCCGCATCGGTCGGCGCAAAGACGGTGTAAGGACCGGCAGCACTGAGCGTATCGACCAGTCCAGCGCTCGCGAGCGCCTTGACGAGCGTCTTGTGCTCGGGCGAGTTGGTGGTGTTCTGGACGATGTTCCAGCTGCTTTTCATTGCCTCTGCAGCGGCTTCGGCCTCGGCCGATGTCGCTTCCGCCGCGCCCTCTTCGGCACGCGCATGGGCGGGCACCGTCAGCGCCGCGGCGGTCAAGGCAAAGAGAGGAAGGGCGAAAAGCTTGGCACGCAACATGGTATCAATCTCCGGTTGTGAATATCAGGGTGTCAAACCCTGAACGCATGATAACCGGATCGAGTTCCGAGAAAAGGCCGAAATTGGCCATTTTCTTGCGCATAAAAATGGGTTCGCCGGGTGCTAATCCCGTTGTGGCTCAGCGACCGATGACCAGCCGCGCCATCAGATGCTGGATTTTCTGCGGGTCGCTCTTGCGCGAAATCTTGACCTCGATCGGCGCCGCCGAGCCCGAAATCCACACCTTCATATCGGCGTCGAGGTCGAAGGTGCCCGCGCTCTCGAACGAGAAACGCGTCACCGAACGCCACGGCACGCTCTGGATATCCTTCTTCGATCCGGTCAGTCCCTGAACGTCGACGAAGATGAAGCGGAGGTTGGTGAGCAGCACCGTGTCGCGGATCGTGCGGAACGCCGCGAGCACCTGTTCGCCGTCGATCAGCCAGGCCTGAAACTCGGCCTGCGCCCCGCCCGCATCGATATCGCCTGCGCTGAAAAGTCCCATGTTTTGTCTCCGCCAAACACCGCTGCCGACTTCGCGGGCTAGAATATTATGTGCCGCTGACTGCGGGTGGTCTTAACCACAATCTCGGCCCCGCCTGTCGATTTCGTGATCTTCACAGAAACATCGCGCTCACCGGCGCGCGCCAAACTGACGCTACTCTCAAAAACAGTAGCCTCGACGGCGGACGAAAGAGCATCGAGCGAAACAGCATCACCAAAACACGAGCGTCCGTAACGCGACGCGTAGCTGACACACGTAAACAGGCCGGGTCCACCAAAACTGCGCTCGTAACGCTGACTCACATATAATGACAACAGAGGCAGGTCCGCAATCTCGCGCCCGTCGATTAAGCTGAAAGATACCGGCGTAATCGGAACATCATCTTCTTTCGCGTCGACGTCGCCAATGAATGCCCGTCCGACGTTCATGACGGCATCGAAGCTGTCGAACCGCCCATCCCTATCGCGATCGAAGAGACAGCCATGGGAAAGGCGGCCCTTCATCTGATACATCGTGCAAGCAGCGGGATAGCGGCCTTCGACGCCGATCAACGGTGCTGCTTTGGAGATCAGCACTTTTCCCTTGCGATCATGCACATCGACATCGATCGCAACGGCGGTCTTAGGGAATATCCGGCCGAGCGGAAATTCTTTACCGTCCAGTTTCAACAACGCCGATGTGCCCGCCGTAGCGTCGCCCATCGTAACCCATGTCGCCTGGTACATCGCAGACTTGCCCGGTTCGTCCGCGATAGCCGTTGCTGACAGGAATAATGTGGCCGCTGCGAGAAAAGCAGCAGCCCCACGACCTAACCCCATCACCCCAGCAGACGCTCGTGCACGACCTTGCCGCCCTGCGTCAGGCGCACGGCATTGCCGATTTCCTCGTCGAGCACGGGCTTGCCCGCTTCCTTGTCCCAGAAGGCCGAGAGGAAGTTGAAGAGGTTACGGCTGAACAAGGCGCTGGTGTCGGCGGGCATCAGCGACGGGATATTCTTCGCGCCGATCACGGTTACGCCGTGGATCTTCTTCGCCTCGCCCGCGACCGCACCCTCGACATTGCCGCCGCTCTCGGCCGCCATGTCGACGATCACGCTACCGCTGCGCATCGTCGCGAGCTGCGCATCGCTGATCAGCCGCGGGGCGGGGCGCCCTGGGATCAGCGCAGTCGTGATCACGATGTCCTGCTTGGCGATGTGCGAGGAGACCAGTTCGGCCTGCGCCTTCTGATATTCCTCGGACATTTCGGTGGCATAGCCGCCCGCGCCCTCGCCCTCGATCCCCGCGACGCTTTCGACGAAGATCGGCTTGGCGCCGAGCGACATGATCTGTTCCTTGGTGGCCGAGCGCACGTCGGTCGCGCTGACCTGTGCGCCGAGGCGGCGCGCGGTCGCGATCGCCTGGAGCCCCGCGACGCCGACGCCCATCACGAACGCCTTGGCGGCGCTGACGGTGCCCGCGGCGGTCATCATCATCGGGAAGGCGCGGCCATAGGCGTTCGCCGCCATCAGCACCGCCTTGTAGCCCGCGAGATTCGCCTGGCTGGAGAGGATGTCCATCGACTGCGCGCGCGTGATGCGCGGCATGAATTCCATCGCCAGCGCCTCGATACCGAGCTTGGCATAGTCGTCGACGCGCGTCCGTTCGCCGAAGGGGTTTAGCCCCGCGGCGAGCCAGGCGCCGTCGGCAAAACCGCTCAGCCCCTTGGGATCGGGGCCCTGGATCGCGAGGATGATGTTCGCGCCCTTCAGCACCTCGGCGCGCGATGCGACCGTGGCGCCCGCAGCGCTATAGTCGGCATCAGCGACCGACGCGGCTTCGCCCGCTCCCGATTCGACGGCAAGTTCGGCGCCCAGGCCAATGAATTTCTTCACGGTTTCCGGGGTCGCGGCGACGCGGGTCTCGCCGGGGGCGAGCTCCTTCAGGACGGCGATGCGCATGCCGGCCGGGTCAGGAGATGATGAGGACGACGAAAACGGTCACGATCGCGGTCAGGACCGACCCGACCTTGAGCAGGCTCAGGAAACCCGTGTAGGTTTCGTTCGCTGCCTTCATTTCCTGCTGTGCCATGGCTTCTTCCCCTTTTTCGGTGCCGCTACGCGGGAATCGGACGCGCGGCGCCCGGCCCGGAATCGGCCTTCGCAGCGGTCTTAGCCATGCGTCCGGCGATGCTCAATAGAAGGTTTTGCGTGGTCGGATCGCGCCGCGAGGGCACCCTCCGCTTAATCGCCCCTTTACCCCTTTGACGTAGATTGTTGGTTCAAAGCGGAACAGGCCACGGAAAACCGCGGCCAATCGGGGGTCAGATCAGGGCAATGGCGAGTGCGCGCGACACACGGATGGTGATGATCGTCGACAGCGAACCGGCGCAGCAGCGCTTCCTGTCGGCGCTCGTCTCGCGCGGGGGCTGGCGCAGCGTCGCCGCGACGGACACCGACACCGCGCTCGCCAAGCTCGGCACGCAGGAAGGCATGGCGCTCGACGCGGTGCTGGTCGACCAAGGCGCGCCGGGCATGGACATGGCCGAATTCGTCGCCGAACTGCGGCGCTGGCGTCCCGCGCTGCCGCTGATCGTCATCACGATGCGCAACGGGGTCGAGGTCGCGGTCGCCGCGATGCGCGCGGGCGCAACCGACTTCGTCCAGAAACCGATCGCCCCCGACCGGCTGCTGAGCGCGCTCGATCGCATCGCGACGCAAAGCGGCCCGCAGGGCGAACTGCGCCCGCTCACCGAAAAATTGCGCGCACCGCTGGCGTTCGAGGAAATCATCGGGTCTAGCCCCAATTTCCGCAGCGCGCTCGCGATCGCCGCCAAGGCCGCGCGCGCGCGCGTGCCGGTGATGATCAACGGCAAGCCCGGCACCGGCAAGGAAGTCTTCGCGCGCGCGATCCATAGCGCCAGCCCGCGCGCTCGCGGGGCGCTGGTGATGGTCGATTGCTCGGCGGTATCGCCGGGGCTGATCGGGTCGGGGCTGTTCGGGCACGAACGCGGCGCTTTCCCGGGCGCGTTCGACCGCCAGGTCGGGCGGCTGGTGCAGGCCGACGGCGGCAGCATCATCATCGACCATGTCGAATGCATCCCGCTCGAGACGCAGGCGAAGCTTGTCGAATTTTTGAATTCGGGCGAGGTCCAGATGATCGGCGGCAGCATCCGCCAGAGCGTCGACGTGCGCATCATCGCGACCAGCGCCAGCCCGCTCGACAAGCTGATCGAGGCCGGCCACTTCCGCGAGGATCTGTTCTACGCGCTGTCGAGCGCGCAATTCACCCTGCCCTCGCTGTCCGAGCGCCGCGGCGACGTCGGCCCGCTCGCGCGCCATCTTCTCGCGCGGATCGGCGGGCTGCCGGGCATGGGGCCGATCGGGGTCACCGACGATGCGCTGCGCCTGCTCGCCGCTTACGCCTGGCCGGGCAATGTCCGCCAGTTGCAGGACGTCTTGTTCCGCGCCTCGGTCGGCAGCGAGACCGACGTTCTCACCAGCGCAGATTTCCGTACAATCGAAGCCGCGCTCGGCGGCAGCAGCATGGCGGCGGGCCAGGGCGAGATCGCAATCAACGGCGAGGCGATCGGGGTCACGCTGTATCTCCCCGATGGCAATCTGCGTCCGCTCGAAGAGATCGAGGCGGATGTCATCCGCCTCGCGATCGGCCATTATCGCGGCCGGATGAGCGAAGTCGCGCGGCGTTTGGGGATCGGTCGCTCGACGCTGTACCGCAAGCTCAGCGACCTCGGGATCGACACGGCGGCCTGATCACCCGGTCAGCGCCGCGTCCCGCAGCCCGCGCCATATGCGCAGCGCCTGCCGGTTCTCGGCGATGTCGTGGACGCGCAGCAGCTGTGCGCCCTGCGCCGCCGCCTGATAGTGCAGCGCCACCGTGCCGCCCAGCCGCTGGTCGGCGGGCGCTTCGTTGTCGAGCGCGCCGATCATGCGTTTGCGGCTCGCTCCGAACAGGATCGGGCAACCGAGCGTGTGGAGCAGCGCGAGGCCGCCCACCAGCGCCAGATTATCGCCGACCCCCTTGCCGAAGCCGAGCCCCGGATCGACGACGATCTTCGCGGGGTCGATGCCGCCCGCTATGCACGCCGCGACGCGCTCGGCGAGCAGGTCGTAGACGTCGAGGAGGACATGGTCGTAGCCGCCGCCCTCGTGCGGGTCGCTCTTCGCCGCGGGAGCGTGCATCAGCACCACCGGGCAGCCGGCGGCCGCGACGACCTCCATCGCGCGGTCGTCGTAGCGCAGCGCCGAGATATCGTTGACGATGGTCGCGCCGGCGGCAAGCGCCGCCTCCATCACCGCGGCCTTGCGCGTGTCGATCGATACTGCAACGCCGCCCTTGGCCAGGCCCGAAACCACGGCTTCGACCCGCTGGATCTCGTCGCCTTCCCATATGAGCGGCGCACCGGGCCGCGTCGATTCCCCGCCGACATCAATGATCGCGGCGCCCGCCGACGCCATGGCGAACCCTGCATCGATCGCCGCGGCGCTGTCCACATGCTTGCCGCCGTCGGAGAAGCTGTCGGGGGTGACGTTGAGAATTCCCATCAATTGCGGTTCGTTGAGCCGCACCACCCGCTCTCCGAGCTGGAGCGCGCCGCGCGGGCGGAGCACACCGGCGCGTTGTCGGCCCGCCATCTCGACCAGATGGTCGGGCATCGCTGCGACCCAGTCGGCAAATTCGGGGATGGTGACGATCGCCGATTTAATCGGGCCCGCGTCGCGCAGGCTGATGTGCCACGCCGCGAACCAGACCATCGTGTCGGCGATGCGCAGACAGGCGTCGTCGAGTTCGTGCGGGCGATCGACGAAGCAGGTCGGCCGGCAATAGATGCGCGCATCGGGCGAGGCGCTGCCGAGATCGGGCTTGGTCAGTGGTGCAAACATCGCCCTACCCCTATCCGTTCGTGCTGAGCTTGTCGAAGCACCGTTCTTCCTTCAGCGTCCTCAAGGAACAAGGACGGCCCTTCGACAAGCTCAGGGCGAACGGATGTTGTGGAACGGGGACTACGCCTCGTTGGCCAGCAGCCAATCCTGCCGCACCGCGTCGATCACGCGGAGTTCCTTGCCCGTATCGACGTGCCAGAAGGTCCAGCCGTTGCAACTCGGCGCGCCCTGCACCCCCGCGCCGACCTTGTGGATCGACCCCGCGGGCTGGCCCTCGCAGTCGAGGCTGCCGTCGACGCGCACCGTCGCTTTCCAGCGGCGTTTGGTATCGGTCAGCTCCGACCCCGGCGCGATCATGCCGCATTCGACCAATGTTCCGAACGCGACACGCGTCGCGGCCTTCGGCGCCATCATCGTCTTCACCGCGCTCTCGTCGAGCGGCAGCGCCATTTCGATGCGCTCCAACGCCGCGGCGATATAATCATCCTCGCGCTCGATGCCGATGAAGTGGCGGCCGAGGCGCTTGGCGACCGCGCCCGTCGTGCCGGTGCCGAAGAAGGGATCGAGCACCACGTCGCCGGGGTTCGAGCAGGCGAGCAGGATGCGATAGAGCAAGGCCTCAGGCTTCTGCGTCGGATGAACCTTGGTCCCACCCTTTTTCAGCCGCTCCTGCCCGCCGCAGATCGGGATCAGCCAATCGCTGCGCATCTGCAATTCGTCGTTGAGCGTCTTCATCGCGCGATAGTTGAAGGTGTAGCGCGCCTTTTCGCCCATCGAAGCCCAGATCAACGTCTCATGCGCGTTGGTGAAACGGGTGCCCTTGAAATTGGGCATCGGGTTCGCCTTGCGCCAGACGATGTCGTTGAGGATCCAATAGCCATTGTCCTGCAGCGCGGTGCCGACGCGGAAGATATTGTGATAGCTGCCGATCACCCAGATGCTGCCGCCGGGTTTCAGGATGCGCTTGGCTTCCTTGAGCCAGGCGTGGGTGAAACGGTCGTAGGTCGCGAGACTGTCGAACTTGTCCCATTCGTCGTTGACCGCGTCGACCTGGCTGCCGTCGGGACGGTGGAGGTCGCCGCCGAGCTGGAGGTTGTACGGCGGGTCGGCGAAGATCATGTCGACCGACGCGGCGGGCAGCGAACGCATCATTTCGACGCAGTCGCCCTGCAGGATGCTGTCGAGCGGCAGGTCGGCCGGCGCGATCTTGGCCGCGCGCTGCTTAACCGCGGGTGCCTTGACCCGTTCCATCACACCCATGTTTCGCCCCTGTTCCGCATACAAAGAAGGCCCTGATGAGTCCGGCGGAGTCCGCCGTCAAGCCCGGGATTCTAGGGATTCCGGGTGTAACAATGGTTAACGGAACGGGAACGAAACGAGGCCTACACACTATGTGGAGTCTGCCGCGAATCGCGGACTCAACCAGTGGTGGTGTGGCGGGGAAGACTCAGTCGCGGAAAAAATCCTTTGTGACGGGTCAGAGTCCCGGATCGACGCCCGTCAGCTCGACCGACCGCACCCACAGTTCCTTCGCGAGCTTCGGGTCGCGCGCGGTGCGCGTTGCCCGCGCCGGTCCCGAGCGCCCCGTGATCTCGCCGAGCCCCTGCGGCCCCAGATAGTCGCCGCCCTGCACATTCGCCCCCGTCGCGGCTTGCAACGTCGGCCATGCTCCCTGCGCCGCGCTGTTGAAGAAGGGCCCGGCGAGCGGCGTCATCGTTCGGAGCGGCAGCGGCAGGTGGCGCGTGAGTTCGGTGAGCGCGACCCCGGGGTGGCAGCCGATCGCCTGCGTCGCGCGCCCGGCGACGCTGAGCCGCCGGTCGAGTTCGAACATATGGAGCAGATTCGCGAGCTTGCTCGCCTGGTAGCGCGGCCATTTATGATAGCTGCGGCGCGCCGACAGGTCGCTGAAGTCGATCGCGCCGTCCTTGTGCGCGATGCTGCTCGTGATGACGATACGATCGTCGACATGCGGGTGGACGAGCCCGGTGAAGGCGAAGGTACCGAGGTGGTTGACGCCGAATTGCAGCTCATAACCCTGTGCAGTCAGCGTCTTGGGCGGGATCATCACCCCTGCATTGTTGATCAGCACGTCGATCCGCGGCCCGGCCAGCACGGTCTTCGCCGCATCTTTCACCTGGTCGAGATCGGCGAGGTCGAGCGGCTGGAACGACAGGTCGGCCGCCGGAACATCGGTACGTATCCGATGCATCGCCGCCTCGGCCTTGTCGGCGTCGCGGCACGCCAGCACGACATGCCCGCCGCGTGCCGCGAGGACGCGCGTGACTTCGAACCCTAGCCCGGCATTGGCACCGGTGACAAGGAAGCGGCGGCCCGTCTGCGCGCCGACGTCGTCGGCCGTGAACCCGCTGCGCATCGCCGTCTCCCCTTGATCAGACCAGCTGCATTTGTGCGACCGGGGCAAAGCTGGTCCGATGGAGCGGCGTGGGGCCGTGCTGGCGCAGCGCCGCGAGATGGTGGGCGGTACCATAACCCATGTTGGTTTCCCAGCCGAAGTGCGGAAAATCGCGCGCCGCCGCGACCATGAAGCGGTCGCGATGCTCCTTGGCGATGATGCTCGCCGCCGAAATGCACGCGTGCGACGCATCGCCGCCGATGATCGCGCGCGCGGTGTAGCGCCACCGGGGTAGCCGGTTGCCATCGACGAGCACTTCGGCGGGCTCGACGCCCAGCGCCTCGACCGCGCGCGTCATCGCGAGGAAGGTCGCCTGCAATATGTTGATGCGGTCGATCTCGCCGACGCTCGCCTCGCCGACGCCCCAGCGGCAGCGCGCCTTGATCTCGATTTCGAGTTCGCCGCGGCGCTTCGCGGTCAGCTTCTTGCTGTCGTCGAGGCCCAGGATGCCGCCCTCGCAGAGCAGCACCGCCGCCGCGACCACGGGCCCCGCGAGCGGGCCCCTGCCCGCTTCGTCGACGCCGACGATCATATGCGCCACGGCGGATATCTCCGATACTCGCCCGCCTGATAGAGGCACAGCCGGTTGCCCGCGGGATCGGTCAGCCGCGCTTCGCGCCAGCCCCAGTCCTCGTCGGCGGGCATCTGGTCGAAGCGCACGCCGCGGCGCGCGAGATAGGCAACCCACGCGTCGAGCGCCCCGCTCTCCAGATAGACGGTCGCGCCGCCCGCCGCGCCGTCGCCGACATGGATCGACAAGGTCACGCCGTTGATCGCCTCGAAGCGCGCATAGCCATTGTCGGGGCTGTCGACGATCTGCGTCAGCCCCATCTGTTTGTAGAAGGCGACCGAAGCCGCATAGTCGCTCGCGGGCAAGGTGATCTGGTTGAGCGCGGGGCCGGTAAACAGGCCGTCATTGCGCACCGCCTGCTGCCCCATCGGGCCATGCCCCTGCCCCAGCCCCGGCGCGTCGAGCAAAGACAGCCGCACGAAATCGCGCGCGCGCGCCACTGCGGGCTCGAGCGGCATGCCCTGCGCCAGCCCCGCGGCGATCGCGCTCGCCAGCGTGCAGCCGGTGCCGTGGGTGCTGCGCGTGTCGATGCGCGGCGCCTCCCACAGCGCGATCGTGCCATGTTCGGTGACCAGCCGGTCGGTGATCGTCTCGCCCGCGCCATGCCCGCCCTTGACCAGCACCGCCGCGTTGACCTTTTGCGCATAGGCCACCGCCTCGCCCTCGATCGCGTCGTCGGCAAGGTTTACCCGGCCGCACAGCGCGGCGAGTTCGGGCAGGTTCGGCGTCACCACGGTGCTGAGTTCGGCGAGCACCTCCATCGCGGCGATCGTCCGGTCGTCGGCCAGCACCGCGCCGCTCGTCGCGATCATCACCGGATCGAAAACGAAGCTCTCGCCATAGACGCCGGAGATCAGTTCCTCGGCGACCGCCATCGCATTGTCGGCGCCGCCGAGCATGCCGATCTTGACCGCATCGACCCCGATATCCTCGGCAACGCTGCGCATCTGCTGCGTCACCATCTCGGTCGGGATGGCGTGGACCGCCTCAACCCCCAGCGTATTCTGCGCGGTGATCGCGGTGATCGCGGTCATCGCGTGGCCGCCGAGCATCGTGACCGTCTTGATATCGGCCTGGATTCCCGCGCCGCCCCCGCTGTCGGAGCCGGCGACGATCAGGACGCGTGCGGTCAAGCCTTATGCTTTCGCACCGTCGAGCCGGGATATTTCGCCAGGATCGCGCCTTCGCGCAGCGGCCGGTCGAGCAGGTCGCCGCCGCAATTGGGGCAAATCTCGTCCAGCCGGTCCGAACAATTCGCGCAGAAGGTGCATTCCATCGAACAGATGAAGGCGCCGTGCGCGTTGGCCGGCAGGTCCTTGCCGCACTTCTCGCAATCGGGACGCATTTCCAACATTAGTCTACTGCCTTTCTGACTGCGTCGCAGATACTGTCGACGACGCTTTCTACCTGGGATGCGTCATCGCCTTCGGCCATGACGCGGATGAGGGGTTCGGTGCCCGAGGCGCGGATGACGAGGCGCCCACGCCCTGCGAGCGCGGCCTCGCCGTCGGCAATCGCCGCCTGCACCTGCGCGTCGCCCAGCGGTTCACCCCCCGCGAAGCGCACATTCTTCAAGAGCTGCGGCACCGGATCGAACTGGTGGAGCAATTCGCTCGCCGGCTTGCCCGACGCGACCAGCTCGGCGAGCAGTTGCAGCCCCGCCAGCGTGCCGTCGCCGGTGGTGGCGTGATCGGACAGGATCATATGCCCCGACTGCTCGCCGCCGACGTTGAAGCCGCCGGTCTTCATGCGTTCGAGCACATAGCGGTCGCCGACCTTGGTCCGCTCGAGCGTCAGGCCCTGCCCCTGGAGGAAGCGTTCGAGGCCGAGGTTAGACATGACCGTCGCGACCACGCCGCCGCCCTTCAGCCGTCCCTGCCGCGCCCAGCTCGCGCCGATCGTCGCCATGATCTGGTCGCCATCGACGATCGCGCCCTTCTCGTCGACGACGATCAGCCGGTCGGCATCGCCGTCGAGCGCGATGCCGATATCGGCGCCGCTCGCCACGACCGTTTCCTGCAACAAGCCCGGCGAAGTCGAGCCGCATTTGTCGTTGATGTTGATGCCGTTCGGCGTGACCCCGATCGCGACCACGTCGGCGCCGAGTTCCCAGAACACCGTCGGCGCGCTGTTGTACGCGGCACCATTGGCGCAATCGAGCACGATCTTCAGCCCGTCGAGCCGCACCGATTCGGGCAGGCTCTGCTTCACCGCGTGGATATAGCGCCCGCGCGCGTCGTCGATGCGCTTGGCCCGCCCGATCTGCGCGGGTTCGGCGAGCTTCGGCTCGCTCGCCAGCAGCAGTTCGATCGCCGCCTCGTCGGCGTCGGACAGCTTGTAGCCGTCGGGGCCGAACAGCTTGATGCCATTGTCGTAATAGGGATTGTGGCTTGCCGAGAGCATGACGCCCAGGTCGGCGCGCATCGAGCGCGTCAGCATCGCGATCGCCGGGGTCGGCATCGGCCCGACCTGCACCACGTCCATGCCGACGCTGGTGAAGCCCGCAACCAGCGCATTTTCGAGCATATAGCCCGAAAGCCGCGTATCCTTGCCAATCACCACGCGGTGCTTGTGTGCGCCGCGCAGAAAATGCGCGCCCGCCGCCATGCCGACGCGCATCGCGACCTCGACCGTCATCGGAATCTGGTTGGTCAGCCCGCGGATGCCGTCGGTGCCGAAAAACTTGCGCATGCAACCTCTGCCAAATAAGCCGGGTGAAGCCCACCCCGGCAATCCTGGGACGGCAGTAGGTCACCCGTTTTTTATTGGCAAGCAGACCGGCACGGCCAGGGGGAATTTGAATTTGAAATCGGCATGGATCATCCTCGGCTCGCTGATCGCGGGTATGTTGCTCGGGATCGCGATCGAGAGCGTATCACTCGACGCCGCAACCGCCATCCTGCCGTTTGTAGAACCGGTCGGCCTGCTCTGGCTCAATGCGCTCAAGATGACGATCGTGCCGCTGGTCGTCGCATTGCTGATCACCGGCATCACCGCGACCGCCGACGCCGCGCGCGCGGGCCGGCTCGCGGCGCGGTCGGTGGCGATCTTCCTCGGCGCGATCGCGCTTTCGGGAACGATGTCGCTGCTGATGACGCCGTTGCTGCTCAAACTCTTCCCGCTCTCGGCCAGCGCTGCCGAGGCGCTGCGCCACGGGCTCGGCGGCACGACCGAGGCGGGCCCCTCGCCCACCTTCGCCGACTTCCTACTGTCGCTGATCCCGACCAACCCGATCGCCGCCGCGGCGGACACCGCGATCCTGCCGCTGATCGTGTTCACTACGATCTTCGCCTTTGCCATCACCAAGCTGGAGGCGCCGCAGCGCGCGACGCTGTCGGGACTGTTCAAGGCGCTGGGCGACGCGATGCTGATCGTCATCGGCTGGGTGCTCGCGCTTGCGCCGATCGGCGTTTTTGCTCTGGGCTATGCGCTCGCGGTCAAGGCGGGGGTCGCGGCCTTCGGCGGGCTGATCCATTATGTGCTGATCCTGATGGGGATCGGCGTCAGCTGCATCATCCTAGGGCTGCTGCTCGCCTGGCTCGTCGTCGGCATTTCACTGCCGCGCTTCGTCCGCGCGATGGTGCCGACGCTGGCGGTCGCGATCAGCACGCAAAGCTCGCTTGCCAGCCTGCCCGCGATGCTCAAATCGTCGGAGGCGCTGGGCGTCGATCCCAAAAAGGCCGACGTCGTGCTACCGCTCGCGGTCGCGTTGTTCCGTTTCACCAGCCCCGCGATGAACCTCGCGGTCGTCATCTATGTCGCTTGGCTGTTCGGCATCGAGCTTACGCCATGGGAAATGGCAGTCGGGCTCGGCGTCGCGATGGCCGCCGCGCTGTCGTCGGTTAGCCTGCCCGGATCGATCAGCTTCGTGACCTCGATCGCACCCATTGCGGTGTCGATGGGGGTGCCCGTCGCGCCGCTGGGGCTGCTCGTCGCGGTCGAGACCTTCCCCGACATCTTCCGGACCCTCGGCAATGTCATCGGCGACGTCGCCGCCACCAAATATGCCGCCGACGGCGTCGGCGACGACAAACCCGCAGGAGAGACGCCATGAAATATCGCAAGCTCGGCCACGGACTCGAGGTCTCCGCCATCGGAATCGGCTGCATGCCGATGATCAAGGGCGGCAACATCCTCTATGGCGAGGCCGCGGACCTCGACGAATCGACCGCGACGATCCACCGCGCGATCGACCTCGGCGTCACCTTCTTCGATACCGCGCAAATCTATGGCCCGTTCAGCAACGAGGAACTGCTCGGCGCGGCGATCAAGGGCAAGCGCGACGGCCTCGTCATCGCGACCAAGTTCGGCTTCAAGTTCGACGGCAACCAGATCGTCGGGGTCGATGGCTCGCCCGAAAATGCGCGGCGCAGCTGCGAAGGCTCGCTCCAGCGGCTCGGTATCGACACAATCGACCTCTTCTACCAGCACCGCGTCGATCCTTCGATCCCGATCGAGGAAGTCGTCGGCGGCATGATGGAACTGGTCCACGAGGGCAAGGTCCGCCACATCGCTTTGTCCGAAGCCGGCCCCGAAACGATCCGCCGCGCCGCGAAAGCCGCGCCGATCACCGCATTGCAGAGCGAATATTCGATCTGGGAACGCGATGTGGAGGAGGAGATTCTCTCTGCCTGCCGCGACAATGGCATCGGCTTCGTCCCCTATTCGCCGCTCGGCCGCGGCTTCCTCGCGGGCGCGGTGCGCAGCCGCGACGAACTGCCCGAGAACGACTGGCGCCGCAACGACCCGCGCTACAGCGAGGAGAATTTCCCTGCCAACCTCGCGATCGTCGATGCGATCGGTGCGGTTGCCGACAAGCATGGCGTGTCGAAAGCGCAGATCGCGCTCGCCTGGCTGCTCGCGCAGGGTGACGACATCGTCCCGATCCCCGGCACCAAGCGCCGCGCGACGATGGAAGACAGCGTCGCGGCCGCCGAGGTGACGCTGGATGCCGACGATTTGGCCGCGATCGAGGCGGCGGCTCCGATGGGCGGCACCAGCGGGCCGCGCTACGGCGAAATGGGCATGCGGATGGTGCGGCTTTGACAGGACGCCGGAAAGGCGTGTTGCCCGGAATCATCCGGGCTATCGCTCTTTCCACGCTCGTCGCGTTGCCGATGACGGTGCCACCTTGGGCGGCCGCAGAAGAGGCTCAGCACCTATCGGAATATCTCGTCGTGACCGGCAAGGTCGAAACGCTCGACAACGAGGTCATCGACGAATGGGGCCTGAATCTTATATTCACCGCGCGCATGAGGATCGCGCGTGTCATCTCCGGGCAATCGCCGCGGTCGGCTACCATCAGTATCCGTTACATCGGCCATGGACCAATGCTGCAAAATAAGAGAATGCGCCTTCGTCTCCGGCGGTCGGAAGACGGCATCTATCTTGTCTGCAGCCGAGGCGGCAGCCGAGGCTACATCTGCGAAGATAAGACCCGATAAACGGGATCAATCCGCACCTTTCAACCCCTCTACCTTCTCGGTGAGCACATCGATTTTGTGGTGCAACCGCATGATCTCCAGCTCGGCGCGCAGGTTGATCTCGTAATCGAGGCTCGCCGCCAGCCGGTCCTTCGCCGAAGCGCGGTTCTGGCTCATCATGATGATCGGCGCCTGCACCGCCGCCAGCGTCGACAGCATCAAATTGAGAAAAATGAACGGATAGGGGTCGAAGGCGAGCCCCCAGCGCTGGAGGACTTCGGAGTTGAGCAGCATCCACGCGAACAGCGCCAGCGTGAAGACGATGATGAAGCCCCACGAGCCGCCCACGGCCGCGACGCGGTCAGCGAGGCGGTCGCCGAAGCTCGCCTGCGCATCGTCGAGGTCGGCGGCGTCGCGGCTCGTCGGCGCGCGCTTGGCGATCGCCTCCAGCACGCGGCTCTCTTCGGGGTCGAGGTCGGCAAAGGGCCGCCCGAGCAGCCGCAGCGCGAGATCCGAGAGATGCGCCTCGCCGTTCACCGGCTCACCCGACCCAGCGCCAGATGCCCGCGACCATATAGCCCAATGCGCCATGCGCCCAGGTCGCCACGATACAGAGCACGATCCCGCCGAACAGCGCATGCGGCCGCGGAATCGCGTCGATCCACGAGCCGCGGCCGCTCAGCTGCCGCGCAAAGGGCACAAAACTGGTCCGCGCCGCCCAGTGGCGCCATGCGTCGCCCATCAGCCGCGCCTTCTTGACATCCTGCCCCGCCGATCCGGCGAGCGCGAGGAAGGCGATGATCGCCGACAGGACGATCTGCCCCGGCGTCGGCACGACCAACGCGTGCGCGAGCGCCCATAAAGCAAAGCCCCACATCATCGGGTGGCGCGTGATCGCGAACACCCCGCGCGGCGCGGCCTGGGCAGCGGCGGCAGCGTTCGGCGCGGGCAAGGCCGGATTGCCGATCAGCGATCCCATGAAGAGGATGCTCGCGAGCAGCACGATCAGTGTCGCGAAGACCCACAGGCCGTCGCCGACGGCCCACAAGGGCGGCTCGGGCGGCATGCCGCGCCACGCCTGGACGAGCATGATGAAGGTCGCGATCGCGACGATCGAATAGACGATCTGGAACGCGCGCTCGCCCATCCGGTCGGCGAGCGGCGCGCGCAGCGGGTGCGACAGCGCGAAATGCGTGCCGACAAACAAGGCGCCCGTGACGATCAACAACGACATCGGTTGCATGGAGCGACTCCCTCTCCTTCTCCCCGGTCCGCCGCGTGGTCGTCAGGTGCGGGCCTTACCTGTCATACGCCTTGGGTAGCACAGCTTCCTGCGGGTTCGCATAACGATCGCGCAGACGGTCCTGCCGCGTGACCAGCGACTGGCGCTTGCCGTCGATCCACAGCATCGCCGGGCGGCTGCCCAGTTCGAGCGGATCATTGTCCCAGATCACGACGTCGCCGACGCGGCCCGGGCGCAGCGAGCCGATGCTGGCGTCCATGCCGACCGCGCGCGCAGGAGCGCTGCTGATCGACGCGAAGGCTTGGTCCCAGCTGAGCCCGCTCGCGCCGGGCAGCTTGGTCAGCGCCACCAGATTGCCGGCATATTGCGTCGCATAGCCCATCTTGTGCGCGTCATCGTCGTCGAACACCCCGACCGAAACCGAAACCCCGGCAGCGGCGAGGCGCCCGGCGTTCGACTGCGTCGCGCCCAATTGCTCGAAGCTCGACGGCAGGTCGGTCAGCGGCGACACCAGCACCGGCACGCGCGCCGCGGCGATGTCGTTCGCGACCAGCCAGCCCTCGGTCGCGCCGACAAGCACCAGCTTCAGCGCCGGGAACTCGGTCTTGAGTTTGAGGACGTTGAGGATGTCGGTCGCGCGGTCGACGCGCACGAACAGCGGCGTCGTCCCGTCGATCACGCGCACCAGCGCATCGGCGTCGGCGCGCTGGATCAGCGCGTCGCTGCCCCATTCGGCGAGCGTCGCGGGGTTGCGCGCATAGCTGCGCGCCGCCAGCAATTGCTCGCGGAACAGCAGGAACAGCGCGGCGCGGCTGCCGCCCGCCTTTGCCGACCCGTCCTCGCCGAACGCCACGAACTGCAGCGCGCGGGGCCTGGTCACCATGTCGTTGTCGTCGGCGAGGTCGACCACCGCACCCTGTCCGGCGAACAGGCTGCCGCTCGCCCCCGGCGCGACGATCGCCCGTGTGACGCCGTCGGCGCGGTTCACCGCGACGGGCGAGCCCATCGGATTGAGCGCGGGCGCGATATCGAGCCCCGCCGAAAAGCGCGACTTGGTCGCCGAACGATCGTTGGTGCCGCTGACGGCGTCGACCTCGGTCAGCCCGACGCGGCTGAACGCCGCGACGATGCCGGGGGTGACCCAGCGGCCGCCTGCATCGACGCGCTCAACGCCTGCGGGCACGGCCACGCCCGCTCCGGCTGCGACGACCTTGCCGCCGCGCACGACGACGGTGCCGCCTTCGACCGGCGCGCTGCCGTCGCCGATGACGAGCTTGGCGTTGACGATCGCGACGTCCTGCGCTGCGGCGGGAAGTGCGACCAGCGCGGCAGCCGAAAGAAGAAGCGCGCGCATCATTTCACATCCCCTTCGCCGGGCTGGCCCAGCTCGAAATCGCTCACCGGCCGCCGCTTGGGGTCCATTGCGTCATATAGCATCGCGCCGTCGATCCACACTTTCTCGGGCCGCGAATAGACGCTGAAAGGATTGCCGTTCCACAGCACCACGTCGGCCATCTTGCCGGGCTTCAGACTGCCCGTCTTGTCGGCGATGCCCAGCGCCTTGGCCGGATTGTACGACAGCCAGGTCCAGGCCTGTTCGTCGCTGACGTCGATCCCCATGCGGCGCCCCGCGGCGCGCGCTTTCGCGGCCTCCTGGTTCAGCCGCTGAATCTGGTTGGCGTCGTCCGAATGGACGATCGTGCACGCGCCGGCCTTGTACACCAGCGGGATATTTTCCTTGACCGAGTCATAGGCCTCCATCTTGAAGCCCCACCAGTCGGCCCACATCGCCGAGCAAATGCCCTCCTTGGCGAGCAGGTCGGCGATCTTGTAGCTTTCGACGGCGTGGTGGAAGGTCGAGACCTTGTAGCCGAACTCCTTCGACATATCGATCACCAGCGCCATCTCGTCGGCGCGGTAGCAATGGTTGTGGACGAGGATTTCGCCCGCCAGAACGCCCGCGAGCGTCTCCATCGCGAGGTCGCGGTCGACCGCCTTTCCGTCGTCCATCTTCTTCTTGTACGCCGCGGCCTTCTGCCAGGTCGCACGGTTGACCGCGAAATTGCCCATGCGGGTCGAGGGCATGCGCCCCTTGCCGCCATAGACGCGCTTCGGATTCTCGCCGCACGCCATTTTGAGGCCATAGGGCGCGCCGGGGAATTTCATCCCCTGCACCGTGCGCGACGGCACATTCTTGAGCGTGATCGAGCGTCCGCCCATCAGGTTGGCGCTGCCCGGCAGGATCTGGAGCGACGTCACCCCGCCGTTGGCGAGCGCGCGGCTGAACCCCGGGTCCTGCGGCCAGACGCTATGTTCGGACCACACTTCGGGCGTGGTCGGGGAGGTCGCCTCATTGCCGTCCGAATGCGCGTCAACGCTGGGCGAGGGATAGTCGCCGAGGTGGCTGTGGATATCGATGATCCCGGGGGTGAGGAACTTGCCGGTGCCGTCGATGACGTCGGCGTCGGTCGGCAGTTCCATGTCGGGACCGCCGAGCGACAAGACCTTGCCGCTCGACATCACGATCGACCCATTGTCGATCCGCCCGCCCTCGCCGTCGAAGATGGTGACGCCCTTCACGACGGTCAGCCGTGTCGGATATCCCTTGTAGGTCGACGGATAGGGATCCTTGTCGAACTTCACCGGCTTTTCGGATTTCTCCGCGGCAGGCTTGCTGCTCGCCGTTTCCACCTCGCCGCCATTCGCGGTGCAACCCCCGAACGCCAGCGACACCGCGGCCAAAAGGCCGGCTTTCACGACCCGGATCATGCTTCAGCCTTTCGTCAGGTCGGGATGGACGCCCGCGGCCTGCGGCTCGCCGAGCTCCTTCTGGCCGGGCAGATCCTCGGCATCGCGCAGCGTGTCGAGGTGCATCAGCTTCTTGATCAGCGGCGACACCAGGATGACGAGGACGCCGAATCCCACTGCCCAAAGGCCGATCGTACCATAGACATCGAGGACGAGTGCCTTGCCCGCACCTTCGCCGCTCGCCTTTTCCGATCCCGTCGCTGCCGCGATCAGGCCCGCGGCGAAATTGCCGGTCGCCGATGCGAAGAACCAGGTGCCCATGATCAGCGACGCCATATGCGCCGGCGCCAACCGGTTCATCGCGCTGAGCCCGACAGGCGAAAGGCAGAGTTCACCGGTCGTGTGGAACAGATAGATCAGGAAAATGAAAAGCACGGGGGTGGCATTTTCCATCCCGACCGCCGCCGCGCCCCATTTCAGCGCATAGAAGCCGAGCCCCAGCTGGAGCATGGCAAGGCCGAATTTCACCGGCGTCGATGGCTCCATTCCCTTGCGGCCGAGCCAGGTCCACAGGCCGGCAAACAGAGGCGCGAGCAGGACGATATAGATGGCATTGACCGACTGGAAAACCGAGGCCGGAACCCCGCCGCGATCCACGTAACGATCGGTGAACAGGTTGAGCGACGAGCCCGCCTGTTCGAACAACGCCCAGAACAGGATCGAACCGAGGATCAGGAACATCGCGGCGAAGATGCGGTCGCGGTCTTCGGCGGGCAGCTTGATGACCGCGGTGCCGATGACATAGGCGACGAGGATCAGTCCCGCACCGCCGAGCAACGTGCCGACGATAGCCTGATTCTGCACCAGCCACCAGCAGACGACGACAGCGACGAGGCCGATGGCGTAGAGCAGCCATTCGAAGGGAAGACCGAACTTCTTCTCGGTCAGCAGCGCCGGGTTCTCCGGCTCGCCGCGGCCGAGCAGCAGTGGCTTGAACACAATGAAGACGATCAGGCCGAGCAGCATGCCGAAACCCGCGGCGCCAAAGCCATAGGCCCAGCCATAGACTTCGCCGAGATAGCCGCAGAGCAGCGAACCGAGCGCCGCGCCGAGATTAATCCCCATGTAGAAGATGGTATAGGCGCCGTCGCGGCGCACATCGGTGCGCGGGTAAAGCTGGCCGACGATCACCGAGATATTGGCTTTCAAAAAGCCCGATCCGACGATGATGAACGCCAGGGCGAGCCAGAAAATGCTGAGGCTGGCAGGATCCTGCCCCCCGTCGCCCTCGAATCCCATCATGAAATGGCCGAAGGTCAGCAACACGGCGCCGTAAAGCACCGCCTTTCGCTGTCCGAGCCAACGGTCGGCCAGATAGCCACCCAGCACCGGAGTGATGTAGACCAGCGCGGTATAGGCGCCGTAGATCACCCCGGCCTCGCCATCCGAGAATAGCCAGTGCTTGGTGAGATAGAAGATCAACAACGCGCGCATGCCGTAATAGGAGAATCGCTCCCACATCTCGGCAAAGAACAGGACGAATAGGCCCTTCGGATGGCCGAGGAACGTCCCGGCGGCATCCCCGGGCTGGGCATAGGCTTTGGTCATGTGCGACTTTCCCTAGGAAATTGTTGGTTTAGGTGCCGTCAATGCGGCCCGGTTATGGGGCAACCTAGCGCGAAAATTGCGTATGGGAAGAATCTAATTGCGCGCGTAACCATCGCGATCAGGCCAAATCTTGTTGCGAACCGTTCGCAACACTTGCGCCGACGCGCCGAAAGCGCCACATGGCGCGCATGTTCAACGACACCTCCTCGCTCCGCTCGCACCTCGCCACCCGCCGCTCGGGCAAGGCGCGCGACATGGTCGCGCCCGGCCCCGATGCCGCGCAATTGCACGACATCATCGCGCTGGCGCTGCGCACCCCCGATCATGGCAAGCTCGCCCCATGGCGCATCGTCACGGTCGCCGACGATCAGCGCGAGACCTTCGCCAGCCTGCTCAAGACCGCCTGGGTCAAGGAGAATCCGGGCGCCGCGGGGCTCGACCTCTCGGCGCTCGACCAGTTCGCGCATCAGGCGCCGACGCTGCTCGTCCTGCTCTCGACCCCCGTCGCGGGCGCCAAGATCCCGCTGTGGGAGCAGCAGATGTCGGCGGGCGCGGTCGGCATGAACCTGCTCCACGCCGCACATGCTTTTGGTTTCGTCGGCAGCTGGCTCACCGGCTGGGCCGCCTATTCGCCCGACGTCGCGGCGGCGTTCGGCGCGCGCGCGGGCGATACGATCGTCGGCTATTTCTTCCTGGGAACCGCGGGCGGCCCCCTCTCCGAACGGCCGCGTCCCGAATATGACGCGGTGGTTCGCGCGTGGGATATTTAGTTACAAAGGAAAGCTTACATCGCTAACTTTGTGATTTGACTGTGCTGCTGTCTTATGGCATTAAGGCGCCATGCTCGATCAGTCCAAACCCGTGTACCAACGTCTGCGCGACGTGATCGCCAACGCCATCCTCGACGGCACCTTCGCGGACGGGGACATGCTCCCCTCCGTGCGCAGCCTTGCCGCCGACGAGGGCGCCAACCCGCTCACCGTCGCCAAGGCCTATCAGACCTTCCAGGACGAGGGGCTGGTGACGGTCAAGCGCGGCGTCGGCATGTTCGTCGCAGAGGGCGCGACCGAGCGTCTGCGTGACCTGATGCGCGAGGATTTCCTGGCCAATGTCTGGCCCCCGGTCGCCGACCAGATGCGCCGCATCGGGCTCGATGCCCGGACCTTGCTGGATCTGACCGAGGCGTAAGCCTCGGCGCTCCGCGCCGCGCAATTTATTTCACGCGAAGACGCGAAGGCGCGAAGACGATCGCGCCTACAGGCACGCTCAATTCCACGATCAGCTGCCGGTTAAAGGATAGGGCTTCGCCCAAGGCTTGAACCCTTCGCGTCTTCGCGTCTTCGCGTGAACCTTGGCAAACGCGGCGCCCCACTACCGTCCCACCTGCTCCATCTTCTCGCGCAGATCGGCCGCCGCCTCGGCGTCGCCGTTCTGCGCCAGTAGCTCAGCATAGAGCCGCATGATCTCGCCGTTCAGCGGCTGCAGGCGGTAGGCGAGCGCGATCATGCCCGTCGCCCGCGCCGTGTCGCCCTTGGCGGCGTAGGCCTTCGACAGCTCGCGCAGCACCACGACGTCGCGATTGCCGATGCGCTGGCGGACGCGCTCGAAAGTGGCGATCGCATCGTCCCAACGCTCGATGTCCATTGCCAGCGATCCGGCGAGCCGGTCGGCGGCGAGGCTCGACGGCTGGCTGTCGCGGAGCGCCATGATCGTCGCGCCCGACCCCGCGGCATCACCCGCGCGGAACAGCGCGTTGGCGAGCCGCAAGGTCGTGCGCTCGCTCGCGTCGAGGTCGCGCGCGGCGCGGAAACTCTGTACCGCTAGTGCATAATCGCCCGCCGCCATCGCGGCATCGCCGTGCAGGATATGCGCGTCGGCCACCCCGCGGTTGGCGTCGCGCAGCCGCGCCGCGCGCGCCAGCGCCTGCGCGGCGTTGCCCCCCGCCATCTCGGCCTCCATCGCCGGGATGACGACCGCGGGGTTGAGCGGCTGCGCGTCGGCATCGGCCGACAGGCCATAGCCGTCGGGCGCGAACGGCGCCGCCTCGCCCGGCGCCAGCGCCGCCGCGCGCGCCAGATAATCGGACGATTCGGCCGGCAGCCCCAGCTCGGCGGCGACGCGCGCAGCCATCAGCAGCGACCAGCTGTCGGCGTCGGCGCGCGCCACGATCGGGGCCAGCGCGTCGGCGGCGCCGTCGGGATCGCCCCCCGCCCATTCGGCGGCCGCCAATATGCGCCGCGCGGTCAGATTGTGCGGCTGTTCTTCGATCAGCCGGTCGGCCCAGGTCGCCGCGACCGCCTCGCCGCCGAGCTCGAGCTCGACCACGGCGCTCAGCAGCATGAAGCCCGGCTCGCCGTCCATCCGCCCACGCGTGCGCTGGAGCAGGCTGCGCGCGAGGCGGTAATTGCCCGCGCGCGCCGCGACCACGGCCTGGAGGTAATAGATTTGCGCATTGCCCGGCACGAGCGTCGCAGCATGGCGCAGCGACACAAGCATCTCCTTGTAGCGCCCGAGATCGCCGAGCGTCGCCGCCCGGTCGATCAGCGCGCCGGCATTGTCGGGATCGGCCGCCAGCGCCTTGTCGTACCACTCGAGCGACGCGGTCAGCCCGCGCTGCGAGCGCACCAGATTGGCCTTGAACGCCAGCGCCGCGCTGCTGCCCTTGTCGAGCTCGATGGCATAGTCGATCGCGTCGCGTGCGCCGAGCGCGTCGGCATTGGCGTCGCGGAAGCGCGCGACATCGACCCACAGGTCCGACGAGCGCGGCAGTTCGCGCACCGCGCGGTCGAAGGCATCGCGCGCCGCGCCGAAATCGCCATTGTCGAGGTGGACATTGCCTGCGACCCACGCCGCCTCGCCGATCATCTCGGGCGCGATCGGGCCCGCGTCGAGGATGCGAAAGGCGCGGTCGCCGTCGCCCTGCATCGCCGCAGCCTTTGCCGCGAGCGGGCGCAACGCGTCCTCGGTGCCGCCCGCCGCGAGCGCGGCATGCACCGCCGCCTCGGCGCCGACGCCGTCGCCGAGCTTGAACAGGATGCGCGCGAGCTCGACCTGTTCGGCAAGCTGCCTCGGATCCTCGGCGAGCGTTTCCTGCAATTGGACGCGCCGCTCCTCGAGCGCTGCGCGGGGACTCTCGGGCCGCGTCTCGCCGCATCCTGCGAGCAATGCCGCGCCCAGCAGCGCGGCAACGAGGGCGCGAAGGCGCCGCAACTCAGGCCGCCTGCATCCGATATTGCTTGAGCAGGTCGTAGAGTGTCGGACGGCTGATCCCGAGCAGCTTGGCAGCGGCCGAGATATTGCCCTCGCTCTGCATCATCGCGCGGCGGATCGCGACGCGGTCGGCCGCTTCGCGCGCGCTGCGCAGGTTGAGCCAAGCCTCCTCGTTCTCGGCGTCGTTCCCGCCGGCGATATCGAGATCGTCTTTCGCGACCAGCTTGCCGTCGGCCATGATCACCGCACGCTTGATGCGGTTTTCCAGCTCGCGGACGTTGCCCGGCCAGCGCGCCTCGTCGATCGCCTGCAGCGCATCGGGCGCGAAGCCGCGCACCCCGGGGTTCATCGCGGGCGCATATTGATGGAGGAAATGGCGCGCGAGCAGCACCGCATCGCCAGGCCGCTCGGCGAGCGACGGGATCTTCACCACCATCTCGGCGAGCCGGTAATAAAGATCGTCGCGAAAGCTCTGCGCCGCGATCATCGCATCGAGGTCGCGGTGCGTCGCGCAGACGATGCGCGTGTCGACCGCGATGGCCTTGCGCCCGCCGATGCGCTCGATCGTGCGCTCCTGCAAAAAGCGCAGCAATTTGACCTGCAGCGGCAGCGGGATGTCGCCGACTTCGTCGAGGAAAAGCGTGCCGCCATGCGCCAGCTCGATCTTGCCCTCGGTCGTCTTGACCGCCCCGGTGAAGGCGCCCTTCTCGTGCCCGAACAACTCGCTTTCGAGGAGATTTTCGGGGATCGCGGCGCAGTTGATCGCGACGAAGGCGCCGTCGCGCCGCCCGCTCGCCTCGTGCAGCCCGCGCGCGAGCAATTCCTTGCCGGTGCCGCTCGCGCCGATTAGCATGACACTGACGTCGAGGTTCGCGACGCGCTCGATGGTGCGCGCGACCTTCAGCATCTCGGGCGCGCCGGTGATCATCCCGCCGAGCACGCGATTGTCGTTCGCGCCCTGGCTCGCGAGCCGCGCATTCTCGACCTCGAGCTCGCGCACGTGGAAGGCGCGCCGCACGATCAGCCCCAGCTCGTCGATGTCGATCGGTTTCTGATAGAAATCCCACGCCCCGCTCGCGATCGCGTTCAATGCGCTCGCGCGTTCGCCATGTCCCGACACGACGATCACCTTGGTGTCGGGCTTCATCTCGAGGATCGCCTGCAGCGTCCGGAACCCCTCGCGCGTGCCGTCGGGATCGGGCGGCAGACCCAGGTCTAGCGTCACCACATCGGGTTCCTCGGCGCGCAGCAGCTCGATCGCGGCGTCATGGTCGCCCGCGATCAGCACCTGGCAATCCTCATAGGCCCATTTGAGCTGCGCCTGCAGCCCCGGGTCGTCCTCGACGACCAACAGCTTGCGCGGGGCTTCGCTCCCGTCGTTCTTCATCATGCCACCTTCATCCAGTCTTCGCCTTCGGCGGGCAGCCACAAAGTGAAGCGGCTCCCCCGCCCCGGCTCGCTCGCGACGTCGATCGCGCCGCCCATCGCCTGCGCCAGTCCCAGCGCTTCGAAGGCGCCGAGACCGAAGCCGCCGTCCTTGGTCGAGACGAAGGGCTTGAACAGCTCGTGCTCGATGAAGGCGCGGCTCATACCGCTGCCTTGGTCGAGCACGTCGATCCGCACCCGCCCCGCCTCGCGCGCGGCAATCAGCTGCACCGGCGCGCCGTCGGGCGAGGCGTCGATCGCGTTCGCGACCAGATGCTCGACGATCTGGCGCACCGACGCGGCGTCCGCCCAAGCCGCCAGCCCCGGCTCGCAGCCGATCGACAGCGCGCGCCGCGACCGCATCTGCGCCGCGACGGTCGCCAGCAGCGGCTCGACCGGCGTCCGCGCCGCCTCCGCCGCGCGCCCGCGTTCGCGCGGCGACAGGCGGACGAGCAGGTCGGACAGGCGCCCCGCCGAAATCTTCAGCGTCTCGACCATGTCGGCGCGAAACGCGGGCTTTTCGGCATGACGCTCGGCATTGCGCGCGAGCAGCGCGAGCTGGCTCGCCAGATTCTTGATGTCGTGCATGATGAAGGCGAAGCGGCGGTTGAACTCGTCGAAGCGCTTCGCCTCCGACAGCGCCGCCTGGCTCTGCGATTCGGCGAGATAGCTCGCCGCCTGCCGTCCGGCGATGCGCAGTACGTCGAGATCCTCCCAGTCGAGCGCGCGCGACACCGGCGGGCGGTGCAGCACGACGACCGCGATCATGCGCTGGAAATGCAGCACCGGAACCACCACCCAGGCGCGCGGATCGGCGACAAGCCAGTCGGGGATTGCGAGGTCCTGACCCGCCGCGGCGGTCGCGCCGCCGCGCACCGCGTCGAGGTCGACGATATGCCCGGTGTCCTGCAGCATGAAGGCCGAACGCAGCGACAATTCGCCCTCGGGCTCGTCGCCCGCGTCCCAATGCCAGCGGTCGGCGACGCGGTAGCTGCCCTGCGCCCCCGGCAGCATGAGCAATGCGCCGGGGCTACCCGTCAGCTCGGCGAGCGCCTTTGCGACGCGGCGATAAAGATCGCCTTCATCGCCGCGCGCCAGCGTCGCGGTGAAGCGCATCCATTCGGCGCGATAATCGTAGCGATGCTCGAAAAAATGCTTCGAGATCATCACCGTCGCCCACGCGCGCGCGCGCGCGGAGGCAAAGAGGAGCCCGCCCGCGCCCAGCCCGACGATCAGCGACAGGCTCTGCGCGACCTCGCTGTAGCTGCCGCCGACCAGCCGCGCGATCGCGCCTGCCAGCCCGATTAGGATCAGATAGCCCGCGCCGGCAATCAGCAGGATCGTGCGCGTCGCGGCGGTGCGCGACAACTGCATCCGCTCGCGCCCGACGTCCATCGCGGCGAGCACGAAGGTCGGCAGCGTGAGGAGCGCCACCGCCGGAAGCAGCAGCATCAGGGTCAATGGCACCGTGCCGGTGAGCGCACCGATCAGCTGGAAATTGAGTTCATAAGCCCAGAGCATCGCAAAGCCGCCCGCGACCGCGAGGATCGGCATGCGCAGTCCGGCGCTGGCGTGGCGCACCCCGCTGTCGACGAGCAGCAGCCCGCCCGAGGCGACGATCATCGCGACCAGTGCCAGCCCCGGCCCTGCCCAATCGCCAGGCACGCCGCCCGCGCGCAGCCAGACGAGCACGCCGAAGACGAGCGCGACGAGGCAGAAGGCGATCAGCATCCGCTGGATCAGCCGCAGCGGCCGCGACATCGGCGCGCGCGCGTTCCAGAAGGTCGCGCCGAGCCAGCAGAGCATTACCGCGTTGCGCAGCGCGCCCGCGACCAGCGCCTCGGGCGATGCGGGCTGATAGGCCCAGGTTGCCGCGCTCCACAGCCCCATCGCCGCCGCCGCCGCCACCAGCCAGCCGAAGCTCGGCATCAGCGCCGCCATGCGCACGCGCGGCCGCGTCGCGAGCCACAGCGTCACCCCCGCGAACCCGGCCAGCGCGAGCACGGCAAGAATCTCGGAAAAGCCCGCGAGCGCGCCCATTACTACCGCGCCCCCTCGGGCCACAGGACGACGCGCACGGTCTGGAGCAGGATCAGCAGGTCGAGGAAGGGCGAATAATTTTTCGCGTAGTACAGATCATATTCGAGCTTCACGCGCGCATCCTCGACCGATGCGCCATAGGGATAGTTGATCTGCGCCCAGCCGGTCAGGCCGGGTTTCACCATATGGCGCTCGGCATAATAGGGCAGCGCCTCGGTCAGTTCCTCGACGAAGCTCGGCCGTTCGGGCCGCGGCCCGACGAAGCTCATCTCGCCCTTCAAGACGCACCACAGCTGCGGCAGCTCGTCGATGCGCAGCTTGCGGATGATATGACCGACGCGGGTGATGCGCGGGTCGTTCTCGCTCGCCCACACCGCGATCCCCGCAGCCTCGGCATCGGTGCGCATCGAGCGGATCTTGACGATATTATAGGCCTCGCCGAACAGCCCGACGCGCGGCTGGCGATAGAAGACCGGTCCCTTGCTGTCGAACTTGACCGCGATCCCGGCGATCACGATCAGCGGCAGCCCGATGACGAGCACGAGCAGGCTGGCGAGAATGTCGAAAACGCGCTTGCTCGCCTTGGCAATCCGCTGCCCCGCCGAGAAGCCGTCGGAAAAGATGAGGAAACTCGGGTTGGTGGTCGCGAGATCGACGCGCCCCGTCTCGCGCTCGAGGAAGCTGGCGATATCGTTGACATGTACCCCGGTGGTCTTGACGCGCAGCAGGTCGGCGAGCGGCAGCGCGCCGCGCCGCTCCTCCATCGCCAGCACCACCTCGCCCACACCGAGCGCGACGGCATGGTCGGCGAGGTTCGCGACGTCGGCGCGCGGCACCGCGCCGGCGACCGCCTTTTCGCTCGCCGCCATCGCGACATAGCCCGCCATCTGGAACCCGCGCCCCGGCTCCTCCGACAGCGCCTTCAGCCGCGCCGCGCGCGCGCCCGCGCCCAGCACCAGAATGCGCCGACGAAAGGCGTCAGTCCCCGCGCTCTGTGTCAGGATCAGCCGGATCGCGATCAGCAGGACGATCGCGAAGGCCATCGCGTAGACGCTGTTCGCGCGCCAAAGGGTCACGGTCGGCAACAGGACGCCGACCACCGAGAGGAAGATCACCCCGAGCGAGATCGCCGCGAGCAGTCGCGCGGTGGCGAAGCCCATCGCGCGCAGCGCCTCGGTCCCGTACATGCCGACCGCCATCATGGCGAGCGAATTGGACACGGCGAAGGTCAGGATCGGAAGCCAGCGGCCCGCGAAACTCCCCGCGTCGAACCCCGCCTGATGCGCATAAAGGTGCCACGCCCCTTCCGCCGAGCCGAGCAGCGCGACAAACTCGATCAGCGCGAGCCAGACGACCGCGTGCGGAACATAATGTTTGAACAGCCGGAACATCGGATAAGCGCGCGCCCTTTCGGGGGCTTATCCTAAAGCCGAGGGGTGAAGTGTCGGTTAACTTTACACATTTCATAGCGCCGCGCCGCGACAGACGCGCAACCTTTGTTCGCGAGGTTTATTGAGGGGATGACCCCCGCCCTTCAACCGGTTAGACCCTTTCCATGACCCTCCAGATCCAACCTGTCATCCTGTGCGGCGGCGCGGGAACGCGCCTGTGGCCCGAATCGCGCGGCACGCGTGCGAAGCAGTTCCTGCCGCTGACCGGCGCCGACAGCCTGTTCCGCCAGACCGTCGCGCGCACCCCGCCGGGCGAGCATTTCCTGCCGCCCGTCATCCTCTGCGGCGACGGCCATCTCGCGACCGTGCGCGAGCAGATGGGGGCGCGTGAGGCCGAGCTGCTGGTCGAGCCGATGCCGCGCAACACCGCCGCGGCGATTGCGCTCGCGGTCGCGCGGGCCGATGCCGACACACTGCTGCTGGTGATGCCCAGCGATCATGTCATCGCCGACGTCCCGGCCTTCCACGCCGCGATCGGCCGCGCCGCGCGGCTGGCGCAGCAGGACTGGCTCGTCACCTTCGGCATCACCCCCGAGCATCCCGAGACCGGCTTCGGCTATATCGCCAGCGGCGACGCGCTCGGCGACGACGGGTTTGCGGTCGCGCGCTTCGTCGAAAAACCACCGCTCGCCGAGGCCGAGGCGATGCTCGCCGCGGGCGGCTACAGCTGGAATGCCGGCATCTTCCTGTTCCGCGCCGGGCGCATGCGCGATGCGATGTTGACCCATTGCCGCGCAATCTTCGAAGCCGCCAACGAGGCGATCGCCGCGGGCATGCGCGACGGCGACGCGCTCCACGCCGACGCGATCGCATTCGAAAAGGCGCCGTCGGACTCGATCGACTATGCGGTGATGGAAAAGGACGACCGCGTCGCGGTGGTCCCCGTCGCGATGGGATGGTCCGACCTCGGCAGCTGGCAGGCGGTGCACGCGCTCGCCGCCTGCGACGAGATCGGCAATGCGACGCACGGCGACGTCTTCCTCCACGACAGCCACGGCAACCTCATCCGCGCCGGCGGCAAGCGCGTGTCGGTGATCGGCATGGAGGGGGTCGCGGTAATCGTCGACGGCGACGACATCCTCGTCATGCCGCTGAAACGCTGCCAGGACGTCCGCGCCGCCGCGAAAGCGCGCGAATAGAGCGATGTCCGGCTCGCCGCACTTCGCCGACGCGCCGCTCGGGCTGCTCCGGCATCATCCGAACGAGCTTCGCGCGCGCCATTGCCATGACGATCCCTTCGTCGCGGTGGTGCTCGAGGGCGGCTATCAGGAGGCGGGCGACGAGGGCCGCTTCGACGTCCGCCCCGGCGACGCGCTGATCCACCACGCCTATGAATCGCACCTCGATCGCGTCGAAGCGAAAGGCGCGCGCGTTCTCGTGCTCGATCTGCCTCCCGAACTCGCCGACAGCCCGCACGTTCGCGGCCATGTCGCCGATCCCGATGCGCTCGTCCGCATCGCCGCACGCGATCCGCGTGCCGCATCGGCACTGTTCGCCGAAAATTTCGTCGCCACCCCCGCCTCCGCGTTCGATTGGCCCGATATACTCGCGCACGACCTCCGCGCTGACCAGGGTTTCGCGCTCGCCGACTGGGCCGAGCGTGCGGGCGTGCGAAGGGAAACTTTGAGCCGCGGCTTCCGCCTCGCCTATGGCTGCACGCCCAAGGCCTATCGCGCCGCGGTGCGCGCGCGCGCCGCGCTGGACGCGGTGCGCACGACGCGCGAGACGCTGTTGGACATCGCGCACCGGCTGCATTTCGCCGACCAGGCGCATATGGGCCACGCCGTCGCGCGCCTATCCGGCGCGGCGCCCGGCTGGTGGCGACGTCAAATGGATACAAGACGCGCCTGACTTCACGGTGTAGGACTGCGGCAACACACTAGCCGGAGACCTCCCCATGCTCGACCGCCGTACCCTCCTCGCCACGCTCGCCGCGACATCGGCGATGGCCGGCGTCCGCTCGCCCGCACAGGCGCTGATCGCCCAGCCCGGCAGCGAAGGCGAAAAGCTCACCGCGCTCTACGAGCGGCTCTATGACCGGATGATCGACGAAAGCCCCGAATTCGCGACCGCGCTCGGGCTCGACAAGGATGATCGCAAGGGCCTGAAGGCCAAGCTGGACGACCGCTCGCCCGCAGGGATCAAGAAAGGCCATCAGCTCTATCGCGACGGCCTCGCCGAACTCAAAAAGATCGATGCGTCAAAGCTTTCGGGCATGGACCTCGTCAACTACGAAACCTTCCGCGGCCCGTGGCAAGACTATGTGAAGGCCTATGATACGTTCAGCTACGGCCTCCACAGCTGGCCCGAACCGCATCCGGTGACGCAGCTGTCGGGGAGCTATCGTTCGATCCCCGATTTCCTGATAAACCAGCATTCGATCGCGGGTTCGGCCGATGCCGAGGCCTATCTCGCGCGCTGCGCCGATTTCGCCGCGCAGATGGACAATGAGACCGGCCGCATTGTGGAAGACCATAAGGCCGGCGTGATTCCGCCCGACTTCGTGATCGACCGGGCACTGGGCCAGTTCGACCGCATCTGGGCCCCCGCGCCCGACGCGCACGGCCTGACCAGGAATATCGCGGAGAAGACCAAGGATATCCCCGGCGACTGGGCCAAGCGCTGCGCGGCCATCGTCGAGACCCAAATCTATCCCGCGATGAAGCGGCAAGCCGCCGAACTGCGCGCCGTGCGGCCCAAGGCGACGCACGACGCCGGCGTCTGGCGCCTGCCGCAGGGCGAGGACTATTACGCCTATGCGCTGCGCTTCGCGACCACGACCAACATGTCGGCCGAGGAGGTGCACCAGCTCGGCCGCGACCGCGTCGCCGACCTTTCGGCGCAGGCCGACGCGATCTTCAAGGCGCAGGGCATGACCAAGGGCAGCGTCGCCGAACGCATGCGCGAGCTCGGCAAGGACCCACGCTTCCTCTACCCCAACACCGACGCGGGCAAGGCGAAGCTGATCGCCGAACTCAACGCGCAGATGCAGGCGATCCAGGCGCGGCTGCCCGAGGCGTTCGGCCGCCTGCCCAAGGCCAAGGCCGAAATCCGCCGCGTGCCCGCCGATATCGAGGATGGCGCGACCGGCGGCTATTATCAGGTGCCCGCGCTCGACGGATCGCGCCCCGGCGCCTATTATATCAACTTGCGCGATACCGCCGAAAACCCGTCGTGGACGCTGCCGACGCTGACCTATCACGAGGCCTCGCCCGGCCATCACCACCAGATCGCGCTCGCGCAGGAGGCGACCGGCATCCCGCGCCTCCGCCGCCTGCCCGCCTATTCGGTCTATACCGAGGGTTGGGGCCTCTACGCCGAGCAGCTCGCCGACGAGATGGGCGTCTACGAAAACGACCCGTGGGGCCGCCTCGGTTACCTGCAATCCTATATGTTCCGCGCCGCGCGCCTCGTCGCCGACACCGGGCTCCACCATTATAAATGGACGCGTGAAGAGGGGATCAAATATTATAACGAGACGCTCGGCACCCCCGAACCGTCGAATATCACCGAGATCGAGCGCTACTGCGTCTGGCCCGGCCAGGCGACCAGCTATATGGTCGGCCAGACGCGCTGGGTCGCGATCCGCGAGAAGGCGAAAGCCGCGCTCGGCGCGAAATTCGACCTTCGCGCCTTCCACGACACCGCGCTCTCGGCGGGCGCGATGCCGATCGAGGTGCTCGCGGCGCTGATCGACCGCTGGACGGCCGAGCAGCTCGCCTAGGCCTCGCCAAGCACCCGCGCGCGCATCGTCTCCCAGTCGTCGAAGCGCCAGAAGGCCGGGCTGTCGCGCCCCGTCACGCGCGGGTCGCGCGCGGTGGGGGCGAATTCGCGGTCATAAGCCGCGATCTCGGTCAGCGTGTCGCAGTCGAAGAAGATGCGCACCCGCATTGCTTCGCCCGCTTCGCCGCCACTGCCCAGCACGATGCCCAGATGCCCGTCGGACAGGCGCACCAGCGTGCCCGGCGGCCAGAGGCCGAGACTGTCGGCAAAGCGGTCGAGCAGGTCGGGATCGAAATGCCCGGGCCACGCCTGCATCGCGGCGAGCGCCTCGCACGGTGTCCATGCCGCCTTGTACGGCCGGTCCGAGGTCACCGCGTCGTAAACGTCGCAGATTGCGCCCATGCGCGCGTACAGCGACAGCGCGTCGCCGCTCAGCCGGTCGGGATAGCCCGTCCCGTCGACCTTCTCATGATGGTGCAGCGCGACCTCAAGCGCCGCCGCGGGAATATCGGGCGACTGCGACAGCAGCATATGCCCGGCGCGCGGATGCCCCTCGACCATCGCGCGCTCGCGCGTGTCGAGCTTGCCGGGTTTGAGCAGCACCGCGTCGGCGATCGCGACCTTGCCGACATCGTGCAGCAGCCCCGCGACCCCCAGCGCCTGCACCTCCTCTTCGTCGAGCTTCAGATGGCGCGCGAAGTTGATCATCAGCGCGCACACCGCGACCGAGTGGAGATAGGTATATTCGTCCTTCGCCTTCAGCCGCACGAGCCCGAGCAGCGCGCGCGAATGGCGTTCGATCGACTGGCCGATCGAGCGGGCCAGCGGCGCCAGCTTCTTCGCCTCGACCGCCCGGCCCAGCCGCGCGGTATCGAACATGTCCATCACCGCCTGCTTCGACTTGCCGATCAGGCGCTCCGCCCGGCGCTTCTCCTGCGCATAGCTGACGGGCGCGGGCGGACGGGCGCGGAGCGCGCCCGGTGCATAGGGGCTGCGCCGCTCGACCGCGACGGCGCGCGGCGGCCCCGACCGCCGCTCGATCGCGACCGCGCCCGTCGCCGCCTCGGGCACGACGCGGCTCTTGCTGCGGTCGATGACCAGCGCGTCGACCCCCGACCCGCGGATGCGCGCCAGCTGGTCCGCCGTCTCGATCAGGAAGCGGCTGCGCCAGAACGGATGGTCGATCCACCGCCCCTCGAAGGCGTGGACGAACATCCCGATCTGGGCCCCCTCCGGCGCGACGCGAAACAACATGCCACTGGTCCTGTGCGCGGGCATGGCGCCCGCCACGATGTTTAACGGCAGTTTGCGGGGCTGGTTAAATGCGCAAATATCCGGATGTCCTGGCGGATCGAGGCCCGGCCTCACTTGGGCAGATAATAGCCGCCCGCCGCCTCGTCGCGGCGCGCGGCGCCGGTCGCGACCAGGGTTTCCAGCACCTGTTCGACGCGCTCGCGGCGCTTGGGGGAGTTGCGCCCGGCAAAGCTGGCCGCCAGCGCGGGGATCGAGATCGGCGCCGCGGCGCGGGCCAGAATGTCGCGGACCGACCGGATCTGGTCCAGCCCGTCGCTCGGCCATTTGACCTCGTCGACCGCCGCCGCCTCGCCCAGATCGGCCTCGATCTGGACCCCGCCCTTGATCTTCGCGGCCAGCCGCGGCTTCTGAAAATCGGGGCGCAGCCAGTGGACGATGCCCGCCTTTTCCTCCGCGGCGCGTTCCTGGTTGAGCGCGACGAGGCGGACGAGCAATTCTTCCTCGGCCTCCTCCTGGTCGGCGCTCTTGTGCGGGCTCGGCGTAGTGCCCCCCGGCTTGCCGACCAGCCGCGCGCCGAGGTCGCTCCAGCCATAGGCGGCGAACACCTCGCGATCGATTTCGTCGTGCAGTTCCTTGAGAATCGCGATCTGCCCAACGTCATAGACGTCGCGCTCGGCCTCGGTCAGCGGATCGCCTATCCCGGCATCGAGCTCGCGCAACCGCTCCAGCGCATTGTAGAGCCCGGTCATCGTCAGAAAATCATGCGCGGCAAGCCGTTCTTTGCGGAAGGCGTCGAGGCGCTCGCCGAGTTCGGTTAGGCGAGGGCTGGTGGTCAGGGGAAAGGGAAATGGGTCAAAAGTCCGCGTTTTTGAGTATCGGGGATCATTGCCCATTCCCAGCCATCCGCCGAGGTTGATGGCCCAATGCACATGCAGTCTCGATGCGAGAAAAGATAGCGTCAACGAACTATCTAACCCAATCGCAACGAGCATGTTGTCGGGCCGAACACCTGCATCGAGAAATTGAAAGAAGCGATGCTTAGAGGTCTCGACGGTGGCTATGTAGCGGTTTAGGTCCGCAGAATATTCACGAAAAGCCGGAGCAAGTTCGCCGAAAAGCCACCAATTCTCCCGCCGCGTTGCCCTGTTATTTTGATCCCGTTCCGGCTTCACCAGATCGGCCACGCGCTGATACACTGCTGGATACCGGTCTCTTACCTGATCGGCAGTGAGGCCAAATAAGTCGATTACCATCACTCCGCGCGGGCGCTGCGCCAAATCGCGGCCATGGCGATAATGCAGGATGTGCGCCTCCAGACCAGCGACGCTTCCAAGTCCTAAGCCAGCGGCTTCTTTCGGCGTTACGATGAAGCCCGCTCCGTGCAACGATATACCACGGCTCGCCAAGGCTTCATTGGCGAGCAGAGGACCCGCGGCCGACAAGTCGGCACCAATGGTCAGCTGCGACGTCACCTTCCCCTCACGCCGCTCCAATTCCACCTTCGGCGTATCGGTATTCAGCTCCGCCTCGCTCACCACCTCCGCGAGCACGCCCTCATGGTTGCCCGCCTGCGCTACCGTCATCGCAATCCGCACCGCCGCCTTGTCGGCCGATTTCATCCACGGATGGTCGGGCACCGCATAGACCAGGCTCAGCGGCTCCCTCGCGTTCATCCAGCGCTCGACGACGCGGCGGCTGAAGGTCTGGGTGATCGAATTGGTGGTGATGAAGCCGAAGCGGCGCAGCGGGTTGGCCGCGCCTTTCTTCGCGGGCTTGGCGGTCAGCCGCCGCGCCGCCTCGTCCCAGAAATGCATGACGAAATCGGCGCCGCCGGGCACGTCGGGCCGCACCTTCCAGCACGCCTCGGCATAGCCGTCGCCCAGTTCGGCGCGCATGTCCTTGCCGCCGATGAAGGGCGGATTGCCGACGATATACTCCGCCTCCGGCCAGTCGGCGCGCCGCGGCTTTACATAGACATAGGTCTCCTTGCGCGCCGTCTCGTCGGGAACTTCCTCGCCGGTGATCGGATGCAGTTTCTTCGTCACCCCGTCCCAGATGCTGATCGGCAGCCCCTGCTTGTCGCGCGCCAGTTCCTTGCCGTCATAGGCGATCAGCGCGTCCTGATGGCGGATGGTGCCATAGGCGTTCAGGATCGGCTCGGGGATGTCCTTGGCATCGACGGTCTTCAGCTGCCATTTCAGGAAGCCGATCCACAGCACCAGGCCGGCGATCGGCACCGCGCGCGGATTGAGCTCCAGCCCGAAGAACTGGCGCGGGCTGACCGTTTCGCCGTCGAGCAGCAGCTTCGATTCATTCTCGCCCAGCGCGTCGAGCGCGTCGAGCACCTCGCCCTCCAGGCGCTTCATCAGTTCCAGGCTGACATAGAGGAAATTGCCGGTGCCGCACGCCGGATCGAGCACGCGCGTGGTGCACAGCCGGTGATGGAAATCGCGCACCGCCTGCAACGCGCGCGCGTGGTCGCCCTGCCGATGCAGATCCTCGACCTGCGCCTTGACCTCGGCCCAGTCGGCGCGCAGCGGCTCCATGATCGTCGGGATCACCAGCCGCTCGACATAGGGCCGCGGCGTATAATGCGCGCCCAGTTGCGACCGTTCGGCGGGATCGAGCGCGCTTTCCAGCAAGGTCCCGAAAATCGCCGGCTCGACCTCGCCCCAGCCGCGCCGCGCGGCATTGTGCAGCTCGATGATATCGTCCTGATCCAGCGGCAGCGCGCGGACATCGCGGAACAGGCCACCGTTAAATTTCTTGATCGTCGCGTTGAGCCGCGATTCATAACCGCCGCTGTTCATGATCCGCCAAAGGCTTTCCAGCGCCGGGGCAAAATGCTGCGGCGTGTCGATCATCTGGTGCAGCAACGTCTCGAACCCCTTGTTGGGGATCAGCCGCTCGGCCTCGTTATCCGACCCGACATCCTCGGCGAACATCGTGAACAGGCAGCGCATCAGGAATTCGGCGATCTCAACCGGTGCGTAGCGCTTCTCCAGCCGCTTCGCGATCCGCGCCAGCCGCTCGGCGATGTCGCGCGTGACCTCGGCCGACTTGCGCGTCGGGTTCAGCGACTGCGGATCGGTCCAGATCGCCGCCAGCCGCGCCTGGAC
Source organism: Sphingopyxis sp. QXT-31 (assembly GCF_001984035.1). Taxonomy (NCBI): domain Bacteria; kingdom Pseudomonadati; phylum Pseudomonadota; class Alphaproteobacteria; order Sphingomonadales; family Sphingopyxidaceae; genus Sphingopyxis; species Sphingopyxis sp. QXT-31. The sequence goes on along the minus strand of NZ_CP019449.1, from coordinate 889,345 downwards.
CTCGCCGTCCAGCAGATCGTCCATCGACAGGCGGTAGCTGTGGCGGTCGGGGAAATGGTCGTAATTCTTCCCCAGGCCCGAAAAGTCGGCATAGACCTCGATCACATGGCCGACGTCGACGATCAGCAGGAAGGGCGGATAGCCATGGTCGACGGGCAGCGCGCGGGCATAATCCTCCGCCTGTCGCCGCGCCGCGATCATCACCTTGTCCCAGCTCTTGGTCCCGCGCTTGGCCTGGCCCAGCTTCTGCGCGGTCTCGATCCCCGCCAGCGCCAGCTGCTCGGTCTCGACCACCTGCTGGCGCTTCGCCGACTGCTTGGCCTCCAGGATGAAACAGCCGCGCTTGTAGCAGTCGATGCGGCCGGTCGAGCTGGTGCCGTTCGGATGGCGAAAGGTGACGTTGCGCTCGAACACATAGTCGTTGAAGCGCGTCTCTTCGCGCGCGAACTCGGGCTGGGGCAGGCCCAGCGCGCCGGTCAGCCGCTCGACAAACAGCTGATAGTTCGACATTTCCGAACCGCCCGAAGGCTTTACCTCCGCGACCAATTTTTCCAGCCGCTCGATGCTGACTTCCCCGACGCCCATGCGCTATCGTTAGTCGGCCATCGCGAAACTGGCTAGGGCCATTCAATCGCCCGCAAAATCGAACGCCGACACCCCGCGCTCGCCTTCGCGGAAACGCAGCGGGCGGCCGAGCGGCGGCATCGAGCGCTGGACGCAGCCGGTGCGCGTGCAGCGGCGGCAGCCGAGCCCGACCGACGTCGCGGGCGAGCGCATCAGGTCGAGCCCCCGCGCGGCGATCAGCGGCGCGGCGACCTTGGCATCGACGCCGACGCAGACGGCAAAGCGCGCGGGCGTGCCGCTGCCCGTGGCACCCGGCGCCGCGACCGAGCGTGACTGGGTGAACCAGCGTGTGCCATCCTCCAACTCGACCAGGTCGGCGACCACCTCGCCCGGACGCGCGAACGCTTCGTGCACGCCCCACAAGGGACAGCGCGCGTCGCCGTCGACCAGCGGCGACTGGCTCGCCCCGGCATAGCGCTTCGACCCCTGTCCCGCGCGGTCGATGCGCAGCATGAAGAAGGGCAGCCCGCGCGCGCCGACGCGCTGCAGCGTCGTCAGCCGGTGCGCGACCTGCTCGTAACCCGCCCCGAAGCGTCGCTGGAGCAGCAGCAGGTCATAACCCGTCGCGTCGCACGCGCGCAGGAAACGGCTGTAGGGCATCATCAGCGCGGCGGCGAAATAATGGACCAGATGCCGCTCGAACAGGCGCGCCGCTGCCGGCTCGGCGAACTCCGCCCCCGCGACCAGCGCGTCGATCTCGCCCTTCGCCTCGACCTGCGCCAGCGTCGCCGCCGCCTGAAAGGTGCGCGAGGCGGGGCGGAGCAGCTCGCTCAGCATCAATTGCCGCGCGTGCCAGTCGAGCCAGCGCAGCCGGTCGGGCATCACGTCCGACGGCAGGATACGGATGCCGAGCTGGTGCCGCGTGCGGAGCCGCTCCGAAATCGTGCCATACAGATCGCCACCCGCCAGCCGCAGTTCGTCGGCCAGTTCCTCGGCGCGCGCGTCGAGATCGGGGAAATGATTGCGCCATTTCTCGATCGCACGGCGCACCGCGGCGACTTCGGGCGCGTCGCCCTCCCCCTCGCCGCGCGCCTCGGGCGCCGCATCGAACAACCGCGCGAAGGCTGCGGCGGTGGCGGGGGCGCTCTGCAGCCACTCCTCGACCTCCTGCGCCCCGATGCCCAGGTCGGCGAAGCGCGGGTCGGCCAATCGCCGCCGCAGCCCCGCCGCGCCGCCCGGCACCTCGTCGGCACCGAGCGTCGCGGCGTCGAACCCGAAACGCTCGGCGAGCTTGACCAGTACGGTGGCCGAGAGCGGCCGCTGCCCGTGTTCGATGAGGTTGAGGTAGCTCGGCGAAATATCGAGCGCCTCGGCCATCGCCGCCTGCGTCATCGCCGCCTCGCGCCTTACCTTGCGCACCGCCGGCCCCGCAAACACCCGCCGCTCCGCCATGGCTTGTAACTTTCTTTACTGATTTACACGCTGATTTACACCTTATCGCGCTATTTCACAAATATTATTGACAAAGCTTTTCACTTTCGCGCTGCGGCGCGGCACATCCTGCCCATCACCCGGCCGCTCTCCCCGATTGGCCGCACCGAAAGGACAAGACGATGGGCTATCAGGAAGACATGGCGCAGACCGGCCGCCTCATCCGCGATTACGACGGCACTTGGGACGGCATCAGCAGCGAGAGCATCGCCCGCATGCGCGCCCAGAACAAGTTCCGCACCGGCCTCGACGTCGCCCGCTACACCGCGCGCATCATGCGCGCCGACATGGCCGCCTATGACGCCGATCCCGCCAACTACACCCAGTCGCTCGGCTGCTGGCACGGCTTCATCGCGCAGCAGAAGATGATCTCGGTCAAGAAGCATTTCGGCACGACCAAGGGCCGCTATATCTATCTTTCGGGCTGGATGATCGCGGCGCTGCGCAGCGAATTCGGCCCGCTGCCCGACCAGTCGATGCACGAAAAGACCAGCGTTCCGGCGCTGATCGAGGAGATCTACACCTTCCTGCGTCAGGCCGACGCCCGGGAACTCGGCATGCTGTTCCGCGACCTCGACGCCGCGCGGGCCGAGGGCGACGAGCTCAAGGCCAAGCAGATCCAGGCCGCGATCGACAATCATGAAACGCACGTCGTGCCGATCATCGCCGACATCGACGCGGGCTTCGGCAACGCCGAGGCGACCTATCTGCTCGCCAAGAAGATGATCGAGGCGGGCGCCTGCGCGCTGCAGATCGAGAATCAGGTCTCGGACGAAAAGCAGTGCGGCCACCAGGACGGCAAGGTCACCGTGCCGCACGAAGATTTCATCGCGAAGATCCGCGCCTGCCGTTACGCCTTCATGGAACTCGGCGTCGAGGACGGCATCATCGTGACGCGCACCGACAGCCTCGGCGCGGGTTTGACCAAGCAGATCGCCTTCTCGAAAGAGCCCGGCGACCTCGGCGACCAGTATAACAGCTTCCTCGATTGCGAAGAGGTCGAAGGCGCGGGCAATCCCGGCGACGTCCTGATCAACCGCGACGGCAAGCTGATGCGTCCGAAGCGCCTGCCCTCGAACCTCTATCAGTTCCGCCCCGGAACCGGCGAGGATCGCTGCGTGATGGACTGCATCGCGAGCCTGCAGAACGGCGCCGACCTGCTGTGGATCGAAACCGAAAAGCCGCACATCGAGCAGATCGCCGGCATGGTCGACCGCATCCGCGAGGTCGTCCCCAATGCGAAGCTCGCGTACAACAATTCGCCGAGCTTCAACTGGACGCTGAACTTCCGTCAGCAGGTGTTCGACGCTTGGGAGAAGGAAGGCAAGGACGTCAGCGCCTACGACCGCGCCAAGCTGATGAGCGTCGATTACGACGGCACCGAACTGGGCGACGAGGCCGACAACCGCATTCGCACCTTCCAGCGCGACGCGGCGAAGCGGGCGGGCATATTCCACCACCTCATCACGCTGCCGACCTATCACACGGCCGCTTTGTCCACGGACAATCTCGCCAAGGAATATTTCGGCGACGAAGCGATGCTGGGTTACGTCAAGGGCGTCCAGCGCGCCGAGATCCGCCAAGGTATCGCCTGCGTGAAGCACCAGAATATGTCGGGAAGCGACATCGGCGACGATCACAAGGAATATTTCGCCGGCGAAGCGGCTCTGAAAGCAGCCGGTAAAGACAATACCATGAACCAGTTCGCCGCGTAACGACCAGTTTGGCGCGGGGTCGGAGACCCGGCCCCGCGCCCCCCGAGCTTTCCTGGGGAGGAAAGCCTGTCCGTCGGAAGCCCTTTGGGGTTTCCGGCGGGCATTTTTTTGGGCGATGCCTTAGCTTGCCAAGGGCGCGCGACACCATTATCCCCGCGCCTGTCGCGCCGGACTCCCTCGCCCGCGGCCGCCACCGAAGATTGCTCCGCTGACCCCTTCCCCAGCCACGCCCTATCGCGAACAGATCAATATCGGCGCGGGCCGCCGCGCGATCGCCATCGCGCTCGCGCTGTTGATCCCGGCGACATTGCTGCTCCTGCTGCTCGCCTATGGCCTCGACGACGAGCCCGAGAAGGTCGAGGTCCCGCTCACAGTCGTCCGCCTCGAGGCGGCTGAGTTCGCGCAAGAGGCCCCCGCGCCCGAAAGCCGCGAGCAGGCGCAGAACGAAGCGCAGACCGCCCCCGAGCAGCCGACCCCGGAGCAGCCCGTCCAACCGCAGCCCGCCGAGCCGCTACCCGCACAGGTCCCGCCGCCACCCCCGGTCGCCACCCCCAACGCGCCGCCGCAGCCGCCCACGCCCCCCAAGATCGGCGTTCGTCCCCCCAACGGCCAAACCTACGGCCCGCCGAACAAGGGTGGCTCGCGAAGCTCTGGCGACACCGAGCGCGTCGGCACGGCGCCCAACGGCGAGCCGCTCTACGCCGCCGCCTGGTATCGCGAGCCGACCGACGGCGAGCTTCGCGGTTATCTCTCGACCGCCGGCGGGCCCGGCTGGGGGCTGATCGCGTGCCGCACCGCGCCCGATTACCGCGTCGAGGACTGCGTCGGGCTCGACGAATATCCGAACGGCGCCCAGATCAACCGCGCCGTGCTCGCCGCCGCCTGGCAGTTCCGCGTGCGCCCGCCGCGCGTCGGCGGCAAGTCGCTCGTCGGCAGCTGGGTCCGCATCCGCATCGATTACCGCACCAAGCGGGGTTAGCGACCAGCCCCGATCATGCTACCCTCCCGTCGGGCGCGCCAACAGGGAGGCGAGTTATGCGGGGTTCCGGGCCATTGTGGGGGCTGCTCAACGCGGCGCGGCGCGCCAATCTGGCCGGCGAGGGCGCCGAGCCGCCGATCCTGCTGCCCGAAGGCATCACCCGCCGCCGCGTGCTCGCCGCGCTCGGTGCGACCGCGGCGCTGCCGCTCGCGGGCTGCTTCGCTCCATCGTCCGACAAGGCGGGCACGCGCGTCGCGATCATCGGCGGCGGGCTCGCGGGGCTCGTCGCGCTCGACGCGCTCACCGCCGCGGGGGTCGAGGCGCATCTCTACGAGGCGCGCGGGCGGCTCGGCGGGCGCGTGCTCACCGCGAACAACCTGCCCGAGCCGGGCCTCAATATCGAGGATGGCGGCAACCTCATCAACACCGACCACGACGACATGCTCGCGCTCGCCAAGCGCTTCGGCATCGCGCTGATCGACCGCAAGCCGATGGCCGCGCACAGCCGCTATGTCGCCGACGGCCGCCTGCTCGGCGATAGCGAACTGATCGAGGATCTGCGCGCCATCGCCGCGCAGATCGCCAAGGATGCCGCCGCGCTCGACGCTGATTACGATAGCGTCGCGCCCAAGCTCGACGCGATGTCGGTGACCGCCTATCTCGACCAGCATGCCGCGCTGATGAAGCCGCACGTCCGCGCCTTGCTCGACGCCACTATCCGCACCGAATTCGGCGCCGAACCCGGCGACGCCTCGGCGATCGAGTTGCTCTTCAACCTGCCCGTCGTCGATGGAAAGCAGGCCGAACTCATCTCGCTCAGCGATGAGCGCTTCATCCTGACCGGCGGCTCGTCGAGCGTGGTGAGGGCACTGTCCGAACCGCTGATGGCGAAAATCTCGACCGGCCACGCGCTGGTGTCGATCGCGCAGCGCGACGACGCGCTCGACCTCAAATTCGCCAATGGCAAGGGCGACCGCGTCGACCGCGTCATCGTCACCGTGCCCGCCCCCCTGATGCGCACGATCGATTATGGCGGGCTGCTGCCCAAGGAATGGGCCGCCCTGGTCGCCGAGATCGACAGCGGCCGCAACGACAAGATCAATGCCGGCTATGCCAAGCGCGTCTGGGAGGAAAAGACCGGCCCCGCGGGCGCCGCCTGGGCGGTCGACACCAAGGGGCCCGGTATCTTCTCCGAATTCTGGGACGCGAGTTCGGGGCAGCCGGGCGAGGCCGGGGTGCTCACCTGGTTCTTCGGCGGCGATCAGGTCGACGCGCTGCATGCGGCCGAGCCTGATGACGTCCTCGGCCGCGCCGAAACCGCGGTCGCTCCCGCCGTCCCCGGCCTGAAAGCGCGTAGTCTTCGCCGCACCGCGTGGGTGAAGGATCCCTTTTCGCGCGGCGCTTACTCGACCTTCAAGCCCGGCCAACTCACGCGATTCGCGCCGCATTTCTGGCTCGAGGAGGACGGCAAGGCGACGCAGCAGGCCGTCGCCGGCCCGATCGCCTTCGCGGGTGAACATCTGTCCGATGCCTTCCCCGGCTATATGAACGGCGGCGCGCAGACCGGGCGGCTCGCGGCGGAGGCGGTGCTGGCGAGCCTGAGGGTCAAAGCCGCCGCGACATAGCCCACTCGCGCCCGGCCGCATTCCAATTCATCAAGCTTTTTTCCGATTCTGACCTTGAACGTTCACAAGGCGCGTGCATTATGGTGCAATGCACAACAAGAATCGCCTTTCTCCCCGGGGCGCGGCACGATGAACGACACCCGTCTCCAGCTCATGGAAGCCATTGCTCGCCGCCGCATGGTCACCGCACACTATAACGGAAACGTCATGCAGCTCGCGCCGCACCAGATGTTCGAGCGCCGCGGCGACCTGTTCGTCAGCGCGCTCAATCTGAGCAAGAACTGGCGCTCGCCCGACGACTGGAAGCTCGGCCACTACAAGCTCGATGGGCTGGCGGTAACCGAATTGCAGGACGCGGAATTCGAGCCGCTGCCGTCGTTCGAGGCGGCTGCGCCGCATGAGGATGATACGCTGCTGCTGGCGGTTTGAAGGCGGAAGAGGTTCGAGTGCATCGCGCGTAGGGTGGCTATCAGGCCATCCTCTAATTCCGTTCGTGTCGAGCGAAGTCGAGACACGCTTGGAAAGCGCCCGCCTTCGCGGTGTCTCGACTTCGCTGGACACAAACGGGGTTGATAGGGGGGTTTGTCCGCTAAACGCCGACCCAACATTGCCCTAACCCACCGGTTGCAACCTGACGCCCGGCCACGGCATAGTATCCAAGCAATGCCCGCCGCCTCCCCCGTCGACCCGCTGCTTGGCGATAGCCCCGACGCCCTCGTCGCGGCGCTCGCACGCTGGATCGGCGACGACGGCGAGGCGAGACCGCAGGAGCAGCGCCTCCCGGCCGCTATGTTCGGCGAGGCGTTCGCTGTCGGCGGCCTGACTGCCGCGGCGAAATGGACCGCCCCCGACCAGCTGCTCGTCGCTGCCGCCGCACTCAGCGACGCGCTCCACCATGGCGAGATCGCCGCGCCGCCCGACCATGCAGCGCTGAGCTTCGTCGCGCAGGACGACGCCCCGCCGCTCATCGTGCTCACCGTCCCGCTCGCGCTCGCCGCGCGCTGGCCGCCCGCCGCCGCCTGGCGCCGTGCCCACCCCGATGCCGCGGCGAGCCATGTCCTGCTCGCGCACCGCGCAATGCTGCCCGGCAGCGAGGGCCTGGTGCGCGCGGGCCGGATGCTCGCGCTGACCCCGCGCGAGAGCCGCCTGCTCGCCGCGCTGGCGCGCACCGGCGATCTCCGCACCGCCGCGGCCGCCGAAGCGATCGGCTACGAAACCGCGCGCGGCGCGATCAAGGCGGCGCTGGCGAAGAGCGGCTTTGCGCGGCAGGGCGCGCTCGTCGCCACCGCGCTCCAGCTCGACGCGATCGACGACCCCAGCCCGATCCACCTCGGCGACCATCTGCAGCTGGCGATCGGACTCAGCGACCGGCAGGTCGCGCTCGCGCGGCTCATCGCGCTCGGCTCGACGCGCGACGAGGCGGCGCGCCGGCTCGGCCTCGGGCGCGAGACCGCCAAGGCCGAGCTCAAGATCCTGTTCCAGCTCGTCGGGGTGACCTCGTCGGTGGGGCTGTCGGTCGTCGCGGCGCAGCTCGGCATCGCCGCGCGGCTGCTCGCCGCGTCGGACATCGGCGCGACCGACCTTGCCGCCGCGAGCGAACCGCTGCGCCTGATTTCGCGCTCGGGCGACCGCGCCGGGCGTATCGCCTTCGCCGATTATGGGCCGAAGGGGCGCATCCCCGCGCTCCATTTCCACACCGCGACGACCAGCCGCTACTACCCCCGAAGCTATATCGCGCGGCTGCAGGAACTGGGCCTGCGCCCGGTGATGATCGACCGCCCCGGCTATGGCTTCACCGACATGATCGGCGGCGATTACACGCCGCAGGCCGCGCGAGACGCACTGGATGTCGCCGACCATCTCGGCGCCGAAACATTCCATGTCATCGCGCGCGGCGGCACGATGCTGCTCGCCGAGCTTGCCGCGCATCATCGCGACCGAATCGCCCACGCGGTAGTGCTCAACCCCGAGCCAGCTCCCTACGACGATGCGCGCATGGCGGGCATCCAGGGCAGCTACAAGCGCATCTTCTATACGCTGCCGCGCAAGATCGGCCCGCTGACGCGCTATCTGTCGGCGCATCTCTCCGACAGCGTGATCGAGCGCATCGCGAGCCGCATGTTCGGGGGCAGCGCCGCCGACCAGCGCATCTTCGCCGATCCCGAGGTCCGCCGCGCCTATGTCTATGCGACGCGCCTCGCGGCGATCCAGGGCGGGGTCGGGCTCGAGGCGCTGAGCATCGCGGAACTCTGCGGCCAGCCGCCGCCGATCGCCGACGGCGGCTTCATCACGATCCTGTCGGGCGAGGAGGATGCGATGTACCGGCCCGAGGACAGCTGGCCGCGCCTGCTCGCTGCTTGGCCGGGTGCCGGCGCGCAGCGCATCGCGGGCGCGGGGCGGCTGCTCCATATCCAGCATCCGGACCTGGTCGCCGCGGCCCTCCACGAAGGGTCGCAGAAATCGCGAAAGCCGCGGCAACCAGGGCGCTAAGGAAGCGTTCCCCCTCCCCCAACGCATGCTCGGTGGCCCAATGGGCCTATGCCGCTGCTTTTTAAGTGGCGAATCGGCGCGCCCACATCCCCATTGGGGGGGTGCCGGCGCGCCGCATTGCTACTTGTCGTCGATCACCAGCGGTTCGCCGCGGGTCTTGACCAGCGACCAGATCACCCCGCCCGCGATCAGCGCGACGGTGACGCCCAGGCTGATCAGCGGCGGGAATTTGCCACCGTCCATGAGGAAGTCCGCGACGAAGATCTTCGACCCGATGAACACCAGCACCAGCGCGAGCGCATATTTGAGGTAGTGGAAGCGGTGCACCATCGCCGACAGCGCGAAGTAGAGCGCGCGCAGGCCGAGGATCGCCATGATGTTCGAGGTGTAGACGATGAAGGTGTCGGTGGTGATCGCGAAGATCGCCGGCACGCTATCGACCGCGAAGATAAGGTCGGCGAGGTTGATCACGACCAGCGCCAGGAACAAGGGCGTCGCTGCGCGTACCAGCTTGCCCGTCTTGCCGTCGGGCACCTTCACGAAGAACTTTTCGCCGTGGAGTTCGTGGGTCAGCGGGATGTGGCGCGACAGCCATTTGACCGCGGGATTGCCCTTGATGTCCATCGGCGCATCGTCCTTCGCGAACAGCATCTTCACGCCGGTGAAGATCAGGAACGCCGCGAAGATGTAGAGGATCCAGCCATATTCGGTGACCAGCGCCGCGCCGCCCGCGATCATGATGCCGCGCAGCACGATCACCGCGATAATGCCCCACAGCAAGGCGCGATACTGGTAGCGCGGCGGGATCGCGAAGCTGCTGAAGATCAGCGAGATCACGAAGATATTGTCGATCGACAGCGCCTTCTCGATGAAGAAGCCGGTGTAATATTGCAGGCCCGCCTCGCCGCCCTTCGCGGCCCAGACCCACGCGCCGAACGCGAGCGCGATGCTGATGTAGAAGGCGGAGAGCTTCAGGCTCTCGCCGATCCCCATCTCCTTGTCGTCCTTGTTCAGGAAGCCGAGGTCGAAGGCGGTCAGCACGATGACCAGCCCGATGAAGGCCAGCCAGAACCAGGCCGGGGTGCCCAGCCAGTCTGCGGTGAGAAATTCCATCTTTTTATCCCTGGTACGGGGTCATGCGCGCAGCCATCGCGGCGCGCGCATGCCCCTTCGATTGTCGGTGGATCAGCGCGCGAGCGCGGGGCGGTGCATCAGTGCGGCGAGCCGGCGTTTCACCGCCAGCTTCAGCGCGCGCAGCCGGAGCAGGCGCAGCGGGTCGCGGCCGCGCTCGCGCCGCATCGCCTCGTCGAGGCGGCGGTGGAGCAGCGACAGGCTGTAAAAGCGTTTGTTCAAAGACATAAAACCTCCTGATCGAGCGAACTCAAACAGGTGACTGCCTATGCTGGGATTTCCGTGTTGGGGGGACGGAAGGGCCAGCATCGGAGTTACCCGATGCGGTCCGACATCACGTGGGCGGAACAGAATTCCGCCGACGCCAGAGGGGCCCGGCCCGCACACCTATTATTTAAGTAATGCGGGGCTGGCTTTCAACCCCCCGCCGCGCCATGCTTATGCACAAGCCGAAAGGGAAGGCGTAATGTCCGTGCTGGTGGGCCGCGACGGCCCGGTCTTCATCATCACCATCGACCGGCCGGCGAAGCGCAACGCCGTCGATCCCGCGACCGCCGAGGGACTGCGTAGCGCCTTTGCCGATTTCGCCGCCGACGAGGATGCGCGCGTCGCGATCCTCACCGGCAGCGGCGGCCATTTCTGCGCGGGTTTCGACCTGACCGCGGTCGGGGCGAGCCGTTACGACCCCGACGGCCCCGGCCCGATGGGTCCGACGCGGATGCTGCTGGACAAGCCGGTGATCGCGGCGGTCGAGGGGCATGCCGTCGCCGGCGGCCTCGAGCTCGCCTTGTGGTGCGACCTGCGCGTCGCCGCCCAGAGCGCGGTGTTCGGGGTCTATTGCCGCCGCTGGGGCGTGCCGCTGATCGACGGCGGGACGGTGCGCTTGCCGCGGATCGTCGGCCAGGGCCGCGCGCTCGACATGATCCTCACCGGCCGCCCCGTCGACGCCGACGAAGCCCAGCGCATCGGCCTCGCCGACCGCGTCGTCCCCGATGGCGAGGCGCTTTCCGCGGCGATCGCGCTGGCCAGGCAGATCGCCGCCTTTCCCCAGCTCTGCATGACCAGCGACCGCCTGAGCGCGTATCGCCAGTGGGATCACGACCTCGAAGCCGCGCTCGCCCACGAAGCCCATGCCGGCGTCGCCCCCCTGCGCGAAGGCGCCGCGGCGGGGGCGCGGCGCTTTACCGAAGGCGAAGGGCGCAGCGGCAGCTTCGCGGCGTTCAAGGGAGACTGACATGAACCGCACACTCGTCGCCATCGCGCTGCTCGCCCTGCCCCTCCCCGCTTTGGCGCAGCCAGCCGAGCTCCCCGCCGCGATCTACACCGACCCGCCCGCCGACAAGGAGCACCCTGCCGCGATGGAGGTGATCCATATCCCGAGCGGCCGGGTCGAGATCAACGGCATCGCCTACGTCGCCGCGGGCGCCGGGCCGCATCCGACGGTCATCCTCTGCCACGGCCTGCCCGGCAACGAAAAGAGCCTCGACCTCGCGCAGGCTATGCGGCGTGCGGGCTGGACCGTGATCGCCTTCAACTATCGCGGATCGTGGGGCAGCCCCGGCCACTATCGCTTTGCCCAGAATCTCGAGGACGCCGCGGCGGTGCTCGCCTTCGCGCGCGACCCCGCCCATGCCGCGAAGCTGCGCGTCGACCCGGCGCGGCTCGTGATCATGGGGCACAGCATGGGCGGCTGGGTCACTGCGCTCACCGCGGCGAAGGACAAGAAGCTGCTCGGCGCCGCGATGATCTCCGCCGCCAATCTGGGCGCCTTCGGCAAGGCCCCGCGCGAACAGCTCGCAGCGGGCATGAAAGCCAACGGCCAGGAAGCCCTCGCCGGCACCTCGCCCGAGATCATGGCCGACGAGCTGATCGCGCACGCCGACGCCTTCGACTGGCTCGAGGCCGCCCCCGCGCTGGCCGCGACTGACCTCTTCATCCTCTCCTCCGACGACGGGCTGGCGCCGGGTACCGACGCGCTGGCGAAGGCGATCCGCGATGGCGGCGGGACGAAGCTGAAGACGCTGCACGTCGCGACCGACCATAGCTGGTCGGACGCGCGGGTGCGGTTGCAGGCGGAGGTTCTGCGGTGGCTGGAAACCCTGAAAGCCGGGGACTGAGCCACCGCGGCCCGCCGCCGCAACCGGCGCCGAAGCGCGATCAATCGAGGCGGTTGAAGCGCGTCGTTTCCAGCTTCTCGCGGCTGCCCACCGACCAGACGATCGTTTCGGTCATGGATTCGCGGTCCTTGGCGACGGTGTAGACCCGGGTCGACACGCGCGCGCCGGCCTTGCCCAAGGTCATCACCAACGTGTCGGGCGCCGGCTGGCGCAGCGCCACGCTGTCGATGAAATCCATATTGCCCGTGATCGGCACCGGGACGCCGTCGAGCGCCGCGGTCGATTCCGAATATCGGCTCGATCCGTCGGGCGCGACGATTTCGACGCGCGTTTTCCATTTGCCGTCGGGCGCAGCATCGAAAGCGATGGTCACCCGCTGCGGCCGCTCGCTTACGGGCATCTCGGAGGTGTCGAGCGACCAGCTCCCGGCGAGCGGCAGCTCTGCCGATGCGGGGCTGGAAACGGCGTTCGGCGCCGCGGCCTGGTCGGCGGACGGGGCGGCGGCGAGCATGAGGCCGGCGGCGGCCAGGGGTATTGCGATGAGCATGACGATCATTCCTTTCGAACCGCGAACCCCCATGGCCGCGGTGTGCGAAAGGTCTGTCCCGGCGAAGTCCCGTCCCGGAAGATCGATTTTTTTGTCACAATTTTTCTGGAGGTCGAGCAGGCGCGCCAGTTCGCGGCTGCTGCCGACGCCGGTCTTGCGGCGCGCGGTGCGGAGCCGCTCGTTGATCGAGGTTTCCGAGCGCCCCAGCCGCGCCGCGATCGTCTTGACGGTATGCCCGGCGACTAGCAGGCGCAGGACTTCCATCTCGCGGTCGGTCAGGCTCGCGGACAAGCCGGTCATGGGGTCGTTGGCGGACATAGGGCGTTGCTCACCATAGCGCCGCGAACAGGTCCATCCCAATTTATTTGGGAAGCGGCGGCGGGGGAGAAGTCGGGCGCGGCACGCTCCAAAGTTCAGTAAAGTTCAGCCCAATGGCATTGTCGTGTAGCGCCGGTGCGAGGAAGCCGGAATGCATGGGGCTGCGCGCTGTTCCGCGGGGGCGGAAGCGGGACCGGGATGGGTGCGGGAATGCTCATCGCGAAGTATGAACCACAGCGAAAATTATTAGGAAAGGGGTTTTTCGGCTTGAGGTGCAAAATAGGATCGAAGCTTGAGGATCGAAGGAGGGAGGTGCTCCCTGCCCCGTCACCCCGGGCTTGACCCGGGGTCCCGCTTAATCGAAGCTAACGCCATGGATCGCGAGACAAAAGGCGGCTGGGTCTACATCATGGCCGACCGCTACCGCGGCACGATGTATGTCGGCGTCACCGCCGACCTCCCCGCCCGCATCCACCAGCACCGCACCGGCGACGGGTCGGACTTCTGTGCGAGATACGGCCTTACCCGGCTGGTCTGGGCCGAACGCAGCGACGACATCGCCGCCTGCATCGCGCACGAAAAGCGCCTCAAGCGCTGGCATCGGCAATGGAAGTTCGAGCTGATCGAGCACGGCAATCCCGAATGGCAGGATTTGTTCGATATCTTGGCGGGATGACAAGCGGGACCCCGGGTCAAGCCCGGGGTGACGACATAAAAAGGCGGTCCCCATAACGTCACCCCCGGCTTGACGAGAGGTTCCGCTGACACACTACCATAGCCCATTATCTATCGACTTCCACTCAAAGGGGAAGTCTGGCATCAATAGCTGATATGCGACTAATCTACACTGATGAGGCGGGCACCTCCGAACAGGAACCGGTCGTCGTAGTGGCAGCCGTCGTCGTAGATGAAAAATCGGAAGCAGAATTACTCGAAGCAGAAATCGCGCGTGTGGTTTCCGAAAGGGTGCCGGCCCCATTGAGGGACGGTTTCTATATCCATGCAACGGACATTTTCCACGGCAAAAAGGGCATGCGCGATCACTGGGCCGGGCACGATAGATTAGATTTCTTGAAAGAAATTGCGTGTCTCCCCTTCGTGCACGATATCCCGATCGCCGTTTCCTACTCCGAAAAGCTCGATTTTACGAAGATATTGGATAGCGCAAGGCCGGGTCGGCCTCGTATGACTTCTAATCAATACAACCATTTTTTAGCATTTGGCTTCTGCATGGAACGAGCAGATTTTTTTCTAAAAAAATATCTTGGCGGCAAGGAAAAAGGAATCGTCTTGGCGGAGGCTGTCTCTCAGATGCAAGGCCTTCTAACTAAACACGGATTGTGGCTCCGTGATGTCGTTCTTCAGGTACCAATCGACGGGCAAATGCAGGGTATTGCGGAGCAGCGCCTGAACGAGCCGCCGTTACCTCAGAGTCACCACATTGAGAACATCATAGATCAGCCAAAGTTTCTGGGGAAAGGCGAGGCTAGCCTTTTGCAACTCGCCGATGTCATAGCATTTAGCTTTCGGCGCTTTGCTACAAAGCAAAGCCATGGATCAGACTTGGTCAACGCTATTCTAGGCCCTGAGGAAGGCCCGGCAACCACAAACGTTCCCGTATGGTTTTCTGCCGCAAACCATGGATTGTTCAACACGGACAGCTATCTCTGCGAGCGCGGTCGCGCAGATAGGGACTTTCGCCGACGTATCGCGACAGGTAATGTATTGATTGCCGATGCCGACGATCCAGATTGGATGAAGCATTTCGCGGACGACATCGAAAGGTCAAAGCGCGTCGAGGGCTTTCCGGATATCGGCGATGATGCACGGAACCGAGCTTAACTGTCGGCTCCATAAGAAGCCCTCGCTACCGCCATCTACCCCTTCCCCATCAACTTCATCGCCATCCCCGTCAGCGCCTCGGTCGCGGTCTCGATCACCGTATCCGCCTCGGGCGCCCAGAAGGGTGAGTGCAAACTCGGTAGAGCCTTCCCCGCCTTCTTCGCCGCCTCATATTCGGCGTGCGGGACGCCGCCGACCCAGATGATCAGGCTCTTCACATCCTTGTTGGCGTCGCGCGAATAGCGGCTGAAATCCTCGCCGCCCATCACCGGGGGCATCTGCGTCACACGCGCCTCGCCGAAACGCGTCTTGAGGAACGCCGCCATTTCCTCGGTGAAATCGGGGGTGTTGTAGGTCGCGGGGGTATATTCGTCCTTCTGCACGCTCACCACCGGCATGCGGTCGTCGGGCATACCCGCGGCGATCGCCTCGCCCTTGGCGATGCGCTCGATGCCGCTCAGCAGGTGACCCCGCACCTCGTCGGTGTAGCTGCGCACGGTCAGCTGCAGCCGCGCCTCGTCGGAGATGATATTGTGCTTGGCGCCCGCGTGGAAGCTGCCGACGGTCACCACCGCGCTGTCGAGCGGGCTAATCTCGCGCGAGACGAGCGTCTGCAGCGCGCCGACGATGCGGCTCGCGAGCACGATCGGATCCTTGGTCGTCTGCGGATAGGCGCCGTGCCCGCCGACGCCCTTCACCAATATGTCGACGCTGTCGACATTGGCGAGCGCGTAGCCCGGGGTATAGCCGATCTGCCCCGCGGGGAATTGCGCCGCGTCGTGGAATGCGAGGGCATATTGGGGTTTGGGGAAGCGCGTGTAGAGCCCATCCTCGAGCATCATGCGCGCGCCCGCGCCGCGTTCCTCGGCGGGCTGGCCGATCATGACCAGCGTGCCCGACCATTTATCCTTGTTCGCCGCCATGCGCCGCGCGGTGCCGACCCAGGCGGTCATATGCGTGTCGTGGCCGCAGGCATGCATCACCCCGGTCTCGACGCCTTCCTTGGTCGTCACGCGGACCTTCGACGCGCCGGGCAGCCCGGTCTGCTCGATCACCGGCAGCCCGTCCATGTCGGCGCGCAGCATCACCACTGGGCCGGGGCCGTTCTCCATCACCGCGACGATGCCCGTGCCGCCGACCTTTTCGGTGACCTTGAACCCCAGCTTGCGCGCCTCGGCCGCCATGATGCCCGCCGAGCGGACCTCCATGAAGCTGAGCTCGGGGTTGGCGTGCAGATCGGCATAGATCGCCATCAGCGACGGCATGTCCTTCGCGATCTCTGCCTTGATCGCGGGGTCGGCATCCTGCGCCGCCGCGGGCATCGAGAAAGCGAGGGCTGCGACGCCCGCGAGTAAAATCCGCATTTTAATCCCCTGTGCTAAAGCTATTTCGAAGTATCGGGCACCAGTTCGATCACGTCGACCAGCGATTCATAGGCCGGCGCGGGCAGCACGAGCCGCCAGCGATTGTCGCCGATGCGCTCGACCAGCCCCGCCATGTCGCGCATCCGGTCGCTGCCGTAGCTGACCGCGAGCTTCTCGTCGCCGAGCTCAAGCGTGCCGAGGAAGACCTGCCGCGTCAGATTGTCGGGGAAGATCAGCCCGACGGGGCGCTGCGAGCCGGTGAGCTTGACGAGGCTGTACAGCCCCTGCTCGGCCGAGACGCGGCAGCGGAACCAGCCATAGGCGATGAAGCCCAGCGTGCCGCCGCTCTGCGAGCCGACCTTGACCGTGCGGCATTTATAGTCGCCCGCGGGCAAATGCGGGTTGGGCAGCGCCGCGGTCGGGTGCAGCAATATGCCCTCGCGGTCGACTTGCGCGCCGAAGCCCTTGGCGCGCGCGTCGGCGAGCGCGGCTTCCCAGCTCGAATACCAGCTGCGGATGCGCAGCTTGTCGGCCTCGGTAGCGGTCGCGCGCCAGCTGCCGTCCGAGGACGGCGGCGACGGCGGTCCGTCGGCGACCGAGCGCGGCACGGGCGGCACGGTGTTGCACGCGGCGAGCGCGGGCAGCGCCAATGCGGCGAGGATGAACTTGTTGCGACCCCACATATCCGTCTCTCCAGTCCGGTTCGTGGTTAACCTTAGGGGGCGGAGGGGGAATGCTCAAGGGTACTGGCCGGTGGGTGGCTGCTTTGGGGTGGAAACGGAGGTTGCTTAAATCCTCCCTGTCGCGAAGCGATGGGGAGGTGGCAGCGGCGAAGCCGCTGACGGAGGGGCCGACGCCGTCGGGCGTCGCGCGACCTTTCAGCCCCTCCACCACCGCCTGCGGCGGCGGTCCCCCCCCCCATGGCCTTTGGCCACAGGGAGGATCTTTCCGTCCGCTTCCGCCCGAAACCAGTCTAAGCCGCGGTCCACCCGCCATCGACGCTGAGATTCGCCCCCGTGATATTCGCCGCCTCGTCGCGCGTGAGGAACGTCGCGAGCGCCGCGACCTGTTCGATCGTCACGAACTGCTTGGTGGGCTGGCCCGCGAGCAGCACGTCGTTGATCACCTGCTCGCGCGTCATCTTGCGAGCCTTCATCGTGTCGGGGATCTGGTTCTCGACCAGCGGGGTCCAGACGTAGCCGGGGCTGATGCAGTTCACGGTGATCCCCGCGTCGGCGACCTCGAGCGCGACGGTCTTGGTGAGGCCCGCGAGGCCGTGCTTCGCGGTGACATAGGCCGATTTGAACGGCGAGGCGACGAGCGAGTGCGCCGAGGCGGTGCCGATGATGCGGCCCCAGCCCTTCTTGCGCATGCCGGGCACCGCGTGGCGGATCGTGTGGAAGGCCGCGGTCAGGTTGAGCGCGATGATCATGTCCCATTTCTCGACCGGGAAGTCCTCGACCGGCGCGACGAACTGCATGCCGGCGTTGTTGACGAGGATGTCGATGCCGCCGAAATCCTTGTCGGCGCGCGCGAACATCTCCTCGATGGCCTCGGGCTTGGTGAGGTCGGCGCCGTCATAGGCGGCCTTGCCGCCGTTCAGGACCTCGAGCGCGGCGCGCTCGGCCTCGATCGCCGCGGCTTCGCCGAAGCCGTTGATGAGGATGTTCGCGCCCGCCGCGGCGAAGGCCTTGGCGATGCCGAGCCCGATGCCCGAGGTCGAGCCGGTGATAAGGGCGGTCTTGCCTTTGAGGTGCATGATATGTCCTTCGCTTCTGGGGGGAGATGTTATTTGATTTCAGTTGCTTGTTTCGGTTTGAGCCCGCCCGCCTGCACCGCGAAGCTCTCCGAGCGGCCCTCGGCGATACTCTCGGCGAGCAGGTGACCGTCCTTCATCGCCGCCTCGACCGCCTCGCGGCCCTGCGCCCAATTGGCTTCGACCGCCGCCCGCGAAAACTCAAAATCGCGCGCGCCGGTCTGCCATTTCAGAGGGCTATGCACGAGCTGGACGACGTTGAGCGCCTTGCAGTCGACCATCCGCCGCACCGCCCGAACCTCGGGAAGCTCGCCCACGTCGGGCGGCAGTTTCGCGAGCATCCGGTCGATCAGCCGATGCTCCTTGCGCCGCCGCACCAGCCCGTCCGAAATCCGCCGCGTACGACTCGAATAGCGGATGTCCTTCTCGCGCGACCAGGCTTCCTCGAGGTCGTGCGGCCGCTCGCCGCGCGCGGGAAAGAGGTCGATCTGGAACACCAGCATGTCCTCGGCCGCCGCCTCGACGACATATTCGAGCGGGGTATTCGAGACGAGCCCGCCGTCCCAATACCAGGCGCCATCGATCTCGACCGGCGGCAGGCCCGGCGGCAGCGCGCCCGAGGCGAGGATGTGGCGTGCGTCGATGCGATCGCTCTGCGTGTCGAAATAGCGGAAATTTCCGGTCTCGACCGCGACCGCGCCGACCGACAGCCGGACGTTGCCGGTGTTGAGCCGGTCCCAGTCGACCAGCCGGTCGAGCGTCTCGATCAGCGGCGCCGTGTCGTAGAAGCTCACCGCGCCCGGCGTCTGGCGCGCGGCGAGCGCGGGCGGCGGCCAGCGCGGGGTGAAGAAGCCGGGCACGCCGAAGGCCATCACCTGCCCTGCCGCAGCGAGGTGGCTCCATTCGCGCGCGGCGTCGTTATCGGGGAGCGGCCACGAGGGCAGCGCCGACGATACGCCGTCCCAGAAGGTGCGGAGCTTGCCCACCGCCTCGTCGCGTTTGTTGCCCGCGACGATCGCGGCGTTGACCGCGCCGATCGAAATCCCCGCGACCCAGTCGAGCTCGATCCCGAGCTCGATCAGCGCCTCGTAGACCCCCGCCTGATAGGCGCCGAGCGCGCCGCCGCCCTGCAGCACCAGAACGACGAGGTCGGGCAGGGGCAGAGCGGCTCGGGCGGCGCGGCGCGGCATGGACTCGGAGCTTTCCTTCGGGCGGGGACGCCGCGATTGGTGCACCGCAACAGAGCGCATTGCAAGGCGGTGGATCGAAGTCTCTTCCAATTGCGTTGTGCTGCTGCCAGAACCGGCCAAACCGCAATCCCGCGTTGGAGACCCCCGATATGCGCCTCGACGATTATGATCCCGGCGACGATATCCGCGACCTTGGCCGCGGCGGCGGGGGTTTCGGCGGCGGCGGGGGCGGCGGCATGGGCGGGCTGCTCATCGGGCTGCTGCCGATGCTGCTCGGGCGCAAGATGGGCTGTGGTACGATCCTGCTGCTCGGCGTGCTGGCCTTCGTCTTTTTCGGCGGCGGCATGAACATGCTGACCGGCGGCGGCGGTACCGCCGACCCGCGCGCCAGCAGCCAGAGCGGCGCCAATGTCGCGTGCGACACCGCGGCCGAGAAATTCGCGTGCAACGTCTTCGGATCGACGCACCAGGTTTGGGGCGAGCTGATCAACGGATACCAGCGCCCAACGCTCAATTTCTTCACCGACCAGAACCGCTCGGGCTGCGGCGCGGCGCAGGCGGCGATGGGGCCATTCTATTGCCCCGCCGACCAGGGCGTCTATCTGGACACCGCCTTCTTCGACGAACTCGCGAGCCGCTTCGGCGCCGCGGGCGACGCCGCGCAGGCCTATGTCGTCGCGCACGAGGTCGGTCACCATATCCAGACGATCAGCGGCCGGTCGGACCAAGTCCGCCGTGCGCAGCAAAGCGCTTCGCAGGCCGAGGGCAATGCGCTGCAGGTGCGCATGGAACTCGAGGCCGATTGCTACGCCGGCGTCTGGGCGGCGCGCGCGCGTAACAGCTCGGGCCAGCCGGTGGTCGAGCCCGGCGACATCGAGGAGGCGATGCGCGCCGCCAATGCGATCGGCGACGACACGCTGATGCGCTCGGCAGGGCAGCGCCCGGTTCCCGAAAGCTTTACCCACGGCACCAGCGAGCAGCGCATGACGTGGCTGCGCCGCGGGCTGCAGACCGGAGACCCGCGCCAGTGCAATACCTTCGATACCGCCATCTGACCGCCGCACTCGCGGCGACCTTTTTGGCGGCGACGCCGGCCGCGGCACAAACCGTCTATATCGAGGCGGGGCGGCTGATCGACGGCGTGTCGAACGACGTGCGCAGCGGCCAGTGCATCACTGTCGTCGATGAGCATATCAAGGCGGTGGGGCCGTGCGGCAAGGCGCCCGACGGCGCGGCGATCGTCGACTGGTCGGGCTTTACCGTGCTGCCCGGGCTGATCGACCTCCACACGCATCTCGCCGACCTCGGTCAGAGCGCCGACCTCGCCGCGCCGATCAAGGCGTCGCCCGCCGAGACCGCGCTCGTCGGGGCGCGCAACGCGCGGGTGACGCTCGACGCGGGGTTCACGAGCGTGCGCGACGTCGGCACCTATCGCGGGCTGACCGACGTGACTTTGCGCAACGCAATCGACCGCGGCGACGTGCCGGGGCCGCGCATGTGGGTTGCGGGTGCCTATCTGACGATCCCCAAGGGCGGCGGCGAACTCAACGGCGTGGTTCCCAATGAGGAGTTGCCCGCCGACATGCGGCTCGGCGTGGCGGCGACCCCCGGGGAAGCCGCGCAAAAGACCGCCTATCTGCTCGACCATGGCGCCGATTTCATCAAGACCATCGCGACCGGCGCGGTGCTGGCGATCGGCACCGAGCCCGGCGCGCCCGAGCTCACGCCCGAGCAGCTCGCCGCGATCGTCAAGGTGGCGCATGCCCGCGGCAAACGCGTCACCGCGCACGCGCATGGCGCGGTCGGTATCCAGAATGCGATCAACGCCGGTGTCGACAGCATCGAACATGCCAGCCTCGCCGATGAAGCGACGCTCCAGCTCGCCAAGAAGCACGGCACTTGGCTCGCGATGGATATCTATAACGGCGATTATATCGAGGATGTCGGCACCAAGGAGGGCTGGCCCGCCGAATATCTGCGCAAGAACCGCGAGACCACCGACGCGCAGCGCGCAGCGTTCCGGCGCGCGGTCGAGCTGGGGGTGAACATCGGTTACGCGACCGACGCCGGCGTCTATCCGCACGGGCTCAACGCGCGGCAGTTCCGCAACATGGTGAAATACGGGATGACGCCGATGCAGGCGATCCAGTCGGCGACGGGCCGCGCCGCCGAGGAAATGGGCCGCGGCGACGTCGGCGCGATCGTGCCCGGGCGCTACGCCGACATGGTCGCGGTCAAGGCCGACCCGCTCGCCGACATCACGGTGCTGGAGAAGATCGACCATGTGATGAAGGGCGGAGCCTTGGTGCGATGATCCGCGTGCTGGCCGGTGCGGCGCTGCTGGCAAGCCCGGTTCCGGCAATGGGGCAATATGACGGCGACTGGGTGTGCAGTGCGATCGCCAAGGGCAGCCGCGGCGCGCATGTCGATGTCGTCGCGCAGGTCGACAGCGAGGGCGACATCTGGTCGCGGTCGATCAGCTGGACGCCGCCGATGCTCGACGCGAGCAAGCCGCAATATCGCGATCTCGATAAGCCGGGGCTCAGCCTGCAATATGACGATGCCGAGGCCGGGGCGATCGGCGAGCTGACCAGCGCGATCGGCGACGTGTCGAGCGTCGGCGGCCCTGTGGGTGCGCTGCGCGACCTGAAGATGATCGTGCTGATGGACGGCGGTGCGAGTTGGACGGTCGAGCTCGAACCCTTCGGGGTCGAGCAGCGGATCGGCGGGAGCCCGTACCGCTATGCCTCGGCGGCGATCGACGACACCGACTGGGACGGCGATCCCTACGAGCTGTTCGAGGCGGGCGGCGTGGTGACGCTGTCGCTGCAGGATGCGGTCGGGCGTCCGGTGGCGCAGGCGCGCTACGATATCGGCGCGAAGGCCGAGCGCGACCGGCTGTTTCGGAGCGCGTGGCGCAAGGCGGAGGCGATGGCGAAGAGCCGCAAGGGGTGTGACAAGGCGGGGGAGTAGGGCTGGGCTTTGCGCGAGCTATGCTGCGGCGGCTTCGAGCGACCGGTTTCGGGCGTTAGGGGACGTTCGCAGGGTTATGCTCTCTCCCCTTAAGGGGAGAGATACGCAGGCTTGGCAGCTTGCTGCCTAGCCGGAGTTGAGAGGGGTTTCCGACCGCCAGAGGCGTCCAAGCACCCCTCTCCAAGCTTCGCTAGCTCCTGACGGAGCAAGCTGCGCTATCCTCTCCCCTCAACGGGAGAGGGCTAAACGGCAGCTCCCCACCCCAAAGCCGCCATAGACCGTTTCCGAAACCCCGCTCGCTACCCCTTCCCCACCCGCGCCGCCGCGTGCACCTCGGCGCGTTCGAGCAGCAGCGCCAGATCCTCGCGGCCGATGTCGAAGGTCTCGCCGAGATCTTCAAGCGCGGCGTCGATGTCGGCCATCTGCACCCCGAAGGGGGCCGGTACCGGCGGTTTGCCTTCGACCGGCCGCGGTCGGTGGGGGTAGCTGTGGCCCGACACCCGGTGGAAGAGCCAACCCGTCCCCACGAGCAGAACCGAATCGAGCGCGACGAGCGCCAGAAAGCCAGGCCCATCCGCCGATACGAAGCTTCGCGCGCCGATGACGGCGCTCAGCGCGACGGCGCCCCCCGGCGGATGCAAGCAGCGCGCAAGCGACATCGCGAGGATCGCACCCGAGACCGCAAGGGCCGCGGCAAGCACTTGGTCGGGAACGAGGTGCAGCATCGCCATGCCGGTCAACGCCGATACGATATTGCCGCCGACGATCGACCAAGGCTGGGCCAGCGGGCTGGCGGGGACCGCAAAGAGCAGCACCGCCGACGCGGCGATCGGCGCGACGATCCACAGGCTCGGAAACGAAAAGAACATCGTTCCGGCAAGGCCCACGACGCCGATACCGGCCAGCGCCCCAAGGCTGGCGGCGACGCGGTCGCGCAGGCTGGCGCCCGCGAGCAGCGGCACGAACCATTTCACCGACGATGATGCCAAACGAAACACGCCGCGCCCCTCTGCTACCTCTGTCCGCCGATGCGCGCTATGGCAGAGCCGCGCCAGAGAGTCTTTGTTTCGGTGCGCCTAGCGGCTTTTTGGCGGCGCTTCGTCCTTGAACCCGCCCGCGGCATCGCTAAAGCCGTTGCATGCGTAACTTCCTCATTCCCAGCGCCTTCGCGCTCGCCGCCGCCCTTTCCGCCCCCGCCGCCGCCCGGCCGATGACCGAGGTCGATCTCGCGACGCTGAAGCGCGTCGCCGCGCCGACGGCTTCGCCCGACGGGCGCTGGGTCGTGTATCAGCTGACCGAGACCGCGGCAGAAACCTACAAGCGCGCGACCGGCCTGTGGCTAGTCGATCGGAATGCCAAGGATGCGGTGCCGGTGCGCGTTGCCGACACCGCGGACAAGAACGAGACCGCGCCCGCCTTCCACCCCGACGGCAGCCTCTATTTCCTCTCGAACGCCTCGGGCAAGAGCCAGGTCTGGCGCATCGACCCCAAGGCCGCAGGCGCGGCTGCGACGCAGGTCACCGATACCAAGGCCGATGTCTCGGGCTTCAAGATTGCGCCCGACGGCGGCAAATTGCTCGCCTGGGGCGACGTGCCGCGCGAGTGCACCGATTTCGGCTGCGAGGCCAAGGACAAGGGCGAACTCCCCGGGCCCGGCACCGGGCGCCTCTACAAGGATCAAAGCGGGTTCGTGCGCCACTGGGACAGCTGGGAAACCCCCGGCACCTACAGCCGCCCCTTCATCTTCAACCTCGAAGGCGGCAAGGCGACGGCCGCGCGCCCGGTCGACGCCGGTCTGACCGGCGACAGCCCGTCGAAGCCCTTCGGCGGCGGCGAGGAGCTGGCGTGGGGTGCCGACAGCCGCACGATCTTCTTCACGCTTCGCAAGGCCGACAAGGACGAGCCGACCTCGACCAACCTCGACATCTATAGCTGGCTGGTCGACCGCCGGATGATGCCGGTGAACCTGACCGCGGACAATCAGGCGACCGACACGCTGCCCGCCCCGTCGCCCGACGGCAAGTGGCTGGCTTACGCGGCGATGGCGCGGCCGGGTTACGAAGCCGACCGGCAGGTGCTGATGCTCCGCGACCTCGCGACCGGCGAAACGCGCAAATTGACCGACGCGTGGGATCGTTCGGTGGGCTCGATCGCCTGGGCGGCCGACGGCAAATCGCTCTACATCACCGCGCAGGACGTGCTCGACCATCCAGTGTTCAAGGTCGACGCGAAGAGCGGCAAGGTCGAGAAGCTCAAGGCCACCGCCGAGGAATATGAAGGCAATATCGGCGACGTGACGGTGCTGCCCGGCGGCGCCCTGCTCTATTCGCGCAACAGCGTCGCGGTGCCGACCGACCTCTGGACGCGCGACGCCAAGGGCAAGGTCAAGCGGCTGACCGACGTCAACCGCGACCAGATGGCCGGGATCGATCCGGTCGATGCCAAGCGCTTCAGCTTCAAGGGCGCGAACGGCGACACCGTGTGGGGCCAGATCGTCAAGACCGCCGACACCAAGGGCAAGATCCCGGTGGCCTTTCTCGTCCATGGCGGACCGCAGTCGAGCTTCGGCAACAGCTGGTCGACGCGCTGGAACCCGCGGCTCTTCTCGGCGCCGGGCTATGCCGCGGTGACGATCGATTTCCACGGCTCGACGGGTTACGGCCAGGCCTTCACCGACAGCATCAAGCAGGATTGGGGCGGCAAGCCGCTCGAGGACCTGAAGCTCGGCCTCGCCGCCGCGGGCGCGACCGACGCCAATGTCGACACCACGAACGCCTGCGCGCTCGGCGGCTCGTACGGCGGCTATATGATGAACTGGATCGCGGGTCAGTGGCCCGATGGTTTCAAATGCCTGGTCACCCATGCCGGGGTGTTCGACCTGCGCGCGATGGCGTTCGAGACCGAGGAACTCTGGTTCGACGAATGGGACCATGGCGGTCCCTGGTGGCAGCGAACCGACGCGGAAAAGTGGAATCCGGTCAATCACGTCACCAAGTGGAAGACCCCGACGCTGGTGATCCACGGCGAAAAGGACTTCCGCATCCCGTACAGCCAGGGCCTCGCGGCGTATACCGCGCTGCAGCGGCAGGGCGTCGAGGGCGAATTGCTCGTCTTCCCCGACGAGAACCACTGGATCCTGAAGGGCCAGAACAGCGTGCAATGGTACCGGACGGTGTTCGGCTGGATGGGCAAGCATCTGAGGAAATAGCACCCTTTGAATCCCGTTCGTGGCGAGCGAAGTCGAGACACCCCGAAGGCGCGCACGACCGATTGGCATCTCGACTACGCTCGATGCGAACGGGAAAGGAGTTGGGTTCCCCCTTGCCGCCTCGCCCCCCGGCTGGCAAAGGCGCGCGGCTATGCCGATGGAAAAAACCTTCGATCCCGCCGCTATCGAGGCGAAATGGGCCCATGAATGGGAGAGCCGCGGGCTGTTTCGCCCCGCGCGTCCCGACGCCGAGCCGTTCACGATCGTCAACCCGCCGCCGAACGTCACCGGCGCGCTGCACATCGGCCATGCGCTCGACAACACATTGCAAGACGTGCTCGTCCGCTACGAGCGGTTGCGAGGAAAAGACGCGTTATGGGTCGTCGGCATGGACCATGCCGGCATCGCGACGCAGATGGTCGTCGAACGCCAGCTCGAGGAGCGGCAGGACAAGCGCACCAACTACACGCGCGACGAATTCGTCGCGAAGGTGTGGCAATGGAAAGCAGAGAGCGGCGGCCAGATCACCGGCCAGCTCCGCCGCCTCGGCTGCTCGATGGACTGGTCGCGCGAGCAGTTCACGATGGACCCGCATTTCACCGAAGCGGTGGTCAAGGTCTTCGTCGATCTGCACAAGAAGGGCCTCATTTACCGCGACAAAAGGCTGGTGAACTGGGACCCCAAGCTTAAGACCGCGATCTCGGACCTCGAGGTCGAGACGCACGAGGTGCAGGGCGGCTTCTGGCATTTCAAATATCCGCTCGCCGACGGCGTGACGCTCGACGACGGACGCGACTATATCGAGGTCGCGACGACGCGCCCCGAAACGATGCTCGCCGACATGGCGGTCGCGGTGCACCCCGACGACGCGCGCTACAAGAGCGTGATCGGCAAGGACATATTACAGCCGATCACCGGGCGTCGCTTCAAGGTCGTCGCCGACGAGCATGCCGATCCCGAACTGGGCTCGGGCGCGGTGAAGATCACGCCAGGGCATGATTTCAACGACTTCGACGTCGGCAAGCGCGCGGGATTCAAGCCCGGCGAGATGCTCAACATGCTCGACGGCGACGCGAACGTCATCCAGACCGCCGACGGGCTGATCCCGGACGAATATCTCGGCCTTCACCGCTTCAAGCGCGACGGCAAGGACGGCGCGCGCGAACTGGTCGTGAACCGGATGAAGGAAGCCGGCTTCCTGATCCCGCACGTCGACAAGGACGGCGGCGAGCATGACGCCGAACCCCGCACGATCCAGACGCCGTTCGGGGATCGCGGCGGCGTGGTTATCGAGCCTTGGCTGACCGACCAATGGTATGTCGATGCCGAAACGCTCGCGCAGCCCCCTATGCAGGCGGTGCGCGACGGGCGCATCAACATCGTGCCCAAGACGTGGGAAAAGACCTTCTTCAACTGGATGGAGAATATCCAGCCGTGGTGCGTCTCGCGCCAGCTGTGGTGGGGACACCGGATTCCGGCTTGGTACGCCGAAGATGGCCGTATCTTCGTCGCCGAGACCGAAGAGGAAGCGCAGGCCGAAGCCGGCGCGGACGTCGCCCTCACCCGCGACGAAGACGTCCTCGACACGTGGTTCTCCTCCGCGCTCTGGCCCTTCGCGACGCTTGGCTGGCCCGAGAATACCGAGTTGCTCCGCCGCCACTACCCCAACGACGTCCTGATCTCCGGCTTCGACATCCTCTTCTTCTGGGATGCGCGCATGGCGATGCAGGGGATGGAGTTCATGGGCGATGTGCCGTGGAAGACGCTCTACCTCCACGGCCTCGTCCGCGCGCCCGATGGTGCGAAGATGTCGAAGTCGAAGGGCAATGTCGTCGACCCGCTCGGGCTGATCGACCAATATGGCGCCGACGCGCTGCGCTTCTTCATGGCGGCGATGGAAAGCCAGGGCCGCGACATCAAGATGGATGACGCGCGCCTCGCGGGCTATCGCAACTTCGCGACCAAGCTGTGGAACGCCGCGCGTTTCTGCGAAGCCAATGGCATTTCGGCCTCGACCAGCTTCGAAGCGCCCGCGGCAACGCTGCCGGTCAACCGTTGGATCATCGGCGAGGTCGCCGCGACCGTTGCCGCGATGGAAAGTGCTTTCGCCGCCTATCGTTTCGACGAGGCCGCGAACGCGATCTACAGCTTTGCCTGGGATCGTTTCTGCGACTGGTATCTGGAGCTGATCAAGGGCGCTATCGACGACGAGACCAAAGCCGTCACTGGCTGGGTGCTCGACCAGATCCTCGTCATGCTCCACCCCTTCATGCCTTTCATCACCGAAGAGCTGTGGACCGGGCTCGGCGACCGCGCGGACTACCCGCTGATCACGGCCCAATGGCCCGAGCCAAATGCGAAGCGCGACGCCGAGGCCAGCGCCGATATCGACTGGCTGATCAAGCTCGTCAGCGAACTGCGCACCGCAAAGGCCGAACTCGGCCTGCCCCCAGGCGCGCGCCTGACCGCGCACTTCCCGGCATCACTGATGGGTCGCGCCGACAAGCTTGCGGCGCAGCTCGACCGCCTCGCGCGGCTCGAGGCGATCAGCTTCGATCCTGCTCCCGCGGGCGCCTCTGCGCAGCTCGTCGTCGAGGGCGAGACGATCACCGTGCCGCTCGAAGGCGTGATCGACATCGCCGCCGAGCGCGACCGCCTGACCAAGGCGCTCGCCGCCGCGGCGAAGGAACGCGACGGCCTTACCGGCCGTCTGAATAACCCGTCGTTCGTCGAACGCGCCAAGCCGGAAGCGGTCGAAAAGGCGCGCGCCGACCATGCCGCGAAGGAAGCCGAAGCCGACCGCCTGACTGCCGCGCTGGCGCGCCTGGGGTGAGCGCTAATCTAAAATCCTCCCCGCTCGCGGGGAGGTGGCAGCCGGAACGGCTGACGGAGGGGGATGGCATCCTTGCGCGACGCCGCGTCAGGACGCGAGCCTCCTCCACCACCCTCCGGCTGGTCCCCCTCCCCGCGAGCGGGGAGGATTTTTTATGACCAACGGCGAAGGCCCCGTCACGCCGACGCCGGTCGCGGCGGCGGCGGATCCGGCTGCGAGCCCGGTCCTGCCGCGCCAGACCGCGCGCGGTGGCGGGCGGATGGACCTGACGCAGGGGCCGATCGCCAAGACGCTGATCCTCTTCGCGCTGCCGACGCTCGCGTCGAACATCCTCCAGACTTTGTCGGGGTCGGTGAATTCGATCTGGGTCGGGCAGTTCCTCGGCGAGGGCGCGCTCGCCGCGACCGCCAATGCGAACATCATCATGTTCCTGATGTTCGGCGCCTTTTTCGGTTTCGGCATGGCCGCGACCGTGCTCATCGGCCAGTCGATGGGGCGCGGCGACATCGACGCCGCGCGCCGCGCCACCGGCGGCGTGATCGGGCTCGCGCTGATCTTCTCGGTCGTCATCGCGATCATCGGCTGGTTCGCGTCGGACCAGATACTGCGCTGGCTCAAAACCCCGCCAGAGGCCTTTGCGCTGGCGCATGATTACCTCCGCGTCACCTTTCTCGCGGTGCCCGCGAGCATGCTCAGCGTCACGCTGATGATGGCCTCGCGCGGCGCGGGCGATGCGGTGACGCCGCTGCGTTTCATGATCTTGGCGGTGGTGCTCGACATCGCCTTCAACCCGGTGCTGATCCTCGGGCTCGGCCCGTTTCCGCGCCTCGGCATCGCGGGCAGTGCGCTCGCGACCGCGCTTGCCGGACTGATCAGCCTCGCGGGCATGATCGGCTGGTTCTATGCGAAGAACCATGCGCTGCGGCTGCGCGGGCGCGAGCTGTTGTACCTGATCCCCAAATGGTCGGAGCTGCGCTTCATCGTCGGGCGCGGGCTGCCGATGGGGGCACAAATGCTCGTCATCTCGGGCGCGGGGCTCGTCATGGTCGGGCTCGTCAACCGCGAGGGGCTGGTGACCTCCGCGGCCTATGGCGCGACGTTACAGCTGTGGAACTATATCCAGATGCCCGCGCTCGCGGTCGGCGCCGCGGTGAGTTCGATGGCGGCACAGAATATCGGCGCCGGGCGCTGGGACCGCGTGTCTTCGGTCACCAATGGCGGGATCGCGATCAACCTGGGCATGACCGGGGTGCTGATCGTGCTGCTGCTGCTCTTCGACCGCGCCGCGCTCGCTTTGTTTCTCGGCAGCGGCAGCCCCGCGATCGAGGTCGCGCGCAATATCCAGCTGATCGCGACCTGGACCTTCCTGCCCTTCGGCACGACGATCGTGCTGGTCAGCACGCTGCGCGCCAATGGCTCGGTGCTGCCGCCGCTGCTGATCCTGTTCCTGTCGATGTTTCCGATCCGCCTCGGCATCTATTATTTCGGCTATCCGATCATCGGCAGCGACATATTGTGGTGGAGCTTTCCGCTTTCCTCGCTCGCTTCGGTGACGATGGCCTGGGCCATCTACAAGCGCGGTCGCTGGCGCGGCGCGATGCCCGAGCGCGTGATCTGAACAGCCGTTCATCTGGGCTTCAGCTTTCGACCAACTTCCCCCGATGTTCGACTGGCGGTCCAGTGCCGACTCGCATGCCCTGCGCCGTTGGTCTAGGAGGGCGGCAATGAATATGTCCGACCGCAAACTGGCCCAGAGCGATCGCCGCGCCAGATTCCTCGCCGCCGCGCCCGACTGGCGTGCCTCCGACGCCCGCGTCAATCCGCGCGTCGCGATCGGCTCGATCATCGTGATGTGGCTGCTCTATTTCCTCATCACCACCGGCCTCGCGATACTGACCGGTGCGACCGACCAGATGGAGTTCATCGGGCGGCGCGCGCTCGTCGTGGTCGCGGGCATCCTTTGCACCTTCGTGCTCTATCAGCTGCTCCAGCGCGTCCAGCCCAAGAGCTTCGGCGCGCGGCTCGCGGCGGCGCTCGGGACCGCGATCCCGCTAGTGATCCTCTACGCCTCGATCAACCTGCTCGTCTTCTTCTACTGGTTCCCCGCCGCCGACACGCAGAAGATCATTGCCGAGGTGCAGGAGAAATTCCCCGTCGCGTGGGAACTGGTGCTGATCCTCGACAGCTCGATCCGCTGGTATTTCTTCTTCGCCGTGTGGGCGGCCCTCTATGTCGCCTTTGGCTATGCCAATGAGATGCACGCGGTAGAGCGCCGCGCCGACAGCTACCGGATCGAGGCGCAGACCGCGCAGCTCCGCGCGCTGCATTATCAGGTCAATCCGCACTTCCTGTTCAACACGCTCAACTCGCTGTCGACGCTGGTGCTCAAGGGATCGAAGGCCGAGGCCGAGACGATGATCATGAACCTGGCGTCTTTCCTGCGGTCGAGTTTGGCGGTCGATCCCGAGCAGCTGGTCAGCCTCGACGAGGAGATCGCGCTGCAGCGGCTATATCTCGACATCGAGCAGACGCGCTTTCCCGACCGCCTGCAGGTCGAGGTGACGATGCCCCAGGATCTGGAGCATGCGTGCGTGCCCGTGCTGATCCTGCAGCCGATCATCGAAAATGCTATCAAATATGGCGTCGCGCCCAGCAAGGGTACGATCGCGATCCGGCTGACCGCCAGCGCCGAATATGGCCTGCTGGTGCTGCGGATCGAGAATGACATCGACCCCAAGGCGCCGGTGCCCGCGCCAGGCACGGGCCTCGGCCTCGGCAATGTTCGCGAGCGGCTGCTGACGCGCTATGGTCCCACAGCCGGATGCGAATGGGGCAAGTCCGACGACGGCGGCTTCGTCGTGTCGCTGTGGCTGCCGTTTACGCAGCAGGGGGGATGCTGAGACGATGATCCAGACTTTGCGGACCTTGATCGTCGACGACGAGCCGCTGGCCATCGAGCGGCTGCAAATCCTGGCGGGGCAGCAGGAAGGGGTGTCGCTGGTCGGCACCGCGACCGACGGCGCGTCGGCATTGCGGCTGGTCGAGGCGCTGGCGCCCGACCTGGTGCTCTGCGACATCGCGATGCCGGGGCTCAGCGGGCTCGACGTCGCCGCGGCGATCGACAAGCTCGACAATCCGCCCGCGGTGATCTTCGTCACCGCCTTCGACCAATATGCCGTCGCCGCCTTCGACGTCGCGGCGGTCGATTATCTACTCAAGCCCGTGTCGCCCGACCGCCTGGGCCGCGCGCTGACGCGCGTGCGCGAATGGCGCGCGACCGACCGGACGCGATCGCCCAAGAGCAAGTGGATCGGCGAATTCTGGGTCCAGAACCGCGGCGAGATGCTGCGCATCGACGCGGGCCAGGTCGACCTGATCGAGGCCGAGCGCGACTATATGCGGCTGCACGTCGGCGCCCGCAGCTGGCTGATCCACCAGACGATCAAGTCGCTGGAGGCGCGCATGGATCCCGACCAGTTCCTGCGTATCCACCGCTCGAAAATGGTGCGCCGCGACGGCATCGCCGGGCTCAAGCACCATGGCGACGGCGCGTGGAGCGTCGACCTCGGCGAAGGCGGCGTGCATCGCATCGGCCGCACCTATCTGCACGACGTCAAGGCGATCATGCAGGGCTGACCGGCAGGGTCAGCCGAAGAGCAGCGCCTCGCGTTCGTAGAGGTTGAGCCAGATTTCGGCGCCCTGGTCGCCGAAGAGCGGCGCATCGCCGCCGCCATCGAACGCGTCCGGCGCGACCACCGCCTTGTCGGCCGCCGCGTCGATCTTGGCCGGGCTGCTCGCGAAGATGAAGTCGCCTGCGGTCAGCGTCGCCATATCGACATTGTGCAGCACGATCAGGTCGCCCGAGGCGAGGCGGATCGCGCCGACATTGCCGTCCTGCACGAAGCCGCCGCTGATCTGCGCGAGCCCGGTGATGCCGAGCGCGCTGAGGTCGATGCGATCCTGTCCGCGGGTGAAGTCGCCGATGACGTCCGATCCGGCGCCGCCCGTGAAGACGAAGACATCATTCCCCGCCTCGCCGAACAGCACGTCGTTGCCGCCCCTGCCGTCGAGCCGATCGTTGCCCGCGCCGCCGAGCAGAAAATTGCCCACGGCATTGCCGCCCATCACATTGTCCAGATCGTTTCCGACCCCAAAGGGTGTGGTGCCCTCCAGGAACAGATTTTCGATATTGGCATAGAGATAATAGCCGGCACCCTCTATCCCGGCGTAGACAGTGTCATCGCCCTCGCCGGCATTTTCGAAAACAAGGTCTGCCGGCGTGTCGACAAAATAGCGATCGTCGCCTTCGTTTCCATACATCAGGTCGTAATCGCCAAGACCGTTGCCGCTGGGATAAAAAGCTTCGCCGCCGTTGATGAAGTCATTCCCGGCGCCGCCGACGAGAATGTCGGTCGAGAAATCCGCGTCCGCGAGGCTGCCGCCATTGTTGCCGCCGTAGATATAATCGTCGCCGTCGCCGCCGTAGATTTCGTCGGCGTCCTTGCCGCCCGCGATACTGTCATTGCCGGAGCCCGCCACGATATAGTCGATCCCCGCATCGCCGAAGAGCTGGTCGTCGCCATTCTCGCCGAAAATGGCGTCGCGCCCGCCCCCGCCGCGGACGATATCGGCGCCCGCCCCCGCGATCAGCAGATTTTCGCCGTCGTTGCCGAGGATCGTGTTCGCGAGTTCGTTGCCCACGCCGAAGATATTGCCGGTGCCTGCCGCCAGGGTCAGGTTCTCGATATTGGCGTAGAGATAGAAACTGCCGGTGGCGACCGCGGTGTCGGTGCCCTCGCCGTCATTTTCGAAGACGATGTCGCCGGTGCGGTCGACATAGAAGACATCGTCGCCGAGCCCGCCGAAGAGCCGGTCGGCGCCGAGGCGCCCGTCGATCACGTCGTTGCCGCTGCCGCCGCGCAGTTCGTCGGCACCCTTGCTGCCGCTGAGGAAATCGTCGCCGCCGCGGCCGTCGAAGACCACGCCGACCGACCCGTCGTCGAACTGCGCATTGACCTCGATCGTCTCCGCCGCCGCCGAGCCGAGGATGGTCGTCAGGTAGCCGCCGGTCGCCGCCGCGCGGATATGTTCGAAGCCGCGCACCGAATAGGTCGCATCGCCCGCCCGCGCGATGGCGGTCGTCAGATCGACCGTGAAGGCGATGTTGAGGTCGAGCCGGTCGCGCCCGGCGCCGCCGTCGACGAGCCCCGATACGGTGCGCCCGAACACGCCCGACAGGAAGAAATTGTCGTCGCCGTCCTCGCCGTAGAATTTGGACGATCCCTCGGCGGTGATGCTGTCGTTGCCGCCCCCGGCGCGCAGCTCGACCGAGCCGGTATAGCCCGGCGGCACCCCGACCATGTCGTTGGCATTGCCGAACAGGATGCGTTCGACCGCGATCACCTCGAACCGTTGGCTGCCGACGAAGATACCGAAGGCGAAGCGCCCCGGCTCGGCCTCGATCGTCCCCGCCACGGTTGGGCCGACATTGCGCAGATCGATGACGTCGCTGTCGGCACCGCCGTCGATCAGGCCGACCGCTGTCGGCGTGCTCGACGACTGCACGGCGGAAAAGAGGATGGTGTCGTTCCCCGCACCACCGTTCACGCGGTCGACGCCCGTACCCGGGTCGATGACGTCATGGCCCGCGGCGCCCGCGATGACGTCGTTCCCGCCGCCGCCGTACAGCGTGTCGTTGCCCGCCGCGCCGGTGATCTGGTCGGCCCCGGCGCCGCCCGTGACGGTTCCCGCGCCGGGCAGGAAACCGGTCAGGTCGAAGCTGTTGCCCAGATCCGAAAGGAAGAAGGTCGAGAAAAGCGACGCCACGCCGTTCATCGAGACCGAGCCCGCGGTCGTCAGGACATAGGTACCCGAGTTGATCGACGTCGCCTGGTCGAGCTGCCCCGCGGTGAGCAGCAAACGCGCGCTATCCGTCACGAGCAGATTTTCGACGCTGGTCAGCGTCACGTTCGAGATATTGAGCCCGTTCGCGCCGATGAAGAACTGCAGCGTATCGAATCCGTCGCCGCCGTCGTAAATCTCGCTGGCAACGATGTCCGACGCCGCGCCGATATCGAAGATGTCGTCGCCGAGCCCTCCGCGCATCGTATCGCGACCGATGCCGCCACGGAGAAAGTCTGCGCCTTCGCCGCCGTTCAGCACGTCGTTGCCGCCGCCGCCGAGCAGGCTATCGTTCAATGAGCCGCCGGTAATCGTGTCGGCGGACGTGCCGCCCTCTATCTGCGTTCCGCTGGCCGTCGAGCCCGTCAGATCGAAGACATTGCCGGCGTTGGACAGATGGACGACGCCCGAACTGAACGTCTTGCCGTTCATCGTCACCGTGCCGCCATTGGCGATCTGGATATGGCCCGTGCCGTAGAAGGTCGACACCGCGTTCAGCTGTGCGACCGAAATCGTGAGGACATCGTCGTAGGAGAAGGCCTGATATGCGATCGTCTCGATACCGGTCACCGTCGCCAGCGACAGATTATAGTCCCCGACAAACAGATTGAGCGTGTCGGCGCCGGCGCCGCCTTCGAACACATGCGCCCCCGACACATCGCCCCGATGATGGTCGACATACAGGAAATCGTCGCCTTCGCCGCCGTCGAGACGGTTGATGCCGGCGCCGCCGTAAAGATGGTCGGTCGCCCGGCCGCCCAGCAGAACATCATTCGCCGCGCCGCCATATATATAGAGGCCGTAGCCGACCGCCCGGGCGTCGATCGTGGTTGCGGCATCGGCAGCGCGCAAATAGCTGTTGGTCAGGTCGACCCCGTCGGCGGCGAGGACCAGATTGCCGCCATGGCCGAGCTGGAAATCGCCGTGCGCGCGCTGCAGGCCCACCAACTGCGCGATATTGATCGTCACTGTGCCCGTGACTTGCTCGATACCCGATAGCGTTACCGTGCGCAGGTCGACCGGCTCGTCGATGACCAGGATGTCGATCCCGGCTCCTCCGTCATAGACTTCACCCGTGGCGCTGTCGCCGACACCGATATAGAGTTCATCATCGCCGTCGCCGCCATATAGCCGGTCGACGCCGCTTCCGCCCTGGATCTGGTCATTGCCGAGCCCGCCCCGGATGATATCGTTACCGGCTCTGCCGTTGAGAAGATCGCGGCTCGCGGTACCGGTGACGTCGTCCACCGCCGTTCCGCCCAAGTAGAAGAGGTAGCCCGCCGCGGCCCCGCTGGCATCCACCGTCGTGTCGTTGTTGCTCGAAAAAATCGCATCGCCCGACAGCGTGACCCCCGCCAGCGACAAAATTCCACCGTCGGCGAGCACGATGACCGCAGCGATTTCGGTCAGCGGATCGACCTGTGCGATCCGCATCGTCAGATAGGCGTAGTCGGAAGAGCCGAAACCATCGGAGACCCGTTCGATGCCCGTCAGCGTCAAGCCCGTGAGATCGAATTGTCCGAAACCGTTGAACCCATCAAAATACAAGGTGTCGAAACCGGTGCCGCCGTCGTAGATTTCGGCGCTGCTCACGTCCGCCATGCTTTGGATGACCAGCTGGTCGTCGCCGGCGCCGCCGCGGACGATATCGATCCCCGCGCCGCCATTGACCCGGTCGTTGCCGTCGCCGCCGTCGAGCGTGTCGTTCCCGCCGCCGCCGCTGATGACGTCGTTGGAAATACTGCCGGTGATGCTATCGTTGCCCGCACCGCCGTGGACGATCACGTCGATCGGGTTATTGGGTCCGACGACCGCGGCCGAACCAAGATCGATCGTGGTCGCGGCGTCGGCGAGCCGGATGACAGTCCCGGAGCCAAGGCGGGCGCCGGCCAGCGAGATCGTTCCCGCGTCGACGAGTTGAAATCCGCCCGACAGCGACGAAAGACCGTTGAGCTGCGCTGCGCCGACGCGCGTCAGCCCGATAGTCGGCGCCACCAGCGCCTCGATATTGGTGAAGCTCACCAGGCTGATATCATGCCCGGTCGACTTGACCTCGATCGTATCGAAGCCGGTGCCGCCGTCGATCGTCTCGCCGGTCACATTGTGGGCGGGCGTCGAATAATAGATGGTGTCGTCGCCGGCGCCGGCCAGGATGGTATCGGCACCGCCCTTGCCGTCGATCTTGTCGTTGCCGTCGTTGCCGATGATCGTGTCGGCGTCTGCCGTGCCATTCAGCGTGTCGTCACCCGGACCGCCAACAATTTCCGCCACCCCAAATTCCCCCGGAAAAAACAAGCTGAGTCGGCTATTGCCCATGGCGTAGCTCCACCGCAAATCTTTTAGGTGGCAAAAGCTTCGGTTCGCCGCAGAATTCCCGGCCCCGGACAGCAAGGGGCCAAGAAAAAGGCGGCCATGCCGGAGCATGGCCGCCCTTTACCGGCCGTCGGGCCGGGGACATCGTCAGGGTGCTGCGACGACCACCGGCGCGCGCGCGGCGAGCGCGGTGCCATTGCCGTTGAACAGGCTGGCGAGCTGCGCGTCGCTGTTCGCGGTCGCGACGCGCTCGCAGTCGCGCGAGTCGGACTGTTCCCTGAGCGTGGGCCGCGAGTTCGTACGGCAGACCGCGCGGACCGCAACGCGGACGCGGGTTTCCAGCCGTTCGCGGCCTTTGGGGCTCGCGAGGTTGAGATCGTCGTAATGGACCGTCACGCTGCGCAAATCCTCGGCGGCGGCGGGAACGGAGATGCTGGTGAGCGCCAGGGGCACCGCCAGCAGGATCAGGGTAAGTTTCGTCATGGGGGGAGTCCTCTCTTGGGGGATGCGAGATACGAGGACCCGGACCGGGGAAGGCCAACGCCCCCGTATCCCGCATTTGGAGAGATACCGGGTGCCGCCCCGCCGTGCATTCGGCGTTCGACCGGACGGAATGAGCGGTCGATTTCCGGACGAAGGTCGATCTTCCATCGACGAATGGACGGAGGGCGGTCCCGAAATCGTCATGCAACCCCATTCGCGCCGCGGCGTTACTCCCTCATGCGAGGCAAAGGGGCACTTCCGAAAAGCCTGATCTGGGCCGGCGCCGCGGGAATCGGGGCGATCGGCGGGATGTTGCTCGGCAATTTCGTCGTCGGGCAGGAGGTGATGGCCGGCAGCGAATATGGGTCCTACGCCGAAGTCACCGGCAATCCCGACGCGCTCGGCGTATCGAGTTCGTTCGGCGAGCCCTGCTATGATTGCGGGCCGGGCTACGGCGCTGCGATGCCGCGCATGGCGGAGAATGACGCGCGCATGGATCATGCGTTCCGCGAACTGGGCGCGGTCGAGATCGACTATTCATCGCCGCCCGACCAGGATTATGCCTATGGCGGCCGCTTCGACGATCCCGCGGCGGCGCGGACGATCGTAATGCAGTCACCGGTGCCCGTCGAGGTCGCGGCGACGGCGACCGACGCGCCGCCGCCGGTCATCGCCACCCTGGCCGTCGCCCCGGCGAGCGAGACCGCGCCCAGCCCGCCGGATGCCCTAATCGATTAGGGCTTGGGCGGCACCGCGGGTGCGGCGCAGCGCGTGGTATCGCCGGCCTTGCACGCCGCGACATCGGCTTCCCACTTGATCCGCTCTTCGGCCGACATCGCCGCAACGCGCGCCTTTTCGGCCTCATAGGCCGCGGTTTCCTCGGCGAAGACCGCTTGCGAGTTCGCCTCGACTTGAGCGACCGCGGCAACCTGCTGCTGATAGGCCGCAGCTTCGGCGTCGGCGCGCGCCTTCTGCTCGGCGTTGAGCCGCGCGGTGTTGGCGCGCTCTTCGGTGGTGGTGCCGTCGGGCAGCGGCTCGAAGGCGTGCGCCGATCCGGCGATGAGGGCGAACGCGCTCGCCGCCATGAACAAGGTCTTCGTCATCGAAGCTCTCCTTAGAGGATGATCCTGCGACCAGAACGCGCATCGGCATGGGGCGTTCCGAACCATTTGACCGCCGCGTTCTGCACCGCCATGCTGTTACCAACCGCATCCTTGCCGATGGGAAATTTGTTGTCCGACGCTGCGCCGCGCCGCCTGAACCGCCCGGTCTTCTTCGTCCCGCTTGCCGTGCTGGCGGCGGCGGTGCTGGCGAGCCTGTGGCAGCGCGAGGCCTTTTTTGCCGCCGAGGTCGCGATCAACAACTGGGTGCTCGCCTGGTTCGGCCCGGCCTTTGCGGTCGCAGGGGTCGCCTTCCTTGTCCTGCTCGCGGCGGTGGCGGTGTCGCCGATCGGCAAGACGATCATCGGCGGGCCGGGCGCCAAGCCTTTGCTCGGCCGCTGGCGCTGGTTCGCGGTGATGTTGTGCACCACCATCGCGACGGGCATCCTGTTCTGGGGCGCCGCCGAGCCTTTGTTCCACCTCAACACGCCGCCGACGATGCTGGGGCTGAAACCCGGCAGCGACGAAGCCGCGGCCTTCGCCATGTCGACGATGTTCCTCCACTGGACGCTGACGCCCTATGGCATCTACACCGTCGCAGCGCTCGCCTTCGCGCTCGTCTATTACAACCGTCGCGAGCCGTTCAGCTTGTCGTCGCTGTTCGTGCCTTTGCTCGGCCAGCGCGCGCATGGGCCCGTCGGGTCGGGCATCGACATCATCTGCCTCTACGCGCTCGTCGCGGGCATGGCGGCGTCGATGGGCGCCGGCATTTTGGCGCTGGCGGGCGGGATCGAGGGGCTCGGCGGCTTCGCGGGCGGCGCAGGGCTGCGCTGGGGCATCATGATCGCGATCGTCGCGAGTTTCCTGATCTCGGCCGCGACCGGCCTGCAGAAGGGCATCGCCGGGCTGTCGGTGCTCAACACCTGGATCTTCTTCGCGATCATCGCCTTCGTGCTGCTGGCGGGTCCGACGGCGCAGATGTTCGGCCTGTCGCTGCGCGGCGGCGCCGACTATGCCTCCACCTTCATCCCGCGCAACCTGGGGCTCGACGTCGACCGCGACTGGCACCGGCAATGGACGATCTTCAACTGGGCGAACTGGATGGCCTGGGCGCCGGTGACCGCGCTGTTCCTCGGCCGCCTCGCGGTCGGCTACAGCGTGCGCGCCTTCATCCTGTTCAACCTGATCCTGCCCGCGCTGTTCGGCGCGGTGTGGATGACCGCGATCGCCGGCGCGACGATCATCCTCGACCAGCAGAGCGGCGCCAGCCTGTTCGCGATCCTGTCGAGCCAAGGCCCCGACCCCGTGCTGTTCCGCCTGTTCGACGCGCTCGGCGGCGGGTCGGTGGTGACCGCGACCATGCTGTTCGCGATCTTCCTGTCCTATGTGGCGGGCGCCGACGCCAATGTCTCGGCAATGAGCGCGCTGTCGACGCACGGGATCAGCCCCGAGCGGCCCGAGGCTGCCTTGTGGATCCAGGTCGTCTGGGGCGTCACGGTCGGGCTGGTCGCGATGGTGCTCGTCGCCGCGGCCGGAATCGACGGCATCCGCATGATGTCGGTGCTCGGCGGCTTTCCCGCGCTGTTCGTGATCGTGGGCGCCGCGCTGTCGCTCGGCGTGATGGCGTGGCGGGGACGACCGACCGCCGCCCCCGCCCTGCCCGACTGAGCCTCACCAGATCTTGGTGCGATCCTCGGGCTTCAGATAATATTTGGCGTCGGTGCCGACGCCAAACGCCGTGTACCAGGCGTCGACGTTGCGCACCGGGCCGATGATCCGCCAGCGCGCGGGGCTGTGCGGGTCGCTCGCCACCTGCTGCTTGATCGAATCCTCGCGCGCCTTGTCGCGCCACGCCTGCGCGAAGGCGAGGAAGAAGCGCTGGTCGCCGGTCAGCCCATCGATCACCGGCGCGGGCTTGCCGCCGAGCGAACGATGATAGGCGTCATAGGCGACCTCCAGCCCCGCGAGGTCGGCGATATTCTCGCCCATCGTGAGGTCGGGGTTGATGAAGGCGCCGGGCGCCGCCTCATAGGTCGCATATTGTGCGCCGAACGCCTTGGCCGCGGCGTCGAACTTCGCCGCGTCCTCCGGGGTCCACCAGTCGCGCACCGCGCCATTGGCGTCGATCTTGCGCCCCTGGTCGTCGAAGCCGTGGATGATCTCGTGGCCGATGACGGCGCCGATCGCGCCATAATTGACCGCATCGTCGACGGTCTCGCTGAAATAAGGCGCCTGCAATATGCCCGCGGGGAACACGATCTTGTTCTCCAGCCCGCCGTTATACGCGTTCACTTCCTGCGGGTTCATCGACCATTTCTTGCGGTCGACGGGCTTGCCGAGTTCGCCCAGCTGATAGGCATATTCGAACTTCCCGCTGCGCTGGACATTGCCATAAAGATCGGCGGCGTCGATCTTTAGCCCCGAATAGTCGCGCCATTTGTCGGGATAGCCGACCATGACGTCCATCTTCTGGAGCTTGGCGAGCGCGGCTTCCTTGGTGGCGGGCGCCATCCAGCTGTTCGCGCGGATACGGTCGCCCATCGCGAGCTTGAGGTTGGCGACCAGCGCCTCCATCTTCGCCTTGGCGCTCGCGGGGAAATATTGCTGCGAATAGGTCTCGCCGACCAGCTCGCCGAGGCTGCCGTCGACGAGCGTCAGCCCCCGTTTCCAGCGCGGGCGCAGCTCGCTCACCCCGCTCAGCACCTTGGTATAGTCGAAGCGGCTGTCGACGAAGGCCTTCGACAGATAGGGCGAGGCCTGGTTGGCGACATGGAATTGCTGCCACAGCTTCAGCGTGTCGAGCGGCGTCTTGGCATAGAGCGCCGAAATGTCGCGGATCGCGGTCGTCTCGTTGACGATCATGCGCTTTTGCGGGCCGATCCCGGCCCCCGCGAACCACGCGTTCCAGTCGAGCCCGGGCGCATAGGCGGCGAGTTCGGCCGAGGACATCGGGTTGTTGATCTTGCCGATGTCGCGGCGGTCGGCGATCTTCCAGCTGACCTTCGCGATCTCGGTCTCATAGGCCATGATCGCGTCGGCGGCGGCCTCGGGGTTCTTCGCGCCGGTCAGTCCCAAAGTGCGGACAATATAGGCGCGATAGGCGTCGCGCTGCGGCTTGAACTGGTCGTCGAGATAATATTCGCGCTCGGGCAGGCCCAGCCCGCCCTGCCCCAGCCACAGCACATTGATCGTCGGATCGTCGGTATCGGCATAAGGCCCGCCGCCGACGATCGTCGTACCGAACGCGCCCTGCGACGCGCCCATGAAGCGCGCCATCTCGCTCTTGTCCTTGATTGCCGCGACCTTGGCGAGGTCGGCCATCAGCGGCTTGGCGCCCAGCGCCTCGACGCGCGCCTCGTCGGCGAAACTCTGGTAGAGGCCGCCGACCTGGCTCGTCGCCGGCGCGCCGGTGACGACCTGGCGCAGCTGGCGCTGGGTCAAATTATAGACGTCGTAATCGACCCCCGCCGACGCCTGGTCGGCCGGTATCTCGGTCTTGGCGAACCAGCCGCCATTGGCGAAGCGATCGAAATCGTCGCCCGGCTTTACGCTGGTGTCGCGCGCGCCAAGGTCGACGCCCCAGCTGCCGAAGGTCAGCGCCTTCAGCGAGCCTTCGTCCTTCGCCGACGCCTCGCCCGCGCCATCGGCCTTGAGCGACGCCATGGGCGCCATGTCGTTCGCCAGCACCGGCACCGCGGCCAACGCCGCGGCCATTGCGAGGCCCGCGGCCCCACCCAGAAGTTTCTTCATTTCCCCAGCTCCTTTCGTGCGCGCACCCGTTCCCGGCGGGCCGCGGACATGCCAGCTTTGTCCGCCCGCCGCCCGGCAGGGTCAAGATTTTGGCCGGACATTGGTCGAAGCCTTTGGGGAGTTGGTGGAAATGCGGGGCGTATCGGCGGCCGCCGCAGCGCGCCCGCCCCGCGGCTAGCGCAGCTTGTCGACGATATGCCGCTGGCAAACCGGACAAAAATGCGGGGCGGCGAGGCTGCGCATCAGGCAGTCGCCCGACGGGCGGAAATATTTCTCGTGATAATGCGCGCCCGCCACCGTGCCGACCAGCGGTTTGCCGCCGGGCCGCGGATCGACCCAGCCGCCGTCCTGATCGGCGTGGCTGACCGTCGGCCGGCCTTCGTCGTCGCCCAGGTTGAGCTGCGTCTTCCACGGCGCCTTGCCGGGGTTCGCCTTGCTCGTCGCATTGGCGCCGGAGTCGAACGCCATGTCGCGCCAGGTCGCATAGACCGGCAGGTCGGGCAGGACATATTCGTCCTCCAGCCCCAGACTGTGCCCGATCTCGTGCAGCGCGATGCGGCGCCAGTCTTCGCCGGGGCAGGCGTTGATGCTGGCCCACGCCGGGAAGTCGTGCGGCGCGCTGCCTCCTGCGCCACCGCGCTGGCTGCTGTTCATCAGGATCAGGCCCTGGCCATCGAGCAGGAAGGCGCGAAGCTTGCGCGCGGCGTCCTCGCGCGATCCCAGCAGCACGGGCGTGCCCACGCCGACCGCGCAGATCATGTCGCCGGTCAGCGGGGCGCCGAAATGGCTTTTGGCCTCGCCGGGCGCCGCCCAGAACAGCGCCTCCATGCCGAACACGGGTTCGAGTTCGGCGCCGTCGAACGGCTGCTGCTCGCGCATCCAGCCGGTCAGGTCGGCGACATGCGCGAAGAAGGTCTCGGCGTCGAGGAAGCCGTCCGAAATCACCGGATAATAGAAGCTGCGCGCCTCGTCGGGGAATTTGCGGCGTAACGGCGCGCCGGGCATGCCGTCGGCGCGGACCAGCTCCTCGGCG
Source organism: Sphingopyxis sp. QXT-31 (assembly GCF_001984035.1). Taxonomy (NCBI): domain Bacteria; kingdom Pseudomonadati; phylum Pseudomonadota; class Alphaproteobacteria; order Sphingomonadales; family Sphingopyxidaceae; genus Sphingopyxis; species Sphingopyxis sp. QXT-31. The sequence continues at coordinate 846,622 of NZ_CP019449.1, read as the reverse complement.
CGCACGGTCAGCCGCTCAGCGCCCCATTGCAGCATCAGATGCTCGGCAGCGGGCGGCAATTCGCCGCGAAGGTCGATGTCGCGCGCGACCGGCTCGGCGCCGATCCGCCCGTCGGGCGCGAACCCCTCGGCCAAATCGAAGGTTATGGGCTCGAGCGCCACTTCCTCGCCGATCTGCCGCCCCTCGCCGTCGAACCAGAGCGCGCGCAGCGATTCCACCCGCGCGCGCTCGAACATCTCCGAGCTTTGCCACTCGCTCGCAGACACGCCGATCTGCGCCGATCGCGAAAGCGCGTCGAGCGCGGTGCCGGGAATGGTCAGCTTTGCCATAGGGTCCGCTCCGCCGTGGCCGATGCGTCGATAGACCGGCAACCGCCGGTCCGCGTATAGGACCGATACGTCAAATCGCTTCGTTGCGATACCGCGTCCGGATACCTATCTCCCATGCGAAACGCGCACTTGCGCGCCAAGAACAAATCTGGAACACACCCCTCCCATGAGTCTCACCCATATTTCGGTGCGCGGTGCGCGCGAGCATAATCTGAAGGGCGTGAACGTCGACCTGCCGCGCGATGCGCTGGTCGTCATCACCGGCCTCAGCGGCAGCGGCAAGTCGAGCCTCGCCTTCGACACCATCTATGCCGAGGGCCAGCGGCGCTATGTCGAGAGCCTGTCCGCCTATGCGCGCCAGTTCCTCGAAATGATGCAAAAGCCCGATGTCGAGCATATCGACGGGCTGTCGCCGGCGATCAGCATCGAGCAGAAGACGACCAGCCGCAACCCGCGCTCGACCGTCGCGACGGTCACCGAAATCTACGACTATATGCGCCTGCTGTGGGCGCGCGTCGGCATCCCCTATTCGCCCGAAACCGGCGAGCCGATCAGCGCGCAGACGGTCAGCCAGATGGTCGACCGCGTGATGGAATTGCCCGAGGGCACGCGCGCCTATCTGCTCGCCCCGGTCGTGCGTGGGCGCAAAGGCGAGTATAAGAAGGAACTCGCGCAGTGGCAGAAGGACGGCTTCACGCGCGTCCGCATCGATGGCGAATTCTACGAGATCGGCGAGGCGCCGACGCTCGACAAGAAATACAAGCATGACATCGAGGTGGTCGTCGACCGCATCGCAGTCCGTGAGGGTCTCGGCACGCGGCTCGCCGACAGTTTCGAGACCGCGCTGAAGCTCGCCGAGGGGCTTGCTTATGTCGACCTCGCCGACGGTCCCGTGCCGGGGCGCGAGGAGGAAGACACCGGCGGCGCGATGAAGGGCGCGGGCATTCCCGCGAACCGGCTGATCTTCTCGGAGAAATTCGCCTGCCCCGTGTCGGGCTTCACCATCGCCGAGATCGAACCGCGGCTGTTCAGCTTCAACGCGCCGCAGGGCGCCTGCCCCGCGTGCGACGGGCTCGGCGAGCGGCAGGAGTTCGACCCCGACCTGGTCGTCCCCAACCATGCGCTGAGCCTGAAGAAGGGCGCGGTGGTGCCGTGGGCGAAATCGAACCCGCCCTCGCCTTATTATATGCAAGTGCTTGAAAGCCTGGGCAAAGCCTATGGCTTCGACCTGACGACGCCGTGGCAGGACTTGCCTGGCGAGGTGCAGCTCGTGATCCTCTATGGCACCGGTGGCAAGCCGGTCGAGCTGACCTTCAAGGACGGCCGGCGCAGTTACACGACGCACAAGGCGTTCGAGGGGGTGATCGGCAATCTCAACCGCCGGCTGCTGCAGACCGAGAGCGCGTGGATGCGCGAGGAGCTGTCGAAATATCAGACGCCGCAGCCGTGCGAGACGTGCCACGGCGCGCGGCTGCGCCCCGAACCGCTCGCGGTGAAGATCGCGGGCGAGAATATCAGCCTGTCGGCGCAGCGCTCGGTCGCCGACGCGCTCGAGTGGTTCGGCACGCTCGAGGAGAAGCTGAACGACACGCAGCGGCAGATCGCCAAGGCGATCCTGAAAGAGATCAACGAGCGGCTCGGCTTCCTCAACAATGTCGGGCTCGATTACCTCAACCTCAACCGCACCAGCGGCACGCTCAGCGGCGGCGAGAGCCAGCGCATCCGCCTCGCCTCGCAGATCGGCAGCGGGCTCAGCGGCGTACTCTACGTCCTCGACGAACCGAGCATCGGCCTCCACCAGCGCGACAACGACCGGCTGCTCGCGACCTTGAAGCGCCTCCGCGACCTCGGCAACACGGTGATCGTCGTCGAGCATGACGAGGATGCGATCCGCCACGCCGACTATGTCGTCGACATGGGTCCCGGCGCGGGGCTCCACGGCGGCGAGATCGTCGCCGAGGGGACGCTCGACGAGGTGCTCAAGAGCGAGAAGAGCCTGACCGCGGCCTATCTCAACGGCACCAAGCGCATCGAAATCCCGAAGCACCGCCGCAAGGGCAATGGCTTCGACCTGGTGCTCAAGGGCGCGCGCGCGAACAACCTCGACAATGTGACGGTCAAGATCCCGCTCGGCACCTTCACCTGCGTCACCGGCCTGTCGGGCAGCGGCAAGTCGAGCCTGATCATCGACACGCTCTACGCCAGCGCGGCGCGCGTGCTCAACGGCGCGCGCATGGTCGCGGGGCCGCACGACAGCCTGAAGGGGCTGGAGCATTGCGACAAGGTCATCGACATCGACCAGTCGCCGATCGGCCGCACCCCGCGCTCGAACCCCGCGACATATACGGGCGCCTTCACGATCATCCGCGACTGGTTCGCGGGGCTGCCCGAAAGCCAGGCGCGCGGCTACAAGCCCGGGCGCTTCAGCTTCAACGTCAAGGGCGGGCGCTGCGAGACCTGCACCGGCGACGGCCTGATCAAGATCGAGATGCACTTCCTGCCCGACGTTTATGTGACGTGCGAGACGTGCCACGGCAAACGCTACAACCGCGAGACGCTCGAGGTGAAGTTCAAGGGGCACAGCATCGCCGACGTGCTCGACATGACGGTCGAGGATGCCGCCGAATTCTTCAAGGCGGTGCCGTCGATCCGAGAGAAGATGGCGATGCTCGTCCGCGTCGGGCTCGGCTATATCAAGGTCGGGCAGCAGGCGACGACGCTGTCGGGGGGCGAGGCGCAGCGCGTCAAGCTCGCCAAGGAGCTGTCGCGCCGCTCGACCGGGCAGACGCTCTACATCCTCGACGAGCCCACCACCGGCCTGCATTTCGAGGATGTGCGCAAGCTCTTGGAAGTGCTGCAGGCGCTGGTCGAGCAGGGCAACAGCGTGATCGTGATCGAGCATAACCTCGACGTCATCAAGACCGCCGACTATATCGTCGACATGGGCCCCGAGGGCGGGGTCAAGGGCGGCGAGGTCGTCGCGAGCGGCACCCCCGAGCAGGTCGCGAAGAATCCGCGGAGCTACACCGGGCAATATCTGGCGCCGATGCTGGCGTCGGGGAAATAATTTAAGCCCCTCCGGCTTGCGGGAGGGGTTTGGGGAGGGTCTGTGGCCGTCCCGCACCCACCAAACAGGCCCTCCCCCAACCCCTCCCATAAATGGGAGGGGAGTTATCCAGCGTGCCACACCGCCGACAGCGGGTAGAGCGCGATCAACCAGGCCAGACACCCCACCACGACGCGCCGGTCCTTCGCGGCGAGCGCCAGCGCCGACACGGGGAAGAAGCTCCACGTCACCACCGCGTTGCGCAGGTCCTTCGCGGCGAGCGCCAGCGCCGACACGGGGAAGAAGCTCCACGTCACCACCGCGTTGCGCAGGTCGAACGCCGGGAAGGTCGCGAGCCACGCGACGCTGGCCAGCAGCGCGATATTGCACAGCAGCACCGCGCCGATCACGCGGCGGTGCTGCTTGTCGAAATGCGCATCGAGGTCGCTCCATTCCTCGGGGTCGTCGGGGAAGACGAGGCTCGCGGCGACGAAATAGAGCGCGGTGACCAGGAAGCCGCCGAACAGCACGGGCCAGCTGATCGGGATCAGCTCGCGCACCGCCCAGCCGTACATCCAGAAGGTGACGACGTCGCACGACACGAACAGCCCGAGCAGTGCGGTCGGCCAGCCGATGCGCACGCGGTGGCTGGCCTTCATCGCGCGCGCCAGCCCGCCCAGCCCCTCGGCGAGCGCGAGGCCGAGGATCAGCCCGAACAGCGAAAAGACGAACTCGAACCCGCTCATATGCCCCCCGATGCGGCGCATGCCGCGCGGCGAAGCTGTGGCAAACAATGGCGTGTGGAGCAAGGCGAAGGCCTGCCCTCGCCCGTATCCCGTCACCCCGTCACCCCGGACTTGATCCGGGGTCCCGCTTTTTACGGTCGTCAAGCGGGACCCCGGGTCGACGAAGAAATTATCTCACGCAAAGGCGCAAAGGCGCGAAGCGGCTCCAAAATCCCGTTCGTGCTGAGCTTGTCGGGCCGCTAGGCGACCGCAGGTCAACCACCGTTCTTCCTCGACGCCGCGAAAGGAAAGAACGGCCCTTCGACAGGCTCACGGCGAACGGAGTTGGCTCATCTTCGTGCCTTCGCGGCTTTGTACGAGGTCCTTAGTCCGCCAGCGGTCAAACCCGCCGCCCGACACCGCACACTACCCTCTTCGCGTCTTCGCGCCTTTGCGCGAAACCCTCGCTAAGCCCCCATCAGCGCCGCGGTGACATCGTCGGCGGTGTAAATGCGGATCGCCGGCGGCTCGGGCGACAGCGCGCGCATTTCGGCGACGAAGGCGCGCGACGCCGGCACCGCGAAATGAGCGCGGACCGCGTCGATGCTTTCCCATTGCTCGACGAAGACGAGGCGGTCGGAGTTTTCGATATCGATATGGCAATTATGCGCCACACACCCCGCCTCGCCCCGCGACCGCGCGCTATGCTCGACGCCGAGCGCGATCATGCGCTCGCGATGCTCGGGGGTAAGGATGACGTGGCCGGTGATGAGGATCAAGGATTCATCTTGCATATCATCAACCTCTGAAACATGACCCGGCTTGCCGTCACCAACAGACCGATAGACAACCGAAAAAACGGGGTTAGTCTATTTCGATAACAAGGAGGGGGCAATATGATCGACGCTCAAACGCTTCTCAATCCCGACCTACAAAACCGCGAACTTAGAGCTTTTGCATATCTTAGCACGCAGTTTAGGCAGGGCACTCACAACCCCATTGATTGCTTGATACCATTTGCTGTTCATGCCCTTGCAGAGCAAGAGGGGAACCAGGTGGATTGGGGTGCAGCAAAAGAATTCCTTAAATCAAAGTACTCTATAAATATACCATACTATATGCTTGATCAAATGTCAAGGCCGCTTACTGATTTAGGGGCAATAGAGAAGTCTAGCATAGGAAATATACTTATAGCGCGAAACAAGAAATCATCTCTAAGCCAAAATTCCGTAGATCTCTCTACTACAGATATTGATAATTTCGGTATCGCCCTTTCACTTTATGCAAAGAGCCGTGGCAGAGAGAACCCGCTAACGGCCGATTCTTGGTCGGACATTATCATCCCATTCTTTCAAGGAAAATCCCCACCTAAAGACAAGAAGAATGCGAACGTTGACAACGTCATAGTTACAAATCCAAAATCTATAGACTTTACTATCGTTGCAGATTTTATAGTTCATAATTTTGCAAACAAACTCCCACTATACAACGTAATTAGAAACATTTTTTATGGAGTTTTAGTTGCAGATTTTTTGACTCATATCGAAAATGTTGGAAGAAAAAAGTCACTTGTCGGATTGAACGTGTTTTATGATTCACCCGTTATATTACGATTATTGGGATGCTCCGGAACTATACTAAAAAATGCTACGGAAGAATTGCATGAAGAACTGAGAGATTTAGGGTGCAGGATATATATTTTTCACCACACATACGACGAGGTTTTTGAAGCCATTGAAGCGCTAATCAAATGCCACGAGAACAATGTCCCTATGTTTCGTGAAACTCACGAAGCAATCGCACGGGGAGAACTGACCATAAAGGAGCTCTACGCGATAAGATCAGAGCTAGATCTAAGACTAAAGGCTCGTCTTGGCATCGTAGAATCTGGAACTACATACTCCAATAGGAACGTCGATAGAAATCAAATATCTGAATCAGATTTTGTCTCCCTTTTAAAGCAGAAGGGTGGCTGGACAAGGCCATTTTCTTTGGCACCTGAACGCGATGCAATGAGCCTAGCGATGATAATGCGGCTGCGAGCAGGAAAAACGACGAGAGACATTTCAAAAGCGCTCTATCTTTTTATCACTCATAACGCGAGATTGGCGTGGCTTAGTCGCGAATTCCTTATCGAAGAGAGATATGTCACAGGGAGATCAATTTGGCCGATAATGACGGTTGGGCAAATGTCGACGATAGCTTGGGTTATGAATGAAAAGTTCGATAATGATGAGGTTATAACTAAGGAACTTATCGCAAATTGCTACGAGGCACGGCTACCTGATGACGACTTTGATGATAGGCTTAGGGAGTTTTTGGAAAAGAGCGCCCCCGAGGAGGTCAGCGATCTCTACAATAATGCTTTCCTCGTAAGCTCCGTTCGAGATGTGGCACTTTCGTCAACGACTGGAAACTCTGCTCTAATACGGACAGTAAATGCTGCAGAACTGTTGAGCCGCGCAACGGCGGATCGTGATGCGATCGTAGATCAAGCTCGGTCAGATGAACGAAAACTTGTCGAAGAACTCGCCGCCAACGAGTCCGCAAACCTGGCCGAACAGAAGGCCCATTCCATCGCTGAAACGCTATCGATCGGTATATCCTGGTTTATTGCAGCCCTCTTTCTTGCGGGGACGATGGCGACGCTTGGAATTTTTGGATCCTCTGCGTCGCCATTTTGGCTTACATTAATAGTCGGAATACTGTCGGCATTCGCGTTCCTAGATTCATTCAAACTATTGGGGCCACATGGCCTGAGAGTATGGGTTAAGCGCGGGATCCTCCGACTAATACGGAAAGCCCAAGCAATGCTCTTACCTTAGCTCCGCTTAGGCGGCGACCGCATGACACTTCCATGACAATCCCTGTCACAAACACGTCACACAACTCCCCCATTGGCGGCTCAGCGAGTCGCCGCGGGGGGGGTGGTTCGCTCCGTTAGCGACCCCCGACAGGACATCTCAATGCTGCAGAAATTCGCTCTCGTCGCCGGCGCCGCAACCGCCGTGCTGGCGCTCTCCGCGTGCCAGGACCAGGCCTCCTCGGGCGGCGCGGCGCGCGATTATATCAGCGCGGTCGGATCGTCGACCGTCTATCCCTTCGCCACCACCGTCGGCGAGCGCTTCGCCGAAGCCACCGGCAACAAGAAGCCCAAGATCGACAGCACCGGCACCGGCGGCGGCTTCGAGCGCTTCTGCGCCGGCGTCGGCGGCGACACCCCCGACATCGCGAACGCCTCGCGCCGCATCAAGAAGAAGGAATTCGACACCTGCGCCAAGAATGGCGTGACCGAGATCGTCGAAATCCAGGTCGGCATCGACGGCATCGCGCTGGGCGAAGCGACGCGCGGCCCCGGTTTCCAGCTGACCGAAGAGGATGTCTATAAGGCGCTCGCCGCCAATCCTTACGGCAAGCCGAACACCGCCAAGACGTGGAAGGACGTCAACCCGGCGCTGCCCGCAGTCGCGATCTCGGTCTTCGGGCCGCCGTCGACCAGCGGCACTTACGACGCGTTCAAGGAACTGATCCTGGGCAAGGGCTGCGACGCCAATGCCGAGATGAAGGCGCTGAAGGACAGCGACAAGGACAAGCATGAGGCGACCTGCACCACGCTGCGCGGCGCGCCCTATTATGTCGAGCAGGGCGAGAACGACAATTTGATCATCTCGAAGCTCGACAAAAACCCGACCAGCCTCGGCATCTTCGGCTTCAGCTATCTCGACGCCAACAAGGACAAGATCAAGGCGGTGCCGGTGCAGGGCGTCGCCCCCAGCTATGCCGCGATCGCCGACGGCAGCTATCCCGGCTCGCGCCCGCTCTTCATCTACGTCAAGAAGAAGCATGTCGGCGTGATCCCCGGCCTCGCCGAATATGTCGCCGAATTCCTGAAGGGCGCGGGCGAAGGCGGCTATCTGGGCGCCAAGGGCCTGATCGTGTCGCCCAAGGCGATCGCGGACACCGCCGCGGCGAATGCCAAGGGCATGACCGCGCTGAACGGCGCCGAGCTGAAATAAGTTCCTCCCGCCGGCGGTCGGTCCGGGGCCCTCATCCCCGGACCGGCCGCCGCTTTTTTTGACTTCCCTTCCCCGTTCGTGCTGAGCTTGTCGAAGCACCGTCCTTCTCTTTGGCGGCGTCCGACAAGAAAGAACGGCCCTTCGACAAGCTCAGGGCGAACGGAAGTTGGTGTATAGTCACGAAACTGCCACGCGCGCCCGCTTTGGGTCGGCACGGGCATGACGATAACGGGGACAATGTGACCTTCAACGCCGCCGCCTTGTTGCTCCTGATCGCGGGGCTCGCGCTGATCGGCTGGATCGCCGGGCGCGCGCGGTCGAACCTGCTCGCGGGTCGCGCGCAGGCCAAGCTGCATTCGCGCCCGCAATATCATGGCTGGTATGTCGCGCTGTGGCTGTTCGCCCCCGCCGCTTTGTTCCTGGCGGTGTGGAGCGCGGTATCGCCGGGGCTGATCACCAACGACGTGCTCGCGAGCGACGCGGCAAGGACCCTGCCCGCCTTCGGCTTCGAGCGCGGCGCGATCCTGTCGGATGCACGGAGCGTCGCGCAGGGCCAGCAGGCGGCGGTGCGCATCCCCGCCGCGGCGCCGCTGGTCGCGCCCTACGCCGATGCGACGCACCGCTATGCGTGGATCGGCATCGGCGCGATGCTGGCGCTGGCGCTCGCGGGCGGGCTTTACGCCTTCACGCGGATCAAGCCCGAATTCCGCGCCCGCACGCGGGTCGAGAAGATCGTGATGCTGGTGCTGCTGCTCGCGTCGCTGGTCGCGATCCTGACGACCTTCGGCATCGTGCTGTCCTTGCTCTTCGAATCGATCCGCTTCTTCCGCCTCGTCTCGCCGGCCGAGCTGCTGTTCGGGACGAACTGGGCGCCGACCAGCGGCGCGCCGCAGGACGACACCTTCGGCGGCATCCCGCTCTTCTGGGGCACGATCCTGATCGGCGCGATCATCGCGATGATCGTCGCCATTCCCATCGGGATGATGACCGCGGTCTACCTCACCCAATATGCCGCGCCGCGCGTGCGCCGCTGGGTCAAGCCGTTGCTCGAGATCCTCGCGGGGGTGCCGACGGTGGTCTATGGCTATTTCGCGGCGCTGACCGTCGCGCCGGCGCTGCGCGAGTTCGCGGTGATGCTGGGCATTCCCAACGCCTCGACCGAAAGCGCGCTCGCCGCGGGCATCGTAATGGGCGTGATGATCATCCCCTTCGTCTCGTCGATGGCCGACGACAGCATCAACGCGGTGCCGCAGGCGATGCGCGACGGCAGCCTTGCGCTGGGCGCGACGCCGAACGAGACGATCCGCCAGGTGCTGATCCCCGCCGCGCTGCCCGGCGTGATGGGCGGCATATTGCTCGCGGTCAGCCGCGCGATCGGCGAGACGATGATCGTCGTGATGGCCGCGGGCCTCTCCGCCAACATGACCGCCAACCCCTTTGCCAGCGTCACCACGGTGACCGCGCAGATCGTCAAGCTGCTCACCGGCGACCAGGAATTCGACAGCGCCAAGACGCTCGCCGCCTTCGCGCTCGGCCTCGTGCTGTTCGTCGTGACCTTGCTGCTCAACATCGTCGCGCTGCGCATCGTCAAAAAGTATCGCGAAGCTTATGACTGACCGGACATCCCCCACCGACTGGAAGGGCGGCGCGATGCAGGCCCGCATCGCGAAGCGCTACGCCGCCGAGCGCCGCTTCAAGCTGCTCGGGCTGCTCGCGGTGCTCGCCTCGGGCGCGTTCCTGGCGTTCCTGCTGTTCGTGATGGTCGGCAACGGCCTGCGCGGTTTCACCTACACCAATGTCGCGGTTCCGATCGATTTCAAGGCGATGCCGCTGACCGTAGATACCGCGCGGCTGGGCGATGCCGACGCCGACCAGGTGATCGCGGGCGCGGGCCTCGCCGACATCGTCGCCTTTTCCGCCGACGAGGCGCTGGGCGACGGCGGCTCGGCGATGATCTCGGAAAATGCCTGGAAAGAGGTGAGGACCGCGATCAAGGCCGATCCCGAATTGCTGCAGACCTCGACCGTCTTCCACCTGCCGACCTCGTCCGAGGTCGATATCGCCGCCAAGGAAGGCGCGAAGGGCGCGATGGGGGCGAAGGTCGATGCGCTGGAACGCGACGGCAAGCTCTCGACCGGCATCCACTGGCCCTTCTTCCGCAACGCCGACGCCACCGATCCCGCCGCCGCGGGAATCTGGGGGGCGCTCAAGGGATCGGTGCTGACGATCCTGATCGCCTTCCTGATCGCCTTCCCGACCGGGGTGCTCGCGGCGCTGTATCTCGAGGAATATGCGCCGAAGAACCGCTGGACCGACCTGATCGAGGTGTCGATCAACAACCTCGCGGCGGTGCCCTCGATCATCTTCGGCCTGCTCGCGCTCGCGGTGTTCATCAACTGGTTCGGCATCTGCCAGGCGAGCGCGTTGGTGGGCGGGTTGACCCTGGCGCTAATGACGATGCCGGTAATCGTCATCGCCAGCCGCAACGCGATCAAGGCGGTGCCGCCCTCGATCCGCGACGCCGCACTGGGCGTCGGCGCCAGCCCGGTGCAGGTAGTGTTCCACCACGTCCTGCCGCTCGCCCTCCCCGGCATATTGACCGGCACGATCATCGGCATGGCGCGCGCGCTGGGCGAGACCGCGCCGCTGCTGCTGATCGGCATGCGCGCCTTCATCGGCGACGTGCCGGGCGGCGTCTGCTCGCCCGCGACGGTGCTGCCGATGCAGATCTTCCTCTGGTCCGACGAGGTCGACCGCGGCTTCGTCGAAAAGACCTCCGCCGCGATCATCGTGCTGCTCATCGTGCTATTGTCGATGAACGCGCTCGCCATCTACCTCCGCAACAAGTTCGAAAAACGCTGGTGAACATGACCCAAGAAGATCTCACTATCGCCGACCCCAAGATGACGGCGCACAACGTCAACGTCTTCTATGGCGAGAAGCAGGCGATCAACGATGTGTCGATCGACGTCGGCACCGAGCTGGTCACCGCCTTTATCGGCCCCTCGGGCTGCGGCAAGTCGACCTTTCTGCGCTCGCTGAACCGGATGAACGACACCGTCGCGGGCGCGAAGGTGACGGGCAAGATTTCGCTCGACGGCGAGGACATCTATGCGCCGTCGATGGACGTGGTGCAGCTGCGCGCACGCGTCGGCATGGTGTTCCAGAAACCGAACCCGTTCCCCAAGTCGATCTACGACAATGTCGCCTATGGTCCGCGCATCCACGGCCTGGCGCCGAACAAGAACGACCTCGACGGCATCGTCGAAAAGGCGCTGCACCGCGCGGGCCTGTGGGACGAGGTCAAGGACCGGCTGCAGGAAAGCGGCACCGCGCTGTCGGGCGGCCAGCAGCAGCGGCTGTGCATCGCCCGGGCGATCGCGGTCGACCCCGAAGTCATCCTGATGGACGAGCCCTGCTCGGCGCTCGATCCGATCGCGACCGCGAAGATCGAGGAACTGATCCACGAGCTCCGCGGCAAATTCGCGATCGTGATCGTCACCCACAATATGCAGCAGGCGGCCCGCGTGTCGCAGCGCACCGCTTTCTTCCACCTCGGGACTTTGGTCGAGTACGGCAAGACCACCGACATCTTCACCAACCCGAAGCAGGAACGCACCAAGGATTATATCACCGGCCGCTACGGTTAAGCCCCGGCCGAACAAGGACTGAACGATGGCAATTGTGAATGATCATACGGTCAAGGCCTTCGACGAGGACCTCAACCGCCTACGCGGCCTGATCAGCGAGATGGGCGGCCGCGCGGAACAGGCGCTGCTCCAGGCGATGACCGCGCTCAACAAGGGCGACCAGGAACTCGCCGCGCAGGTCGTGCGCGACGACAAGAAGATCGACGCGCTCGAAAGCGAGGTCGAGCAGCTCGCGGTCCAGACGATCGCGCTCCGCGCCCCGATGGCCGACGACCTGCGCGAGATGATCGCGGCGCTCAAGATCGTCTCGGTCGTCGAGCGCATCGGCGACTATGCCAAGAATATCGCCAAGCGCGTCGCGCTGATGGACCAGACGCGCTCGATCGAGGCGATCCCGCTGCTGATGTCGATGTCGAACATCGTCGCCGAGCTGATCCACGACGCGCTCGACAGCTTCGCGGCGCGCGACGCCGACCTCGCGGTGCGGGTGACGGTGCGCGACAAGAATGTCGACGATTTCTACAACAGCATCTTCCGCACGCTCGTCACCTTCATGATGGAAAATCCGAAATATATCTCGGAAAGCGCGCATCTGCTGTTCGTCGCCAAGAACCTCGAGCGCATGGGCGACCATGCGACCAACATCGCCGAGATGGTCTATTATGTCGTGACCGGCGAACGGATGGAGGAACGCGAGCGCGGCGAACAGCCGGAAGATGGCGCCGCGGAGCAGGAGCAAGGCTGATGCCGCAGCCCGACCTGCTGCTGATCGAGGATGACGAGGCGATCGCCGAGCTCATCGTCTGGCATTTCGCGCGCGAAGGCTTTTCGGTCCGTCAGACCCCCGACGGCGAACAGGCACTTGTCCTCGTCGAGGAACGCGTCCCCGACATCGTTCTCCTGGACTGGATGATCGAAAGCCTGCCGGGCATCGAGGTCTGCCGGCGGCTGCGCCGCAACCCCAAGTCGGCGAACGTCCCGATCATCATGCTGACCGCGCGCGGCGAGGAAGAGGACCGCATCCGCGGGCTCGAGACCGGCGCCGACGATTATGTCACCAAGCCGTTCAGCCCGCGCGAGCTGGTCGCGCGCGTGTCGGCGGTGCTCCGCCGCCTGCGCCCCGCGCTCGCCGGCGAATTGCTCGCCTATGCCGATATCGAGCTCGACTCGGTCGCGCACAAGGTGGTGCGCGGCGGCCAGATCGTGAACATGGGCCCGACCGAATTCCGCCTGCTGCGCCATTTCATGGAGCATCCCGGCCGCGTCTTCTCGCGCGGGCAATTGCTCGACAGCGTGTGGGGCCAGGACAGCGATATTGAGCTGCGCACCGTCGATGTCCATATCCGGCGGCTGCGCAAGGCGATCAACCTGCCGGGGACCGCGGACATCATCCGCACGGTCCGCTCGGCGGGGTATGCGCTGGATGCGGGCAAGGGTTGAGCGTTCGTCAGCGATTGCCGGTGTCCCATAATCCTCCCTGTCGCGAAGCGATGGGGAGGGGAACCATGCGAAGCATGGTGGAGGGGCGACGGGTCTAGACCGGCGCTGAAGCACCCCGCCCCTCCACCACCCTTCGGGCGGTCCCCCTCCCCACGACTTCGCCGCAGGGAGGATGAATCCCATCAAAAATCGATCTGCGTCCGCAGCCCGAAGGTGTCCGCGGAATAATCGCGGTCGCCCCCCGCCGCGGCGATGCGGGCGTCGTTGATGCGCAGGCGGCCGTAGCTGGCGGTCAGGCGGATATATTCGATGGGCGCCCAGACCAGCGACAGCAGCGCCGCACGCTGGCGCCCGCCGACTATACCGGCATCGTTGAGGTCGAGATGGTCGTAGCGCGCATTGACCTCGATCGCGCCGATGCCGCCCTCGGTGATCGGGTTCGACGGCTTCAGCCGGTCGAAGACGCCGTCCTTGTAGCTGCGCTTGTCGCCCTTGGTCAGTACCATGCCGACCTCGGCATAGCCGCCAAAATAGGTGGGGTCCGCCGCGCCGTCGCGCTTCGCGGTCTGCCAATAGCCCTCGCCCGCCGCGTGGAACGGCCCCGCGAGCACCGCGGCCTCCAGCCCCATACCGCGCTCGCCGCTGACGTCGATCTCGCCAGTGTCGACGAGGCGCACGTCGGTGGTGTGCACGAACGGCCGCGCACGATAGCGCACCGTGCCCGCCGGATTGTTGAGATCGCGCAAGTGGATCGACCCGCCGAGGTGCAGCTGGGTGTCGCCCAGCTTGGGCATGAACACCGCGCGCGCGTCGACGCCGATGCTGTGGTTGCTGTCGTTGAGGTCGGCGGCATTGTCGCCGAACACCCCGCCCTGCAGCAGCACCGCCTTGCCCTTATATTGCGCCGACAGCCCGACGCGGCGCTCGAACCCGAAGGCCGAGGTAAAGGCCGAACGCTCCAGATGGCTGAGGAACAGGTCGCTCGTCATGTCCTCGAGCCCCCAGAAGGGCTTGATCTGGCCGACCGTCACCGACAGCGGCCCGGGGCCATAGGTGAAATAGACATCGGTCAACTCGACCGAGCTGTTCGCGATATCCGCCTCGACGCGGTAGGAAAAGCCGCCCGGGATCTTGCCATCGACTCCCAGATAGACGCGGCGGAACTCGGTCGCGGTGCCGCCGCGATTGCCGAGCACGCCATCGGGCGCGTCGATCCCCGCGACGTCGAGCTGGATGCGCCCGCGCGGCTTGAAGCTCGAGCCGTCGGCGGTCTTGATCTCGGGGGCGCCCTTCCAGCCAATTTCGGTCGCGGGTTTGGCGGTCACCGGCGGCGCGCTCGGCGCTGGGGTGGGCGTCGCGACGGGCGTCGGGGCCGGCTGCGCAATCGCAGCGTCGAGGCGCGTCTCGAGCGTCTGGACCTGTGCCTTGAGCGCCGCCAGCTCGGCGCGTAGCGCCGCAGCCTCTTCGGCGGTCATCGCCTGAGCGTGGGCGGTGGCGGGCATCGTCAGCATCGACGATGCGAGGCAGGCGGCAATCAGGGTGGGACGCATTTACAAGGCTCCGGCTGGTGCGGTGGCGGGTCTGGGCGCGCTGCTATGACGCATAGATGACAATTCCGCGACTCCATCGTGACAATTATGTTGCACCGTACGCTTCGTCGCAGTCGCCGCTTGCCTCGCCGCAATCTGGGGCTAAGGACAGGCCAGTTTTTTCGGGCAATTTTTCAGGGAATCGCCCTTCCGGGAGACCATCATGACGATCAAATTTGACGGACGCGTTGCCATCGTTACCGGCGCC
Organism: Sphingopyxis sp. QXT-31; assembly: GCF_001984035.1. NCBI lineage: Bacteria > Pseudomonadati > Pseudomonadota > Alphaproteobacteria > Sphingomonadales > Sphingopyxidaceae > Sphingopyxis > Sphingopyxis sp. QXT-31. The sequence goes on along the minus strand of NZ_CP019449.1, from coordinate 831,619 downwards.
GGCGGCGGCCTGGGCCGCGCCTATGCGCTCGAACTGGCGCGGCGCGGCGCGAAGGTCGTGGTCAACGACCTTGGCGGCGCGCGCGACGGCACCGGCCATTCGGACTCGGCGCTGCAGGTGGTCGAGGAGATCGAGGCCTTCGGCGGCACCGCGATGTCGAACGGCGGCAGCGTCACCGAATATGAGCAGATGGTCGAAATGGTCGCCAAGGCCAAGGAAGCATGGGGCGGCGTCCATATCGTCATCAACAACGCCGGCATCCTGCGCGACAAGAGCTTCGCCAAAATGGAGCCGGCCGATTTCGACCTGGTGCTGAAGGTCCACGTCAGCGGCAGCGCCAATGTCACCAAGGCGGTGTGGGACACGATGCGCGAGCAGGCCTATGGCCGTCTGCTGATGACGGCCTCGTCGACCGGGCTCTACGGCAATTTCGGCCAGGCCAATTATGGCGCGGCGAAGCTGGGCCTCGCGGGGCTGACCAAGACGCTCCACCTCGAAGGCGCGAAATACAATATCCGCTGCAACACCATCGCGCCGGTCGCGGGCACGCGGATGACCGAGGACATCTTCCCCGCCGAACTGTTCGAGAAGTTCACGCCCGAGAATGTCGTCCCGGCGGCGCTCTACCTCGTCAGCGAGGATGCGCCGACCAACATGATCGTCGGCGCGGGCGCGGGCGCCTTCCATGCCGCTTATGTGACGATGACCCCCGGCGTCGCGCTGCCCGAGGACGAGCGCACCCCCGAGGGCGTCGCCGCCGCGTGGGAGAAGATCATCGACCGCAATGGCGAGACCGTCCCGCAGTCGGGCAGCGAACAGTCGATGGCGGTGATGCGCGCCTTGCAGGCGCTGGGCTGAGGCTGATAGACGTTTCCCGCGTCGGCGACGCCCCGGTCCGGGGCGGCCGATCGCGGGAGCGCCTATGACCGACATGACCCTGGGCGAAGGCATCGCCCTGCTCCAGCGGCGCGGCGCGCTGGTCAAGGGCCTGCTGGTCGCGGGGATCGTCTCTTCCGCGATGGTGTTCATCGGCGAGGTGGCCGAATTCCGCGGACTGGTGTCGCTCGCCGAGGAGGCGCCGGTGGAAGGCCTAAACGCCCTCTATGTCGGCATATTGATGACGGACCTCGTCCTGGCCTTCGTCACCTACGTCATCTTCTGTATGTGGATTTACCGCGCCGCCGCCAATATCAAGGCCGCGCGCACGCCGCGCTTCGCCTTCACACCCGCCTGGGCGGTCGGATGGCATTTCGTCCCGATCGCAAATTTGTTCAAACCCTATCGGGCGATGCGCCAGATCTGGAACGCCAGCCTGTATGGCGACGCCGAACGCTCGTCTGGCAGCGAGGGGCTGCTGATCGGCTGGTGGGGCGCCTGGTGCTTTTCGCTCGTCGTCGGCGTCGTCATGACCAGGGCATCGATCGACGCTGCCTCGCCCGCCGAAGAGCGCGAAGCGCTGATCCTCGGACTCGTCTACTCGGCGACCAACCTGATCGTCTATCCGCTCGCCCTGTGCCTTGTCGATCGCATCACCAAAGCCCAGCGCGACCGCCTTACCGCTGCGCAAATCTTCACCTGATTTATCGTATTGCATCACTAACACAGTTATGCCATAAACGTCGCGGGGCAAGGGGATCGGACAGAAGGACGACCCCAAATGTACAGCGAAAGCGACCTGCAAGCCGCGGTCGACGCAAAGGTCATGACGCCGGAGGCCGTAGCGGCTTTCCGCGCGCATATCGCGTCGGTGCGCGCCGCCCCCGGGGCGGACGAGGAATCATTCCGCCTCATCACCGGTTTCAACGACATCTTCGTCAGCATCGCCGCGGTGATCCTGCTCGTCGCGGTTGCGTGGATCGGCCAGTCGATCCACACCGCGCTCGCGGGCATCTTCGTCGCCGGCTCGGCCTGGTTCCTGGCCGAGTATTTCACCCGCAAACGCCGCATGGCGCTGCCCAGCATCGTGCTCGTCCTCGCCTTCGCGGGCGGCGTCTTTGCCTCGATGGTCGGCTTCCTGGTCGAACATGGCGAGGCGATCTTCGGCAACCGTCCCGACGAGACCGTCGGCGCGATCGTCGTCGGCGCGATCGCGCTGATCACCGCGAGTGCGACCTGGTTCCACTGGCGCCGCTTCATGGTGCCGATCACCGTCGCCGCCGGCACCGCCGCGCTCGCCGCGACCGCGGTCGCGCTGGTGCTGTCGATCACCGGCGTTCCGCAGGATGGCGAAACGCTGGTGATGTCGCTGGTGCTCGTCGCCGGGCTCGGCGTCTTCGCGCTCGCGATGTGGTGGGACCGCAGCGACCGCGTGCGCCAGACGCGCCGCAGCGACGTCGCCTTCTGGCTCCACCTGCTCGCCGCGCCGATGATCGCGCATCCGATCTTCCACCTGCTCGGCGTCACCGACGGCGGCAATATCGGCAGCGGCGCCGCGGTGCTGGTGGTCGGCGTCTATATCCTGTTCGGGATCATTGCGCTGGCGATCGACCGCCGTGCGCTGCTCGTCTCCGCCCTCGCCTATGTGCTGTTCGCGCTGACCGAGCTGTTCCGCACATTCGGCGCGGTCGAGCTCAACGTCGCGCTGACCGCCTTCGTGATCGGCTCGGCGCTGCTCCTGCTCTCGGCCTTCTGGCAGAATGCGCGCAGCGTGGTGGTGGGTTTCCTGCCCGCGAACCTCGCGAACCAGCTGCCCGCAACGATCGCGCCTAGTCCGATACCAGCTTCATAAGCTTGCGTTCGACGGGGGCGAGTATGTTCGCGAGCTCGTCCCCGCGTTTCAGGACCGCCCCGGCTTCGGAGACAAGGGCCCACATGCCCTGCCGGCTCCGTAGTGCGGGGCGTTTCTCTATGCGATATTCGGGGCGCTCGGCGGCGCGGCGGAAGGCCGAGAAGATCGCCGCATCGCGGTGGAAGTCCATCGCATAGTCGCGCCAATGCCCCGCCGCGACCATCCGGCCATAGAGATCGAGGATGCGCAGGAGTTCGGTGCGCTCGAAACCGGTCTGCTGCGGCGCCGTGCGACCGGCGAGCGGCAGGGGCGTCACCGTTCCCATCAGGCGCGGCTACGCCCCTTGCGCGGTGCGGGTTCGGCGACGACGATAGCGGCGTCGCGCTCGGCGACGAGCGCGACGAGCTGCTTCTGGAGCTGCTCGAGCTGGCATTGCAGCAGCTCGACCTTCTGCGTCGCGGGGTCGAAGGTCTCGTTGCAGGTGCCGTAAGGGATGAACTCGCGCGCATATTCGCTGGCGTCGACCAAGGTCGAGCGGGCGGGGATGCCGACCATCACCGCACCCTCGGGCACGTCCTTGGTCACCACCGCATTGGCGCCGATCCGCGCGCGCGGGCTGACCGTGACCGGGCCCAGGATCTGCGCCCCCGAGCCGACGATCACGTCGTTCGCCAGCGTCGGGTGGCGCTTGCCGCCGATGCCGTTGGCGGGGTCGGTACCGCCCAAGGTCACGCCCTGGTAGATCGAGACATTGTCGCCGATCTCGGCGGTCTCGCCGATCACCACGCCGAAACCATGGTCGATGAACAGGTGCCGCCCGATCTTCGCGCCTGGGTGGATGTCGATCGCGGTCAGGAAGCGCGCGAAATGATTGACGAAGCGTGCGAGGAAAAACAGGTCGGCCTCGAACAGCCAGTGCGCGACGCGGTGCATGCCGACCGCGAGCAGGCCCGGATAGAGCATGATTTCCCAGCGCGAGCGCGGCGCGGGGTCGCGCGCCTTGATCGAATCGAGATAGGCGACCAGCCCGTTGAACATCAAACGTCCCCTGCGACCCTATTATGTACCGCAGTAAATAGATGTTTGGCGGCAGCATTTCCAGCCCCGGCTTATTTTATTCGTCAGCGCCCGATCAGCCCGACGCGAAAGAGCAACGCTCCCTCGCTTCGCCAGCGCCGCTCGCCGTCGCGTTTCGCGATCGCTGCCGCCCAGCGATCGAGCATCAGCAGCGCGCGGTCGCCCGCGAAGGCACCGCGCGCCGCGAGCGGCGTCCGCGCCGCCGCGAACAGCGCGCGGGCCGTCGCGGCCTCCTCCTGCTGCACTGCGCCCCACAGCAGCCCCCAGCGCCGCCCGCGCGGATCGTCGCCGCCCTGCGCCGACGACAAGGCGAACAGCCTCGCGCCGAACCGCTCGGCGGCATCGCGGCGGCCGTGCTCGTCCTCGGCGAGCAGCATCGCCTCGGCAGCGTCGATCAGAGCGTCGAGCCCCGCCTGCCCGCCCCAGGTCGCGGCGAGTTCGGCGAGCAGGGGCTCGCCCTTGGGCAGCGCGCCCGGATCGTTCGCCAGCATCGTCATCATGTCGCGCCACCAGGCGAGCTTGATCTGTCCGATCATGGGCTCGCGCGCCTCGGCGAGCAGCCGCGTCAGCCGCGCCGCGAGCGCCCACAGGCTCGCCGCCGCGGGGCGCCACGGACGCGCCACCGCGACCATCACGCGCGGGTCGCGGAGGTCGGGGTAGAGCGCAGCGTCGGCGCTGTCGGAGGCTTCGGTCGTCATCGCGCGCACCGCTACCACCGCGTGCGCGGCGACCCAAGCGCTTCCTCGCCCGCTTCGGACCGTCCCGCCGCGGGACAGGCGGATCGGAAGAATCCCGCCTTATCAGGAGATTCGGCGCGCAATTAACCATCTGCCTTAGCCCCGCTGTTACGACGGCTGCCCTAGTCCGGCTCCGATCGGAATGCGGCAGGGGTGCCGCGCGACAGGGGGATACAGGGACCGTCATGGCGTCATGGCCTGACTTTTGGCGCGGCCTCGCGCGCGACCGGCGCGGCAACACACTGATGCTCGTCGCGGGCATGATGCTGCCGCTCGTCGCCTTCGTCGGATCGGGGATCGACGTCAGCCGCGGCTATATGGCGAAGACACGGCTGCAGGCGGCGTGCGACGCCGGCGTGCTGGCGGCGCGCAAGGTGTCGGGCACCGGCCTGACCGACGACGGGCGGAAGGTCGGCGACGAATATTTCAACGCCAATTTCGGCCAGAGCAGCTTCGGCAGCCGCGACGTCGACTTCACCCTGTCGCAGAACGGCTCCGAGATCATCGGCTCCGCATCGGCCAAGCTCGACACCGCGGTAATGCGCGTGTTCGGTCAGCATGTCATGGCGCTGGGCGCCAATTGCCGCGCGATGCAGGAAATCACCAACACCGACGTGATGTTCGTGCTCGACACGACGGGGTCGATGAAGGACGTCAATCCGGGCGACAGCGTCTCGCGCTTCGACGCGATGAAGGAGGCGGTGACCCGCTTCCACGGCGAGCTCGAGGCGGTGAAGCCCAATGGCGCGGTCATCCGTTACGGCTTCATGCCCTATACCTCGACGGTCAATGTCGGCTATTCGCTCGACCAGGACTGGATGGTCGACAAGGCGACCTATCAGTCGCGGCGGATCGACAAGCACGTCTCGCTCGACGGCAAGACCCAATATGTCCGCAATGACGTCAAAAACGGCGGCAGCCGAAGCGAGCGGCTCGAATCGACCTACCCCGCGGTCTATAACGACGGCGGGGAGAGCGGCCTCTCCTACTACAGCTGCCCGACCAGGCCCGCGGGCAACGCCACAGTAAAGAAAACGCTAATCTCCAGCCGCGAAGAACTGGTGCTGACGCCGCGGCCCGGCACGCGCACGATCGAGACCTTCAACGAGGTGATCAATGGCACGACCTATCGCGCCGTCCTCAACGGCACGACCTGCGAAGTGCGCGCGACCGACAACAGCGGTTATGACCACACGTTCGAATTCGTGACCGAGCCCGTCGGGCTGACGGAGATCACCTGGGAATATGCGCCGATCACCTACGACGTGTCGAAGCTGCGCGGGTTGACCTCCGGCGGGTCGATCAAGGCGAAGATCAACAATGACGGCAGCAACCGCGAAATCCCCTGGTATGGCTGCATCGAGGAGCGCCAGACAGTCGCCGCCGAAAGCTACGACCCGCTGCCCGCCGAGGCGCTCGACCTGCAGATCGATCTCGTGCCGAATCCGAGCGATCCCGCGACGCAGTGGAGACCGTCGCTCCCCGGGCTCGTCTTCATGCGCCCCAATGTCGATCCGGTCACCACGACCGCCAAATATGCCAATCTGGTCGACCACTGGTCGGGCCAGCGCTTCTGCCCTGCCCCCGCGCAAAAGTTGCAGCCGATGGACGGGGTGCAGCTCGAGGATTATCTCGACACACTCGTCGCGACGGGCGCGACGCACCACGACATCGGGCTGCTCTGGGGCGCGCGCTTCCTGTCGCCGACCGGCCTCTTCCGCGCCGAGAACCGCGGCGACCAGGTCCGCCACCTGATCTTCATGACCGACGGCTACATCTCGGTCGGGGTCAAGGAATATGACGCCTATGGCCATCCGTTTCTCGACCGGCGGCGGCAGGCGAACAGCGCCGAAACGCCGACCGCGGCGATGCTCAATCAGGAAGTCGAGAACCGCTTCCTCGCGCTGTGCAAGGCGACGCGCGCCCGCGGCATGACGATCTGGATCGTCGCCTTCGGTACCGAACTGACGCCGGCGCTCGCGCAATGTTCGGGCGGCGACAAGGCGTTTCAGGCCGCCAATTCGGTCGAACTGCAGGCGGCGTTCCGCAAGATCGCGGGCAAGATCTCGAAGCTGCGGCTCACCAAATGATGCGGCACACGCCCCTTCCCGCGCTGCGGCGCCTGTTTCGCGACCGGCGCGGCGTCGCGGCGGTCGAATTCGCCTTCATGGCGCCGCTGTTCCTGCTCGCGACGATGGGCATCTTCGACCTCGCGTGGCAATACTATATGAAGGCGACGCTGTCGGGGATCGTCGAAGAAGCGGGCCGTTCGGCGACGCTTCAGACCTATGCGAACAACCAGGACGCGCTCGATCAGGCCGTGCGCGCGCAGGCGAGCAACGTCTATCGCGGCATCAACGTGCAGATCGAGCGCCGCGCCTATGCCGGCTATGGCGATGTCCGCACGCCGGAGCGCTTCACCGACGCCGACGGCAACGGCCGGTTCGACGACGGCGAATGCTTCTTCGACAGCAACGGCAACGGCCGCTGGGACGCCGACCCGTCGATCGACGGCAACGGCCGCGCGAACCAGGTGGTCGAATTCACCGCCAGCGTCGATTTCGTCCGCATCTTCCCGCTGTGGCGGATGCTCGGCCAGCCGCAGGTTAAGCGGATCTCGGCGAGCACGCTGCTGCGCAACCAGCCGTACAGCGACGGCGAAGGCGGCGCGGAATCGATATGCTGAGCTGCATGAAAGCGTTCGCGCGCGACACGCGCGCCGGCGCGGTGATCGAGACCGCGATCCTGCTGCCGACCGTGCTGTTCCTGGGGCTCGGCGGGATCGAACTCACCAACCTCGCGCTCGCGCATATGCGCGTCAGCCAGGCCGCCTCGACGCTCGCCGACGCAGCCTCGCGCGTCAGCATCGACACCGGCGCCGCGATGCCGCAGATGCGCGAGGCCGACGTCAACGAACTGCTCCATTCGCTGCTCGAGCGGCACAAGAGCCTGGGGCTCGAAAAGGACGGCCGCGTGATCCTGTCGAGCCTCGAGCAGAATGCCGAGGGCGGCCAGTGGATCCACTGGCAGCGCTGCGCCGGGCACAAGGATTTTCCGTCGAGCTACGGCATCGAAGGCACGGGCAAGACGGGCACGCATTTCACCGGCATGGGCGAGGACGGCCAGCGCGTGAAGGCGCCGCGCGGCACCGCGGTGATGTTCGTCGAGATCGCTTACGACTATCAGCCGCTCGCCTATGGCAGCTGGATGGGGCCGAAGGAGATCCGCTACACCTCGTCCTTCCTGGTCCGCGACGAGCGCGACCTGGGGCAGATCTACAATCCGGAGCCGGAGGCGACGGTGGCGGGGTGTTGAGGTCGTGAGACAAAACCCTCTCCCCTTCAGGGGAGAGGATAGCGCAGCTTGCTCCGTCAGGAGCTAGCGAAGCTTGGAGAGGGGCGTGGCCACCGGTGCAGCGACCCCCTCTCAACTTCGGCTAGCCAGCAAGCTGGCAAGCCTTCGTATCTCTCCCCTGAAGGGGAGAGAGCATTATCATAGCGCTTTCGTTCGAACGCAGCTCTACCGGTTGCAAACCGCCTTCACCGACGCGATCACGCGCGGCGTGTCGACCAGCGCCGCCTTTTCCAGATTGGCGGCATAGGGCAGTGGCACGTCCTCGTTGCACACGCGCATCACCGGCGCGTCGAGGTCGTCGAAACCGTGCTCCATCGCGACCATCGCGAGTTCGCTGGCGATCGAGCAGACCGGCCAGCCCTCCTCGACCACGACGAGGCGGTTGGTCTTCTTGAGGCTGGCGAGCACGGTGACGGTATCGAGCGGGCGCAACGTGCGGAGGTCGATCACCTCGGCGTCGATGCCCTCGGCCGCCAGCGCATCGGCGGCTTCGAGCGCGAGCCCGACGCCGATCGAATAGCTGACGATGGTGACGTCGGTCCCCGCGCGCATGATCCGCGCCTTGCCGATCGGCAGGACAAAATCCTCGACGTCGGGCACTTCGAAACTGCGGCCGTAGAGCAACTCGTTCTCGAGGAATACCACGGGGTCCTCGCTGCGGATCGCGGCCTTCATCAGCCCCTTGGCGTCGGCGGCGTCATAGGGCGCGATCACGATCAGCCCGGGGACGCTGGCGTACCAGGGCGCGTAATTCTGGCTGTGCTGCGCGGCGACGCGGCTCGCTGCACCGTTCGGGCCGCGGAACACGATCGGGCAGCGCATCTGGCCGCCCGACATATAATTGGTCTTCGCCGCCGAGTTGATGATGTGGTCGATCGCCTGCATCGCGAAGTTGAAGGTCATGAACTCGATGATCGGCTTGAGGCCGCCCATCGCCGCGCCCGCGCCGAGGCCCGCGAAGCCATATTCGGTGATCGGGGTGTCGACGACGCGCTGCGGACCGAATTCCTGCAGCAGGCCCTGCGTCACCTTGTACGCGCCCTGATATTCGGCGACTTCTTCGCCCATCACGAAGACGCGGTCGTCCTTCCGCATTTCTTCCGCCATCGCGTCGCGCAAGGCTTCGCGGACGGTGGTCTTGACCATCGCGGTGCCCTCGGGGATCGCGGGGTCGGAGGCGCGCTCAGCCGCTGCGGGCTTCTCAACCCTTTCTTCCGTTTGCCCTGAGTTTGTCGAAGGGCCGTTCTTTTCTTCCGGCGACGTCGAAGGCAAGGACGGGGCTTCGACAGGCTCAGCCCGAACGGGGGAAGAGGAAACTTCCTCGCCCTCGCCGGTGATCGTCGCGATCACGGTGCCCACCTTCACATTGTCGGTGCCCTCGGCGACCAGGATCTGGCCGATCGTGCCTTCGTCGATCGCTTCATATTCCATCGTCGCCTTGTCGGTCTCGATCTCGGCGAGGATGTCGCCCGACTTCACCGTGTCGCCTTCCTTGACGAGCCACTTGGCGAGCGTGCCCTCTTCCATCGTCGGCGACAGCGCCGGCATCTTCAATTCGATGGCCATCTCAATATTGCTCCACCAGCACGTCGGTATAAAGTTCATGCAGCTCGGGTTCGGGCGCGCTTTCGGCGAAGTCCGCGCTGTCGGCGACGATCTGGCGGATTTCCTTGTCGATCTCCTTGAACTTCTCCTCGGTGATGCCCGCGTCGGTCATCAATTTCTTGAGATGCTCGATCGCGTCCGACTTGTCGCGCACCGCCTGCACTTCCTCGCGGCTGCGATATTTGGCGGGGTCGGACATGGAGTGGCCGCGGTAGCGATAGGTCTTGAGTTCCATCAGCACAGGGCCCTTGCCCGCGCGCACCCATTCGAGCGCCGCCTCGGCCGCGCCGCGCACCGCCAGCACGTCCATGCCGTCGACTTGCATGCCCGGGATGCGGAAGCTTTCGCCGCGGCGATAGAGCTGGTCCTCGGCCGACGAGCGGTTGACCGAGGTGCCCATGGCGTATTGGTTGTTCTCGATCACGAAGATGATCGGCAGCTTCCAGAGCTCGGCCATGTTGAAGCTCTCGTAGACCTGGCCCTGGTTCGCGGCGCCGTCGCCGAAATAGGCCATGGCGACGCCGCCGTCGCCGCGATATTTGTGCGCAAAAGCGAGGCCGGTGCCGAGCGACACCTGCGCGCCGACGATGCCGTGGCCGCCGTAGAATTTATGCTCGACGCTGAACATGTGCATCGAGCCGCCCTTGCCGCGCGAAATGCCCGCGGCACGGCCGGTCAGCTCGGCCATGATCACCTTGGGATCGATGCCGTAGGCGAGCATGTGGCCATGGTCGCGGTACCCGGTGATGACGCTGTCCTTGTCGCCGTCGAGCGCCGACTGCAGCCCGACCGCGACGGCTTCCTGGCCGATATAGAGGTGGCAGAAACCGCCGATCAGCCCGAGGCCATAGAGCTGCCCCGCCTTCTCCTCGAAGCGGCGGATCAGCAGCATCTCGCGATAGAATTTCTCGAGCTCTTCCGGCGTCGCGTCATAGGGCGCGGGATCGCGCGGCTTTTCGCGGTTGGCGGTGGGCGCTGGGGTGGAAGCGACTTTTTTCGGCGCGGCAGTCTTACGCGCAGGTGCTTTGGCCAAGGCGGGTTCCTTTTGGGTTAGCCGTTACGGCAGCGCCCCCTATAGGACCGGCCAGCCATGCTTGGCAACGCCCGCTTGGCCCGCGCACGGGTCCAATGATACGTATGCAGAAGCGTATCGGGCGGCCCTCAGCGCGCCGCGGCGTCGCCTTCGGGCGGCATCGGGATCGCGACCTCGTCGGGGTGCATCACGCCCAGCTTCTCGCGCACATATTCGTCGGCGAGGTCGGGGTCGACGCGGCGCCGGTCGAGCAGGTTGACCCGGTTCTTGAGTTCGTTCTGCTTCTTGGTCAGCGCGGCGAGCACGACGCGCTGCTTCTCGACCGACTGGCTGTAATCGCCCCAGGCATAGAGGCCGGTCGGCCCGAAGATCGCGTACCCGATCATCGCGACCACGGCGAGGACGGCGATGGTGGGACCGATGGCCCGGTTCACCGATTTCCGTACTTTGTGGCGCTGCGTCATCACCTCGCTTGAATCACAAGTGATTCGCCGGGTCAAGCGCCTATACTTTGCTTTTCCACACGATAGTCTGCGCATCTGGACCAAACAGGGGAATATATCGATGCGCCCGATTCTCACCGCCATTCTGCTCGCCACCGCTTCGCCCGTCTTCGCGCAGGTCGCGACCCCCGAACGCCCGATCACCGATCCGACGTCGATCGTCTCGCCCGCCAACCCCGCGGCGCGCCCGGTGCCGCTCGACGACATCGGGGTCACGCGCGCGCTCTACGACGCGGTGTGGAGCGCCGACGGCAGGACGATCTTCATCGCCACCGACCTCACCGGCCGCGTCAACATCTGGCGCATGGACGCGGGCGGCAGCTGGCCGGTGCAGCTGACGCAGTCGGACGATGCACAGGCGGGGCTCGCGACGTCGCGCGACGGCCAGTATCTCTATTTCACGCAGGATGCGGGCGGGAACGAATATTATGACGTCTACCGCGTCCCCGTCGCGGGCGGCGCGCCCGAGAACCTCACCAACACCCCCGAGCGCAGCGAAAGCGGGCTGCTCGTCGGCCCCGCGGGCGGCCTCGTCGCGCTGTCGACCAAGCTCAAGAGCGAGGGCCAGAGCAATCTTGCGGTGATGGACGCCACCGGCAAGATCCGTAACCTCACCGCCGAAAAGGACCCGGCGTACAGCTGGGCGCCCGCGGCGTGGATCGACGGCGGCAAGGCGATCGTCGCCAACCGCAGCCTCGTCGACAGCTCGGTCAGCGAGGTGTGGAAGGTCGATGCGCAGAGCGGCGCCGCGACGATGCTGCTCGGCAAGGCCAAGACCATCTATGCCGCGAGCGGCGCCACGCCCGACGGCGCGACGCTCGCGGTGACCACCGACGAAGGCACCGGCCAGCCGCACGCCGGCGCCTATAATGTCGCGACCAAAAAATGGGCGTGGCTGCCGAAGACGCCGTGGGAGGAGACGAGCGACATCGTCACCCCCGACGGCAAGGCGATGTTCGTGCGCACCAACAACGACGGCCGCTCGACCTTGTCGCGGGTCGACCTTGCGACGATGGCCAAGACCGACCTCGCGCTCGATCCCGGCCGCGCGTCGATCCCCGGCCTCGCCGCGATCTCGCCGGACGGGACCCGGATGTTCGTGACGCGCAGCGGCGCGGACTCGCCGACGATGCTCTACGCCTATGACCTGACCGCCAACAAGGCGGTGCCCGTCGTGCCGCTCGCGATGGCCAGCCTTACCCCCGCGACGCTGCCCAAGTCGCAGATCGTGACCTATAAAAGCTTCGACGGCACCCCGATCAGCGCGGTCGTCACCATGCCCTTCAACCTGAAGCGCGACGGCAGCAACCCCGCGATCGTCATCCCGCACGGCGGCCCCACCAGCCAGGCGCAGGACGGCTTCTCGCGCTTCGCGACGGCGTTTGCGACGCGCGGCTATGTCGTGATCCAGCCCAATTTCCGCGGCTCGACGGGCTATGGCAAGGCGTTCCAGGAAGCGAATTTCAAGGACCTCGGCGGCGGCGACCTCAAGGACACCGTCGCGGCCAAGAGCTTCCTCGTCCAGTCGGGCTATGTCGATGCGAAGAAGGTCGGTATCTTCGGCGGCTCGTACGGGGGCTTCATGACGCTGATGGCGATCGGCCGCACCCCCGACGAATTCGCCGCGGCGGTGCAATGGTTCGGCATCATCAACTGGCGCACCATGTACCGCGACCAGGACGAGCTGCTCAAAGCCTATCAGCGCACCCTGCTCGGCACCCCCGAGGCCGACGGCGCAGTCTACGACGCCTCCTCGCCGCTGACCTATATCAAGGCCGCCAAGGCACCGCTGCTCACGATCCAGGGCGAAAACGACATCCGCGTCCCGCGTGGTCAGGCGCAGGAGGTGCACGACATCCTGAAAGCCAAGGGCAATGTCGTCGAGACGATCTACTACCCCGGCGAAGGCCATGGTTTCCAGAAGCGCGAAAACCAGCTGGACTCGCTGCGCCGGACGATCGGGTGGTTCGATAAATATCTGAAGGGGGAGTGATGCCCGGCGGCCGTGTTGGCCGCAACGCTTAATCGTTGCGCTACCATTGCAGGTGCATGCTCTCCGCTCGAAAAAAGGGAAGAAGCGCCATGTCGTCTGCCGTGCGTTCCAGTCTATGCCTGCTGCCCGTGCTCGGCTGCGCGGTCGCGGTGTCGGCGAAGGAAGCGCCGCCCGTGCCTGTCCGCAGCGACGCCATCTATCGATGCGAAGTGAACCATGGCCGTGTCCTGGGCGGCGTCATCGCGACCGTCGATGTCCGCGGCGATGGAACCAGGGTCAAGGAAGAGCAAATCCTGGGCTTTAGCACCGGAAACCGCGGCGCGCCCGGCATGGTGACGGGCTACCTGAGCATGAGATATCTGGCCGACGACGCGATCTCCATCGCTTTCATCTCGAAAGAGGTCCCCGATCCCGTCGATGGCCATTATGCGCAGCTCCGGCTGATCGGCGACGATGGCAGGGAGGTCGCCCGGCTGGTCAGCCATGAGGCCAAGGACCGCTCCTTCGACTTCCCGGCGAACGACCTCCTTGAGATTAGCGGGCAGAGCGAAAAACTGACCACCGAGGTCGTGCTTTACGATCGCAGCGGCACGCCGCGTACCACCTTCGTCACTGCTCCGCTCTTCATCGCGAAGTTCAAGCGCGCGATCCCGATCATCGAACCGGTGAAGCGCGCCGTCGACCATATCGTCGACACGAGCATCGCAGCGGGCACGCTCGCCGAAAACTGCTCGCCGACCGACAGCACCCAAGGCAATTATGTCCACAGATACAAATGCTACATTCGCCTGACCAACGGCCGGGACAAGATCCGCGTCGGCGAAAGTTCCGGGATGCTCGACCGCAAGCTCGACAATGCGATGCGCTTCACCGCCGAGTTCGTCCATCACGATCCGGAGCGCTTCCTGAACGCTTCGCTGGTCGAACTCGCGAGTTTCGGCGAACTGCGCGTGATGGGCCAATATGACGGACCCGATCGCGGCTTTCCCTACCGGTCGGGCGAACGGGAATATTACCCGCCCGTCGTCGCCGTCGACCTGATCGCCCCCGAGCGCAGCTATCGCGACTGGGGCCAGAACAATGTGCGCTTTGCCCGCAGCTCGGTCTCGACGTCGATATGGGACACCGGATCCTGGCTTCCCTCCGCGGCGGGACTCATTCCGACCAAGCTCGCGGCCTATCGCCCCGGCGGCGAATGGCTGGTGCAGGAGGAACTGGACTGGACCGCCATCGAAGCCGAGCAGAAAAAGTTGCTGCGCGACGTGCTCGCGATGGAAGCGAACCCCGTCGGCGCGTGCGAATTTTCCAAGGTTCTGATGAACAACCCCAACGAGATCGTCGTGTACGACTGACGACCGCGCTCAGCCGCGCTCGGCTCACCCGAAGATCGACGCCCCCTGGTAGCGCGCCATGTCGCCCAGTTCTTCCTCGATGCGGATCAGCTGGTTGTATTTCGCGAGCCGGTCCGAGCGCGCGAGGCTGCCGGTCTTGATCTGGCCGCAGTTGGTCGCGACCGCGAGGTCGGCGATCGTCGAATCCTCGGTCTCGCCCGAGCGGTGCGACATCACCGCGGTGTAGCGCGCGCGGTGCGCCATATCGACCGCGTCGAGCGTTTCCGACAGCGTGCCGATCTGGTTGACCTTGACGAGCAAAGAGTTGGCGAGGCCGGTCTTGATGCCTTCCTCCAGCCGAACCGGGTTGGTGACGAACAGATCGTCGCCGACCAGCTGGCACTTGTCGCCGATCAGGTCGGTCAGCGCCTTCCAACCGGTGAAATCATCCTCGCTCATCCCGTCCTCGATCGACTTGATCGGGTAATCGGCGACGAGCGCGGCGAGATAGTCGGCCATCTGTTCGGGGCTCAATGACAGCCCCTCGCCGCTGATCTCATATTTGCCGTTCTTGAAGAATTCGGTCGCGGCGCAGTCGAGCGCAAGCACGACGTCGGTGCCGAGCTTGAAACCCGCCTGGTCGATCGACGCGGCGATAAAATCGAGCGCGTCGCGCGTCGAGGCGAGGTTCGGAGCGAAGCCGCCCTCGTCGCCGACCGCGGTCGCAAGGCCCTTCGCCGACAGGCCCTTCTTGAGCGTGTGGAAAATCTCGCTGCCCCAGCGCACCGCTTCGGCGATGCTGCCGGCGCCGACGGGCATGATCATGAATTCCTGCACGTCGATCGGATTGTCGGCATGCTCGCCGCCGTTGATGATGTTCATCATCGGCACCGGCAGGGTGCGCGCCGACACCCCGCCGACATAGCGATAGAGCGGCAGGCCGCGCGCGTCGGCGGCGGCCTTCGCGGCGGCGAGGCTGACGCCGAGGATTGCATTGGCGCCGAGGCGGCTCTTGTTCGGGGTGCTGTCGAGGTCGATCATCGCCATGTCGATCTCGCGCTGATCCTCGGCATCGAGGCCGATCAGCGCGTCGGCGATCTCGCCGTTCACCGCCGCGACCGCCTTGGTCACGCCCTTGCCGAGGTAGCGGGTCTTGTCGCCATCGCGGAGTTCCACTGCCTCATGCGCGCCGGTCGAGGCGCCCGAGGGCACGGCGGCGCGGCCGAAACTGCCATCCTCCAGCAGCACATCGACTTCGACCGTGGGATTGCCCCGGCTGTCGAGGATTTCGCGGCCGTGGATGTCGATGATGGCGGTCATGGAGGTCGTCCTGCTGGCGGCCAAGCTGGCCGTATGGGAAAGGCGCCCGCCTGTTATCGGCGCCCTGCCCTCAGCGCAACCGCTCGCATTGCTATTTTTGGGGGAATTTTGCGGCGCTATGGAACCATTCCCGCTGTATTGCTATATTATCGCAGAGACAGGGACAGGCGCGGCCCGCGAGGGCGCGTCCGGACAAGAAGAAGAGGACGAACCATGGCCAAAGCCGCTACTCCCGCCAGCAAGCCCACCCCCAAGGCGCCCGCCAAGCCCGCCGCGACCAAGGCCGCGCCCGCGCGCAAGCCGGTGACGGCAAAGGCCGCCAAGGAAACCCCGATCCGCGACCAGGTCGCCGCGACGGGTGCGACGATCAAGGCCGAAGCCTCGAAGAAAGCCGCCTCGCTGAAGGCCGACGCCAGCAACCTCGCCGGCGAAGCCAAGGTCAAGGCGCGCGCCGCGGCGACCAAGGGCAAGGACAAGGCCGCCGAAGCCGTCGGCAGCCTCGCCAAGATGCTCGAGGACAGCGCGGGCACCGTCGACAGCAAATTCGGCAAGCAGTACGGCGACTATGCGCGCTCGGCCGCCTCGACCGTCGCCGGCCTCGCGACCTCGCTCGACAAGAAGGACCTCGACGAACTCGCCGCGGCGACCAAGGATCTCGTCAAGAAAAACCCGGCGGTCTCGGTTGGCGCGGCCGCGGTGATCGGCTTCGTGCTCGCGCGTCTGCTCAAGGGTTCGAGCAGCGACTGATCCCGATCAGCGAGATGCCATCCGTACAGCCTGAACCCCCTGCCCCCGCCGACCGGGGCCCGCTCGACCGCGTGAGCCACGGCTATGCGCCCGACGGGCGTCCCGTGACGCCGCCGCCGGTACCGCTCGACAAGATCGTCGGCGACGTCGTCGATCATGTGCAGGCGACGGTGAAGGCCGAAATGGCGCTGCTCGAGGCGCGCGGCGAACTGGCGCTGCACGGGGTCACCTGGACCGCGACCTGGGGCGCCGTCGCCGCGACGGCGCTGGGTGTCGCGCTGCTCGCGCTGGCCTTCGGGGCGATCCTCGCGCTGTCGCCGCAAGTCGGGCCGCTGCTCGCGACGCTGATCGTCGTTGCGGTGCTGGTGGCCATCGCCGCCTTTGCCGGCTGGCGCGCGCAGCGCAGCTATGCCGACATCCGCACCGCGTTCCGCCGCGACCTCACCGGCGAGCGGGGAGACGACTGATGCCGCGTACCCGCAACCGGCTGATCAACGCCGCGCACCGCGCGATGATCCAGCGCGCCGAACTCGGGCGCAAGCTGGGCGTTGCGGGCGAAGCGTTCAAGCCGAAGGCGCTGGTCAAGCGTGGCAAATATCGCCTGGATGCCAGGATCGACGACACGGCGCACGCGGTGCAGAAGCAATTCAAGAACAACCGCCTGCCGCTGACTCTTGCTGCCGCAGCAGGCGTCCTCTGGCTCTTCCGCGAACCGATCAGGGAACATTTGCCGCGCCTGGGCCGCAAGCTGCGCGACCTCGCCGAAGCGGGGATCGACAAGATACGCCCCGGCGACGCCCGGGTGGATGACCCCGATCCCGTCGCAGATATAGAGCCGGTCGAAGACGTCGAGCCGGCCGCAGAAACCGAAAATTTGGAGGACCAGGATGAAGCCGCTCAGTGAAACCGCCCGCGAAACCACCGCGAAAGTGAGTGAAGTTGCGCAGAAAACCGCCGAAAATGCGAAGCAGACCGCCGAGGCGGCCAAGGCGCGCATCCAGGACGGTTACGGCCGCGCGCGCGCCGCGACGAGCGAGCTCGCCGCGAAGGGCGCCGAACAAGCGGCGGTCGCCCGCGATGCCGCCGGCGAGGCGCTCGCCAAGGGCAAGGTACAGGCCAGGCGTGCGAACTCGAAGCTCAAGGATGTCGCCGAAAAACAGCCGGTCGCGCTCGTCGCGGGCGCGGTGGCAATCGGAGCGCTGCTGGGCGCTCTTCTGCCGAAAGGTCGCAGCGGCAAGGACGAGGACAGCGAGGCTTGAGGCCATCTTGCCCGAACGGCGCGGCGCTGATAGGGGGCGCGGCTTCTCCCCTTCGCTGCTAGGAAAGCCATCATGAGCAAATTGCACCTGGTGTTCGGCGGCCGCGTCAGCGACCCGCAGGGCCTCGACTTCGTCGACCTCCACGACCTCGACGTCGTCGGCCTCTATCCCGATTACAAGAGCGCCGAAAAGGCGTGGCGCAGCGCTGCGCAGCGCACCGTCGACGACGCCGAAATGAAATATGTCGTGGTGCATCTGCACAAATTGCTGCAGCCCGACGCGGAATAATAGTCAGCCGCCCCCGCCGACGCGGGGGCCGCGCTACTCAGCGGAAATTGTCGGCGTAGGCCTGGATTTTGAGCTTGCGTTCGGGGGTCGCAATCACTTCGGCATCGATGCCGTTGCGCTCCGCATAGGCGACCGCTTCCTCCTGCGTCGCGAAGCCCAGCCGCAGCTGGCGCTGCGTATCGCCGCTACCCGCCCAGCCCATCAGCGGATCGGCCTTGCGCGCCTCGGCGGGCGCGAATTCGAGCATCCAGCGCTGCGTGCCCGCGCGCCCCGACTGCATCGCGTTCTTGGGCTTCTGGAAAATGCGCGCCTTCATATTCTCGTCCTCGGATGGAGCCTTTGCCGCGCCTTAGCGCGTCGGTGCGCCGACGAAAAGGGTGATCGTCACGCCCCGTCGCGCCGCGCCTGCGCCGCCTTAGTGAGCAGGGTCGGGCGCGCGGTCGCGGGGTCGTCGGGCCAGCTGTGCTTGGGATAACGCCCGCGCATCTCCCGCGCCACCTCGTGCCAGCTGCCGCTCCAGAAACTCGCGATATCGCGCGTCGTCTGGATCGGGCGGTGCGCGGGTGAGGTCAGCGCGAGCACCAAAGGCACCGGCGGCTCGCCGACGGTCGGATGGCGCGCCAGCCCGAACATCTCCTGCACGCGCACGCTGACCTGCGGCCCGCCGTCGGCGCCATAGTCGATCCTGTGATGGCTGCCCGCGGGCGTGACATAATCGTCGGGCGCGCGCTTTTCGAGCAATTGCCGCGCCGGCCAGTCGAGCAGCCCCATCAGCGCCTCGGTCAGCCGCCGGTCGCCGATATCGCGGAGGCCCCGGCATCCGGGCAAAAGCGGCGCGAGCCAGAAATCGATGCTGTCGGCAAGCGCCGCGGTCGACAGCGCGTCGATCCCGGCGAAAGAGGCGCGCAGCCGCAAGGCCTGCGCCGCCGGGCCCCAGCCGATCAGCCCCAGCCCCTTGTCGCGCACCGCCACGAGCCGCAGCGCGGCGTCGTCCTCAGCGCTTTCCTCGCGCCCCGCCTTACCGCTGGTCAGCGCGATTGCGCCGAGCCGCCGTTCGCGGCGATGATCGACGCGGTCGTTCGCCGCGTCGTAACTGCTGCCCGAATGGGCGACGATACGGTCGGCGAATATCGCCTCCACCTCGACCTGCGCGATCGGCGCCGCGGCGAGAATGCGAACGCCCGCTGCATGGCCCTGCGCATCGGCGATGGCGAGCCACTCACTGCCCGCGAGCGGTTCGAGCGGGTCGAGCTTGTAGGCGCGGCCGCCGACGCTCAAATATTCGCCGCGCTGCCCGGCGCGCTGCCGCGCGACGCGGTCGGGCCAAGCGGTCGCGATCCAGCCGCCGACCGAGCGCGAGGTCAGCGGCGCGCCATCGCCGACGCGCTTCTCGGCCAGCGATGCGAGCCGCCGCGCGAGCCGCCAGGCGCCCTCGGCGCGGTCGTTCCGCGACTCCTTCCAGCGCTGGAGCCGTGCCTCGACATCGACCCCGCGCCCGCCGAGCCCCGGTTCGGTGAGCAGCACCGCAAGCCGCGCGGCGAGTTCGGCCTCGCCCGCCGCGGCGGCGTCGAGGATCATATGCGCGAGCGGCACGGGCAGCGGGATCGCGGCGAGCGCGTGGCCGTGCGGGGTGATCCGCCCGTCGGCGGCGAGCGCGCCGATCGCCTGCAACCGCGTCTTGGCCTCCGAAATCGCGGCGGGCGATGGCGGGTCGAGCCAACCGAGCTGGCGCGGATCGACGATGCCCCAGCTCGCGCAATCGAGCACGACGGGCATCAGGTCGTTCTCGTGAATCTCGGGCGGGTCGAAGGGCGGCATGCCCGCGGTCGCCGCGGCTTCCCACAGGCGGTAGGCGACCCCCGGCCCCTGCCGCGCCGCGCGGCCCGCGCGCTGGGTGGCAGAGGCCTGGCTCGCGCGTTCGGTGACGAGCCGCGCGATACCCGCCGCCTTGTCGAAGCGCGGGCGGCGCGAGAGGCCGGCGTCGATGACGATACGCACGCCCTCGATGGTCAGGCTGGTCTCGGCGATACTCGTCGCGAGAATCAACTTGCGCTTCCCGGCGGGGTCGCGAACTAGCGCGGCGCGTTGCAGCGCCGGGTCGATCTGGCCGTGAAGCCTGTGCACGACGAGCGGCAACCGCGCCTCCTCGACCGCGGTCGCGGCGCGTTCGATGTCGCCCGCGCCGGGCAGGAAGGTCAGGATATCGCCCTCGGGTTCTTCGGCGAGCGCCTGCCGTACCGCGGCGACCACAGCGACCTCGAGCCGGTCCTCGGCGCGGCGGCCGATGTGGCGCAGGTCGAGCGGCCAGCTCTTGCCCTCGCTCTTCACCACCGGCGCATTGCCAAGCAGCGCGCCGAAACGTGCTCCGTCGAGCGTCGCCGACATGGCGACGAGGCGGAGGTCGTCGCGCAGACCCTGCTGCGCGTCGATCGCCAACGCGAGTGCGAAATCGCCGTCGAGGCTGCGCTCGTGCACTTCGTCGAACAGCACCGCGGTGACGCCGCCCAGTTCGGGATCGTCGAGGATGCGGTTGCGGAACAGCCCGGGCGTCATCACCAGCAGGCGTGTGTCCTTCGACTGTTTGCTGTCGAGGCGGGTGGCGTAGCCGACGAGCTCGCCGACCTTCGTCCCCGTCTCCTCGGCGATGCGTTCGGCGGCGGCGCGTGCGGCGAGGCGGCGGGGCGAGAGCAGCCACACCGCGCCCTTGCACCACGGCTGCTTCAATATTTCGGGCGCGACGCGCGTCGTCTTGCCGGCGCCGGGCGGCGCGACGACGACGACATTGGGCTTCAGCGTCAGCGCCGCCATGATATCGGGCAGCACCGCGTCGATCGGAAGCGTGAGGCTCATGTTCTTGTCGACGGATTGCCGAGTTCGAAATTAAGCCGGTAGGCCTCGGCGGCGAGCCGCTCGACCATCGCGGGATCGACCACCGTCTCCGCGGTCATCACAAGATTGCCGAGCTCATATTTGCCGCTCGCCTTGATCCGCGGCTCGATCTCGCGCAGCCTTTTGCCGCGCCAGAAACCGAGCAGCACACGATGCTCCTCGGCGCGGATCAGGATGCACGGCCCGTTGGCCAGGAAGACGAGGTTGGTCCATTTGATCGTCTCGTCGAAGGCGGCGGCGCGTAGCACGGCGGCGCGCAACATCTCGCAGAGCTCGCGCTGCCATCGCGAAAGCGCAGCGATGTAAGCGTCAGGGCTTTCCGCCGCAGGACCCATCATCGCCATTCCGCCAGCTCCCCTATATCCTTCTTCGCGCCTTTGCGCCTTTGCGTGAGATTTTTCTGGTTTCACGCAAAGGCGCAAAGGCGCGAAGAAGAAAAATGGAATCCCGCTGTCGCGGGAAATTCTGAATATTCAGTAGGCGCGGGCGACCGCGAAAGCGACGGCCTCGGTCAGCGCCGCCTTGGCCTGGCTGGCGCGGAAGCCGCCGATCGCATCGACCGCGCGCTGGCCATAATGGCGCGCGCGCGCCAGCGTGTCGGCGATCGTGTCATGCTTGTGGAGCAGCGAGGTGGCATAAGCGAGGTCCTCGTCCGAGCTGCGGTGGCCGACGATCGCCTGTTTCCAGAATTCGCGCTCCTCGGCATTGCCGCGCGCATAGGCGAGGATCACCGGCAGCGTGACCTTGCCGTCGCGGAAGTCGTCGCCGACGCCTTTGCCCATCGTCTCGGCGTCCGAGACATAGTCGATCGCATCGTCGACCAGCTGGAAAGCGACGCCAAGGTTGCGGCCATAGCTGTCGAGCGCGGCCTCGGTCGCGTCGTCGCGTTCGGCGACGACCGCAGCGATCTTGCACGCGGCGGCGAAGAGCTCGGCGGTCTTGGCGTTGATGATCGCGAGATACTGGTCCTCGCTCGTCTCGATCCGGCGCTGTGCCGAGAGCTGGTTGACCTCGCCCTCAGCGATCACCGCCGACGCGCGGCTCAAAATCTTGAGCACCTTGAGCGAACCGTCCTCGACCATCACCTCGAAGGCGCGGCTGAACAGGAAGTCGCCGACCAAGACGGAAGCACTATTGCCCCAGATGATGTTCGCGGTCTTGCGGCCGCGGCGGAGGTCGGAGCCGTCGACGACGTCGTCGTGGAGCAGCGTCGCGGTGTGGATGAATTCGACCGCGGCGGCGAGCTTGCAGTGACGGCGGCCCGGATAGTCGAGCAGCTTGCCGCAGGCGAGTGTCAGCATCGGCCGCATGCGCTTGCCGCCGCCCGCGATCAGGTGACCGGCGAGTTCGGGGATCAGCGGCACTTCGGACTGCATGCGGTCGAGGATGACCGCATTGACCTCGTTCATGTCGGCGGCGACGAGCGCCATCATCGGGTCGAGCGAAGGCGGCTTGTCGCCGTGGAGGCGGTAGATTTCGGCACTCATGACAGGTGCCGCATTGGCCGGAGGGCCATCATTTTGCAACGACTTTCGGCTTGCTTTGGACGCCCCCGCGGTGCCAAGCGTGCCGGGCATAAGAGGAGCCGACCATGGACGACCAGCTGAGCCGTTACCGCCAGAGCATCGACAATATCGACGCGGCGCTCGTCTATATGCTCGCCGAACGGTTCAAGGTGACCAAGGCGGTCGGCGAACTAAAGGCGCGCGAAGGCCTGCCCCCCGCCGATCCGGGCCGCGAGGAGCGCCAGATCGGTCGCCTGCGCGAACTGGCGCGCGACGCCGACCTCGACCCCGATTTCACCGAGAAATTCCTGCGCTTCATCATCGAGGAAGTGATCCGCCACCACCAGAAGGCGAAGCGGGAGCAGGACGCATGACGCACCCGATCTTCGCCAAATGGCCGGCGCAGCATCCCGACTGGCTCCAGCTCTTCTCGGCGCCGACGCCCAATGGGGTGAAGGTCGGGATCATGCTCGAGGAAAGCGGCCTGCCCTATGAGCCGCACCGGATCGATATCATGGCGAACGAGAGCCACGATCCGGCGTTCCTCGCGCTCAATCCCAATGGCAAGATTCCCGCGATCCTCGACCCGAACGGGCCGGGCGGCAAGCCGCTGGCTTTGTTCGAATCGGGCGCGATCCTGATCTATCTGGCGGACAAGAGCGGCCAGTTTCTGTCGGCCGATCCCGCGACGCGCTACGAGACGATCCAGTGGCTGATGTGGCAGATGGGCGGCGCGGGGCCGATGTTCGGCCAGCTCGGCTTCTTCCACAAATTCGCCGGCAAGGACTATGAGGACAAGCGTCCGCGCGACCGCTACGCGGCGGAATCGGCGCGGCTGCTCGGGGTGCTCAACGACCGGCTGGCGGAGCGCGAATGGATCATCGACGAAGGATACAGCATCGCCGACATTTCGCTGCTCGGCTGGGTGCGTAATTTGATCGGCTTCTACGATGCCGCCGAGATCGTCGGGTTCGAGCGATTCGGCCATGTCCAGCGCTGGCTCGACGCCGGGCTCGCGCGGCCGGCGGTGCAGCGCGGGCTGGTGGTGACGGCGGCTTAAGGTCACAAAGGCCCCCGGTCGTCGGGTCGGAATTGTGACCTTTGTGCCCTTAAGGCCTGGGTTTCGGAGCGGTCGCGAAGCGGCGGCGGTGATCGACGAATCAAAGAGCCGGTCGAAGGCTGACACAGCGAAATAGTTTAGGAAAGCGGTGATTTTCGGCTGGCGATCCTATTTCGTCGGGGGCGGAAACGGGCGGTGGCGGACGTAGTAATCCTCCCTGTCGCGAAGCGATGGGGAGGGGGACCATGCGAAGCATGGTGGAGGGGTAGCGGCCTTAGACCAACTTTTCGGGCATCGACCCCTCCACCGCCTTCGGCGGTCCCCCTCCCCACGGCTTCGCCGCAGGGAGGATTAGGAACGTCCGCTCCCCACCCCGAAGCCGCCGCTGCCCCCTACCCCGCCGGCAACCGCAGCCGCACCAACAGTCCGCCCAGATCCTCGCTCTCTTCGAGCGCGATGCTGCCGCCGTAGATTTCGGCGACGTCACGCACGATCGCCAGCCCAAGCCCGGTGCCCGGCTTGCCGCTGTCGAGCCGAACGCCGCGGTCGAAGATGCGCACGCGATCGACCGGCGAGATGCCGGGGCCGTCGTCCTCGACGAGGATTTCGGCCATGCCGCCGTCGCGCTGCACGGTGACAAAGACGCTGCCGCCACCATATTTGGCGGCATTCTCCAGCAGGTTGCCGATCAGTTCGTCGAGATCCTGGCGCTCGACGCGCGCGACCAGCGTCTTGTCGCCCGAGGCGTCAAGGCGGGCGTCGGGGTGTAGCAGCGCCACCGCGCGCGACACGCTGTCGACGCTGTCGCGGACGTTAGCTCTGGCCTGCGCCGCGCCGCGGCGGCCGACGGCGCGCGCGCGCGCGAGGTGGTGGTCGACCTGGCGCTGCATCGTCGCCGCCTCGCGCCGCACGGTTTCGGCAAGTTCCGACTTTTCGCTCGTCGCGCTGTTGACGAGCACGGTGAGCGGGGTCTTGAGCGCGTGCGCGAGATTGCCGGCGTGGAGCCGCGCTTCCTCGGCCTGCTTTTCGTTGTGCGCGAGCAATGCGTTGAGCTCGTCGACCATCGGCTGCACCTCGAGCGGCAGCGGCGCGACGACGCGGCGGTGCTGGCCGCCGCGCATCGCGGCGATCGCACGGCGGATGTGGCGGAGCGGCCACAGGCCGTAGAAGGTCTGGAGCGCCGCGAGCACGATCAGCCCGAGCCCGAGCAGCGCCAGGCTGGGGATCAAGGTTGCGCGCACCGCGCGGATCTGGAGGTCGAGCGCCTCGCGCGACTGGGCGATCTGGAAGCGCCAGTTGATCTTGCTGCCCGGCAGGATGACGTTGCGTTCGAGCACGCGCAATTGCTCTTCGGGGAATTGCGCGCTGTCGTAGATGTGGAGCGCGTTGTCGACGTGCGGGGTCGGCGCCTTGAGCGTGCGCTCCCACAAGGAGCGCGAGCGATAGGGCTCCTGGCTGCCGCCGCTGATCTGCCAATAGAGGCCGCTGTAAGGTTCGAGGAAACGCTGATCGCCTAGCGGGTCGATCAGCCGCACCTCGCCGTCGGGGCCGATTTCGGACGAACGGATCATCGCGATCAGCACATATTCGAGGCTGGAGTCGAAGTTGCGAGTGATCGCGCCGGTGAGCACGCGGTCGAGCGCGAAGCCCCCGCCGAGCAGCAGCACCGAGATCCAGATCGTCGCGATCGCGATCATGCGCCGCGCGAGCGAGCCGGTGATCCGGCTCGTCAGCGCGGCGGGCTTGGCGGCTTCGGTGTCCACCGTTCCGGCCGGGGCGTCGGCCTCCGCCATGGCTTAGCCCTGCGGGTCGTCGAGCTGGTAGCCGAGACCGCGGATGGTGGTGATGATGTCGGCGCCGAGCTTCTTGCGGATGCGCGTCACGAAGACCTCGATCG
Source organism: Sphingopyxis sp. QXT-31 (assembly GCF_001984035.1). Taxonomy (NCBI): domain Bacteria; kingdom Pseudomonadati; phylum Pseudomonadota; class Alphaproteobacteria; order Sphingomonadales; family Sphingopyxidaceae; genus Sphingopyxis; species Sphingopyxis sp. QXT-31. The sequence continues at coordinate 806,293 of NZ_CP019449.1, read as the reverse complement.
TGTTCGAATCGCGGTCGAAATCCTGGTCGTAGATATGCTCGATCAGCTCGGTGCGCGACACGACCTTGCCCTTGTGGTGGAGCAGGTAGGACAGCAATTTATACTCCTGCGCGGTCAGCTTGACCGGCTCGCCGTCGAGCGTGACGCGGCCCGAGCGCGTGTCGAGGCGCACCTTGCCCGCGATCAGCTCGCTCGACGCGTTGCCCGCGGCGCGGCGGATCAGCGCGCGCAGGCGCGCGATCAGTTCCTCGGTCTGGAAGGGCTTGGCGAGATAATCGTCGGCGCCGGCATCGAGCCCCGCCACCTTGTCGGACCAGCTGTCGCGCGCGGTCAGCACCAGCACCGGGAAATTGCGCTTTTCGCGGCGCCAGCGGTCGAGCACGGTCAGCCCGTCGATCTCGGGCAGGCCGAGGTCGAGGATCGCGGCGTCGTAATTTTCGGTCGAGCCGAGGAAATGCCCGTCCTCACCGTCGGTCGCGAGGTCGACGGCATAACCCGCGCCCTCCAGCGTCGCCTTGAGCTGCGGTCCCAGCGTGGGCTCGTCTTCGACAATCAAGATTCGCATTCAGGCGCCTTTCCTAGCGCGAGCCGGGTCGGCCCGGTCGCTTTGTTCATCTGTACCACTCGGGGCGGTCATCGCAAATGTGTTGCGCGTCGATGTCAGGGCTTGCGCCCGACGATGCGGCCCGAGCGCGCGTCGACATAGACGACGACGACCTGGCTGCCGTCCATGAACTTCAGCGTATAGATCATGCGCTGCGGGTCGAACTGCGCGCCGCCGAGGAAGGTCATGTCGCTGTAGGGCGGCCGCGATTTCACGTCGGCGATCAGCTTGCCGAGCGGGACGACCTTGCCCTGCGCCGCGGCGTCGCGGAGATGATCCTGGTCGCGGTCGCCGCGCGCCTCGGCGGGCACGCCGGCGGCGATCAGCAGGGCCGAGGCCAGCGAAAGAGAGAGAGTGCGGAACATGGCCGGATTCCTAATGCGAACGCATTGAATAGGCGATGAATGGTCCGGTCATCCATGGTTAGGCCGGCCAACCATGGTGGGCGCGACAGGGATTGAACCTGTGACCCCACCCGTGTGAAGGGTGTGCTCTACCGCTGAGCTACGCGCCCGTCCCGGACTGGAGCGGCGGGCGCCGCGTCCGAAAGCCGGACGTCCATAGCCGCTGCGGCGGCGATTGCAACGGCGATTTTGCCGATAGCACGCCCACAAACAAATCGGGCCGCAGCTCACGCCACGACCCGAATGTTTTTCACCAAAAGGTGCCGGCCAACTTAGTTGACGGCGTCCTTGAGGGCCTTGCCGGCTTTGAACTTCGGCTGGTTCGACGCCGCGATGGTCATCGTTTCGCCGGTGCGCGGGTTGCGGCCGGTCGAGGCCTTGCGCTTGCTGACGGCGAAGGTGCCGAAGCCGACGAGACGGACTTCGCCGCCCTTCTTGAGCGAACCCGTGATCGCGTCGAAAACAGCTTCCACTGCCTTGCTCGCGTCGCCCTTGGTCAGGCCGCTCGAGTCAGCAACTGCGGCGATCAGGTCTTGTTTGTTCATGCCTAAGGAACCCCTGCTTTTTGTTGAATGAATGATTCATGGCCGTTGCCATGGCGCGCCACTAACGACCTTTGTCCCCCGCTTGTCAAAGCAAAAAAGGGGCAAAAACCGGTGAAAATGACGTTTTTGCGACGAAAAACAGCTTGGCTGAACCGAGGTTAATGTCGAATCGCACTTTCGGGGTCGGTCGCGGTCGCGATCGGCGGCGATGCCGCCAGATCGTCGGCCTCGGTCCACTCGATCGGTTCGACCGGCGCGACGAGCGCTTCGGCGAGCACCTGGTCGACATGGCTGACCGGGATGATGCGCAAACCCTCGGTGATATTCTTCGGAATCTCGACCAGGTCCTTCTCATTTTCCTCGGGAATCAGCACGGTCTTGATCCCGCCGCGGAGCGCCGCGAGCAGTTTTTCCTTCAGCCCGCCGATTGGGAGGACGCGGCCGCGCAGCGTCACCTCGCCGGTCATCGCGACATCCTTGCGCACCGCGATGCCGGTGAGGGTCGAGATCATTGCGGTGACCATGCCGATGCCCGCCGACGGGCCGTCCTTGGGCACCGCGCCCTCGGGCAGATGGATGTGGATGTCCTTGCGCGCGAACAGGCTGGGCTTGATGCCATAGCTGGGCGCGCGCGCCTTCACGAACGACAGCGCGGCCTGCACCGACTCGGTCATCACTTCGCCGAGCTTGCCGGTCGTGCGCACCTGGCCCTTGCCCGAGGCGGTGACCGCCTCGATCGTCAGCAGCTCGCCGCCGACCTCGGTCCAGGCGAGGCCGGTGACCGCGCCGATCTGGTCCTCGAGGTCGCCCATGCCGTGCTTGAATTTCCGCACGCCCGAGAAGTCGGCGAGGTTTTCGGGCGTGATCGTCACGCTCTCGGTCTTGCCTTCGAGGATGCGGCGCAGTGCCTTGCGCGCGAGCTTGGCGATCTCGCGCTCGAGCGTGCGCACGCCCGCCTCGCGGGTGTAGTAACGGATGAGGTCGCGGAGCCCCTCTTCGGTCAGCTCGAACTCGCCGGCCTTCAGCCCATGCGCCTCGACCTGCTTGGCGACGAGGTGGCGCTTGGCGATCTCGACCTTCTCGTCCTCGGTATAACCTTCGAGCCGGATGATCTCCATGCGGTCGAGCAACGGCTGCGGCAGGTTCAATGAGTTCGCCGTCGTCACGAACATGATGTCCGAAAGATCGACGTCGATCTCCAGATAATGGTCCTGGAACTTCGCATTCTGTTCGGGGTCGAGCACTTCGAGCAAGGCCGAAGCCGGATCGCCGCGGAAATCCTGGCCGAGCTTGTCGATCTCGTCGAGCAGGAACAGCGGATTCATCGTGCCGGCCTTTTTGAGGTTGGTCACGATCTTGCCCGGAAGCGAGCCGATATAAGTGCGGCGGTGGCCGCGGATCTCGGCCTCGTCGCGCACGCCGCCAAGCGACTGGCGCACGAACTCGCGGCCGGTGGCTTTCGCGATGCTGCGGCCGAGCGAGGTCTTGCCGACGCCCGGAGGGCCGACGAGGCACAGGATCGGGCCCTTCAGCTTGTTGGTGCGCGCCTGCACCGCCAGATATTCAACGATGCGGTCCTTTACCTTTTCGAGCGCATAATGGTCGTCGTCGAGGACCGACTGCGCCTTGGCGATGTCCTTCTTCAGCTTCGACTTCTTGCCCCACGGCAGGCCGATCAGCGTGTCGAGATAGTTGCGCACGACCGTGGCCTCGGCCGACATCGGCGCCATCGCCCGCAGCTTCTTGAGCTCGGCGGTCGCCTTGGCCTTGGCTTCCTTGGACATTTTCATGCCCTCGATCTTGGCCGCGAGTTCGGCGAGGTCGTCGCCGCCCTCGCCATTGTCGTTGCCCAGCTCGCGCTGGATCGCCTTCAGCTGCTCGTTGAGATAATATTCCCGCTGGCTCTTTTCCATCTGGCGCTTCACGCGGCCGCGAATTTTCTTTTCGACCTGCAGCACGCCGAGTTCGCCCTCCATGAAGGCGAAGACCATTTCGAGCCGCTTGGCGGGCTGGCCCTCGACGAGCAGGGCCTGCTTGTCCGACACCTTGATGTTGAGGTTGCCCGCAACCGAATCGGCGAGGCGCGAGGCATCCTCGATCTGCGACAGCTGGACCGCGGTTTCGGCGGGCATCTTCTTGTTGAGCTTGGCGTAATTTTCGAACTGGTCGACGACCGAGCGCATCAGCGCCGCGGTATCGACGCTGTCGTCCTCGGCATCGGCGATCGGCGTCACGCGCGCGAATACCGCCTTGTCGTCATTCTCGAGCGCGAGCAGCTTGGCGCGCTCCTTACCCTCGACGAGCACGCGGACGGTGCCGTCGGGGAGCTTCAGGAGCTGGAGCACCGTGGCGATCACGCCGACGTCGTAGAGGTCGTCGCGCTGTGGATCGTCCTCGCCCGGATCGAGCTGGGCGACGAGGAAAATCTCCTTGTCGGCTTCCATCGCGACTTCGAGCGCGGCGACCGAGCGATCGCGGCCGACGAACAGCGGCACGATCATATGGGGAAAAACAACAATGTCGCGCAGCGGCAACAGGGGAAAAGTCTGGCTCATCATGGCTCCTGGAGCGGCGCCCGCAGTCGGCGCGCCGTCCTTCTTGTGGCGGTGTTACCGCTAATATGGCGTACCATGCGCCGCATTCAATGTCGCTGCGGTGAACGGCCATTCGATCCTCCCTGTCGCGCAGCGATGGGGAGGTGGCAGCGCGAAGCGCTGACGGAGGGGCAATAGCGCTGACGTCGATGCCCCTCCACCACCGCCTGCGGCGGCGGTCCCCCTCGCCATGGCTTCGCCACAGGGAGGATCATCTCGTCAAAACGGCAGCTTGAAACCCGGGGGCAGCGGCAGGCCGCTGGTCATCCTGCCCATTTCCTCATTGCTCGCGGCATCGGCCTTTTCGCGCGCGTCGTTGAACGCGGCGGCGAGGAGATCCTCGAGCATCTGCTTGTCGGCAGGCACCATCAGGCTGTCGTCGATCGCGATCGCCTTGATGCGGCCCTTGGCGCTGGCGCGAATCTTTACGAGTCCGCCGCCCGACACGCCCTCGACCTCGACGCTGTCGAGCTTCGCCTGCGCCTCCGCCATCTGGGCCTGCACGGTTTCGGCGGCTTGCTGCGCCGCCTTGAGCATTTCTTCCATCGATTTCATGGGTTCGACCTATGGCGATTGTCGTCGGAGGGTTCAAGCGCCGCGTCGGGAAAAGCGGCGAAAGCAGCCTTGACCACGGGCAGCTCGCGGATGCGCTGGTCGTTGTCGGCCAGGCTGGCGCTCCGGATCTGGCCGAGGCTCGGCCGCCCTTCGCCCGCGCCGCTGCGCACCTGCCAGCGGCTGCCGGTGGTGTTCAGCAGCGCCTCGCCAAGCTCGCGCGCGAAGCCGTCGGCAAGCGCGGGCACCGCGGCGAACTCGATGACGCCCGGTTCGAGCGCGATGATTCGCAGATGATCGTAAACATCGACCGCAAGCCGATGATTTCCGGTGCTTTCGAGCAGCTGGTGAATCTGCGCGACGGTGAGCCCCGATGCGGGCGCTCCGGCTTCGGCGGCGACCGGTTCGGGCGCGCTCGCCGTCGCGTCCTGGGCCGGAGCAGCGGGCGCGGGCAGCGGCGCCGTCGGGAAGCTGCCGCTTTCGAGCAGTTTCGCCAGCTCGCCCGGATCGGGCATCGACGCGGCATAGATCACGCGCAGCAGCAGCATTTCGAGATGCTCGAGCGGATTGTTCGCGCGCAGCACCTCGTCATGCCCCTTGAGCAAGAGCTGCCAGAGGCGGTTGAGCGGCGCGAAGCCGAGCTTCTGCGCCCAATCGACGATGCGTTCGCGGTCGACCTGCGCCAGCGCCGGGTCCTCGTGACGCGACACCTTTGCCAAGGTAATCGCATGCGTCAGGTCCATCAGCCCGCGCACCATCGCGACGGGCTCGATGCCCAGCGCATATTGGCCGCGCGCAAGGTCGATCGCGCCGCCAGCGTCGCCCTCGAGGATCGTCGCCATCAGGTTCGCAATCGACGAGCGGTCCGACAGGCCGAGCATCACGCGCACCTGGTCGGCGCTCACCTTGCCGCCGCCGTCGAGATCGGCGTGCGCGATCGCCTGGTCGAGGATCGACAGGCCGTCGCGCACCGATCCCTCGGCGGCGTTGGCGATCAGCCAGATCGCGGGCGCCTCGGCCTCGACGCCTTCCTTTTGCAGGATCGAGCTGAAATGCGCGAAGAGCATGTCGGGCGTGATGCGGCGGAGGTCGAAGCGCTGGCAGCGCGACAGCACCGTCACCGGGACCTTGTTCACTTCGGTGGTCGCGAACAGGAATTTGACGTGCGGCGGCGGCTCTTCGAGCGTCTTCAAGAGCGCGTTGAACGCGTTGCGCGACAACATATGCACTTCGTCGATGATGTAGATCTTGTAGCGCGCCGAGACCGCGGCGTAGCGCACCGCCTCGATGATTTCGCGCACGTCGTCGACGCCGGTGTTCGACGCGGCGTCCATCTCGATCACGTCGATATGGCGCCCTTCGGTGATCGCGCGGCACGGCTCGCAGATACCGCACGGATCGATCGTCGGCCCGCCCTGCCCGTCGGGGCCGATGCAATTGAGCGCCTTGGCGATCAGGCGCGCGGTCGACGTCTTGCCGACCCCGCGCACCCCGGTCATCAGGAAGGCATGCGCGAGCCGGTCGCGCGCGATGGCGTTGCCCAGCGTCTTCACCATCGCGTCCTGCCCGATCAACTCGGCGAACGTCTGCGGGCGATATTTACGCGCGAGGACGCGGTAGGGCCCGGAGGAAGCCGAAGGCGCGGGCGTCTCCGGCAAATCCATGCACAGCATTGTCGGTTCGTCGTCGGCGGAATCGCTCATGCGATCCGTCTTAGGGACGGTCGGCGCGCTTGTCGAAGGGGGAAATGGGTGGGAGCCGGAACGACCCGCGGCGAATTCGTTGCGGCTGCTTCCTTCCGGACCTGACCGGGTTGGCGAAGACCACGTCCGCCCGACTCCCGCGGCGCATATGGCGGCGGGTGCGGCGAAAATCAAGCGCCGCTATTGGCGGAGGCTCGGGACCTTGGGCAGATCCTCGGCGATCGCGCGCGTCACCTCGGCGATGATCGCGTTGGCGGCGGCGCCCTCGACCTTCGGCCGGTCGAGATAGACGGCGACGATATATTTGCCGCCGTCGGGCAGCTCGACGAAGGCGACGTCGTTATAAGCGTTGCCGCAGCTGCCGGTCTTGTCGCCCGCAACCCAGCCCGCGGGGAGGCCGGCGCGGATGCGGCCGAGCCCGGTCTGGCTGTCGACCATCCATTGGCGCAGCGACTTGCGATGCGCGGGATCGAGGTAATCGCCATAGACGATCTTCGCCGCGCTCTTCGCCATCGCCTGCGGAGTGGTGGTGTCGCGCGGGTCGCCGAGGGCATTTTCGTTGAGGATCGTCTCGAAACGGTCGAGCCGCGTCACTGCGTCGCCCATCTCGCGCATGCGGCGGGTGAAGGCTTCGGGGCCGCCCGTCGCCTTGAGGATCAGGTTCGCGGCGGCATTGTCGCTGACCTTGACGATCTGCTCGGCCGCGAAGCCCAAACGGAGTTCGCCCGATGCGAGATTGGCCTCGGTATAGGGCGAGTGGAAGACGATATCGGCCTTGGTGAAAGGCAGCGGCGTACGCAGCGACGGGCCGCCCCTCGTGGCGCCGCGTAGCACCTGACCCGCGAGCAGCAATTTGAAGGTCGAGCACATCGCGAAACGATCATTGTCGTTGCTGCCGAGGATCAGCCGCCCCTTGTGGTCGACCACCGCGAAACCGAGCCGGCCGCCGGCGCGTTCCTCGATATCGCGGAGGCCATCGCTGAAAGTGAAGGTGTCGCCGCCGGGTTCGGGCGGAACCGACGAGCAGGAGGCGAGCAGCAGCGCGGCCGCGGCAAGGAGCAATTTCTTCATCAGCGCGGCCCCTGCATGTTGCGGCTTTCGGCGGGAATGTGGACGGTGAGGCCGTCGAGGTCGGGCGTCAGCAGGATCTGGCACGACAGGCGGCTGGTACGGCGGGCGCCGGCGGCGAGGTCGAGCATGTCCTCCTCCATCTCGCTGGCTTCGGGGAGGCGGTCGAAATCCGCCTTGTCGACGATGACGTGGCAGGTCGAGCAGGCCATCTGCCCCTCGCACGTCCCTTCGAGCGGCATCAGGTGCGCCTGGGCGACATCGAGCAGGATGCTGCCGGGCTCGGCCTCGGCCTCCGTGCGTCCCTTGCCGTCGGCGTGGATGAAGGTGACGCGCATCAGTTAACCCCCTGGAGCCGCGCGGCATCCTTGATCGTTTGCAGCCCTTCGCGCAACGCGGCCTCGCTCGTGTAGCGGCCCCAGCCGAGGCGGATCGAGGCGCGCGCGTCGGCTTCGCTCACCCCCATCGCGCGCAGCACATGGCTGACCTTGCCCGACCCGCTGCCGCAGGCGCTGCCGAGCGAGAAAGCGATATTGCGCGCGTCGGACATCAGGCGGAGGCCGTTCACGCCCTCGCGGCGGATGTTGAGATTGCCGTGGTAGCGGCGCTCCGAAGAACCGTTGATCGTCCATTCTGGGAGCATCTCGAGCGCGAGCGACCACAGCCGTTCGGCGTGCGCCGCATCCTCGTCGAAACGCTCGGCCGCGAGCGCCGCCGCGGCGCCGAAACCGGCACATAGCGCGGGGGAGACGGTGCCCGAGCGCATCCCCTGTTCCTGCGCGCCGCCGAACATCAAGGGCGGCAGGTCGACGCCGTCCCTGACCCACAGGGCGCCGATACCCTTGGGTCCGTGAATCTTGTGCGCAGAGATCGCGATCAAATCGGGGCCGTCGGGGATCGCGACGCGGCCACAACCCTGCACCGCGTCGCAGAGCAGCAGGCTGTTTTTCTTGTGCGCGGCGGCGGCAAAGTCGGCGACCGGCTGGATCGTGCCGACCTCGTTGTTCACCAGCATCGCGGCGACGATACCACCTTCCGGGATCAGGTCGGCGTCGGGCGGCAGCGCGAGCCCCTCGCCATCGACGGGCAGGATCGCGGCGTGGAGCCGTTCGAGGCATTGCAACGACGCGGCATGCTCGATGCTGAGCCCCGCCACGCCGCCGGGCATGGCTTCGGCCCCGCGCAGCAGCGCCCAGTTGAGCGCCTCGGTCGCGCCCGAGGTGAAGAAGAGCCGCCCGCCCTTGGGTAGCAGCGCCGCGACCTGGTCGCGCGCAACCTCGACCGCCGCGGCGGCGGCGCGCCCCGCCTTGTGGGTGCTCGACGGGTTGGCGAAACCGTCGCCTTTCGGCCCCTCCAGCCAGCGCAGCATCGCTTCGCGCGCCTCGGGCGCGAGCGGCGTCGTGGCCTGATAATCGAGGTAGATCATGCGCGGCATGTGCCCCCTAAACCCGTTCGTGTCGAGCGTAGTCGAGACACATATGGGGAGCGCGTGCCTTCGCGTGTCTCGACTTCGCTCGACACGAACGGAGAAGGGTAAGCCGGGATTTTACACCCTTTTTGCGAACGATTCGCAAAAGTTGCATGTTGAGACCTATTTTCTATATAGGCGCGTGTCTTCGCTCCGCCACCCCGCCGTCCGGCGAATCGGTGGCAAGCCCCAGAACATAAAGGTGCGCCCATGCCCGACGTGATTTTCCCCGGCCCCGAGGGCCGTATCGAAGGCCGTTTCTCGCCGCCGCCGCGCCCGCGCGCGCCGGTCGCGCTGATCCTGCACCCGCATCCGCAGGGCGGCGGCACGATGAACGACCGCATCACCCAGGCGATGTACAAGAGCTTCGTCGCGCGCGGTTTTGCGGTGCTGCGCTTCAACTTCCGCGGCGTCGGCCGCAGCCAGGGCACGTTCGACAATGGCATCGGCGAGCTGAGCGATGCCGCCTCCGCGCTCGACTGGGTCCAGTCGATCCATCCCGAGGCGCAGACGACGTGGATCGCCGGCTTCAGCTTCGGCGCGTGGATCGGCATGCAGCTTCTGATGCGCCGCCCCGAGATCCGCGGCTTCCTGTCGGTCGCGCCGCCGGCGAACATGTACGACTTCAGCTTCCTCGCCCCCTGCCCCTCTTCGGGCATCATCGTCGCGGGCGGGCAGGACGAGATCGTGCCGCCCTCGGCCGTGCAGAAGCTGGTCGACAAGCTGCGCACGCAAAAGGGCATCACCATCCATCACGACGAGATTCCGCGCGCGAATCACTTCTTCGAGCATGAACTCGACCAGTTGATGAAGTCGCTCGATAACTATCTAGATATGCGGCTCGCCCCCGATTCGCCGATCCGCTAATCGAGCAGGCCCGCGCCCTCGATCATCGCGGCGGGGGTGAAGATGAACAGGATCAGCGCGAGTTCGCCGCTTAGGACGGCGGCGATCGCGCGGATCCAACCCCCACGACCTTCGCCCGCGTAGAACTCCCGCACGGCGAAGATGGTATAGCCGATCCCGACCGTCAGGCGCGCGAGGTTGCGCCCGATGCTTCGGTTGGCGAGGAACAACTCCATCAAGAGGTCTGCGAACACGACCAGCAACGTCGCCTGCGCGAGCACATAGAGGCGCATCACGATCGTGCCGAACAGGCCCGCCGTTCCGCTGCGGTAGAAGATGAAGTGCAGCACCAGCGCCGAGATCGCCGCCGACAGCAGCGGGATGACCAGCGGCTCGTTCTGCAGCATCTCGATCACCGAAAGGTCGGTCGTGGTGCTTCCGGGCAGGAAGCGCGCGCGCAGCGCATAGTTCAGCGCCAGCGCCACCGCGATATAGGGCACCGCCTTGACGAGGATGTCGCGGTCGCTTTCGATATAGCGGCGGATCAGCACGCCGGGCCGCAGGAAGAGGCCGCCGAGCGTCTGCAACACGCCCTTTTCCCACCAGTTGCCGACCAGCTCGTCGACGACGGTGCGGCGGTCGAAGGGCTCGGGCGACAAATCCTTGCCGCAATCGGGGCAATAGCGCCCGACCTGACGGTGGACGCAATCGCCGCTCATCGGGCGGCGGTGCTCGCGGGGGCTTCCTTTACCGGGATCAGCCAAATCGCGACATTGGCGAACATCACCAGCGCCGCGACGAGCATCAGCAGCGCGCGGCGCCTGTCGCCCATGCGGAACACATAAATGGCGCCCCCGGTCAGGACGACGCCGGTCAGCATGAGGATGGACATGATCGTGTCGGACATAGGGCTGCTTTATCGGCGGCGTCACAAATTTGCCACCTCGCTTATGGCCAATCCGCGCGCCTTCGCCTAAAGGCCGCTCATCGATTCCCTCCAGCCCTGCGGGAGCCGCATCATGCGCATCGCCATCGCCGCCGATCATGCCGCTTACGAGCTGAAAGCCCAGCTTGCGGGCTGGCTGCACGAGCAGGGGCATGATGTCGAGGATCTCGGCACCGACGGTCCCGACAGCGTCGATTACCCCGATTACGGCTACCGCCTCGCCGACGCCGTCGCGAGCGGGCGCGCCGAAAAGGGCGTCGCGCTGTGCGGATCGGGGATCGGCATCTCGATCTCGGTCAATCGCAACCCCGGCTGCCGCTGCGCGCTCGTCAGCGAACCGCTATCGGCGAGCCTGTCGCGCCAGCATAATGACGCAAACGTCATCGCGATGGGCGCGCGCCTGACCGGCATCGACATGGCCAAGGCGTGCCTAACCGCCTTCCTGACCACCGATTTCGCCGGCGACCGCCATGCGCGCCGCGTCGACAAGCTTTCCCATCCTCCCCAATTGGAGACCAGCCGATGACCACAGAAACGCTCGACAAGCCCATCAAATCGGCCGGCTATTTCACCGACGGGGTCGCCACCACCGACCCCGCGGTCGCGGCGGCGATGAAGCATGAGATGGAGCGCGAACGCTATCAGATCGAGCTGATCGCGTCGGAAAACATCGTCTCGAAGGCGGTGCTCGAAGCGCAGGGCTCGGTCTTCACCAACAAATATGCCGAGGGCTATCCGGGCCGCCGTTACTATCAGGGCTGCGCGCCGTCTGACGAGGTCGAGACGCTGGCGATCGATCGCGCGAAAAAGCTGTTCGACTGCAATTTCGCCAACGTCCAGCCGCACTCGGGCGCCCAGGCAAACGGCGCTGTGATGCTCGCGCTCACCAAGCCCGGCGCGACGATCCTGGGCATGAGCCTCGATGCCGGCGGTCACCTAACCCATGGCGCGCCGCCCGCGATGTCGGGCAAATGGTTCAACGCCGTGCAGTACGGCGTGCGCCCCGACGATCATCTCGTCGATTTCGACCAGGTCGAGGCGCTGGCCAGGGAACATCGCCCTGCCCTGATCATTGCGGGCGGCTCGGCCTATCCGCGCACGCTCGACTTTGCGCGCTTCCGCGCCATCGCCGACGACGTCGGCGCGCTGCTGATGGTCGACATGGCGCATTTCGCGGGCCTCGTCGCCGGCGGCGCGCATCCGTCGCCGATGGAGCATGCGCATGTCGTGACGACGACGACGCACAAGACGCTGCGCGGTCCGCGCGGCGGCATGATCCTGACCAACGACGAAGCGATCGCAAAGCGCATCAATTCGGCGGTATTCCCGGGGCTGCAGGGCGGCCCGCTGATGCACGTGATCGCGGCGAAGGCGGTGGCCTTCGGCGAAGCGCTGCGCCCCGAGTTCAAGGACTATGCCAAGGCGACCATCGCCAACGCACAGGCGCTCGCCGGCCGGCTCAAGGCGCGCGGCGCCGATGTCGTCGCGGGCGGCACCGACACGCATCTCGCGCTGATCGACCTCCGCCCGCTCGGCATCACCGGCCGCGACGCCGACGAGGCGCTCGAACGCTCGGCGATCACCTGCAACAAGAATGGCGTGCCCTTCGACCCGCTGCCGCCGGTCAAGACCAGCGGCATCCGCGTCGGCTCGCCGGCGGGCACGACGCGCGGCTTCGGCATCGCCGAATTCGAGGACATCGGCGACATGGTCGCCGACGTGCTCGAGGCGCTGCGCGACAAGGGCGAGCATGGCGACGCCGATGTCGAGGCCGATGTCCGCAAGCGCGTGCGCGCGCTCTGCGAACGCTTCCCGATCTACGGCGGCTGATCATGGCGCGGCAGCACCCCGAGGAGCCGACGCTGGTCGAACTGACGATCGAAGAGGTCAAGGCGATGGGCAAGCAGGGCATGGCCCACCCCTCGACGCGGCCGGTGCTGACGGGCGGCGCGATCGGCGCGGTCGCGGGCATCGTGCTGCCCGTCGTCAGCTGGCCCGTCGGCCTGTTCGCTGGCGCCGCGATCGCGCTCATCAGCCGGGTGCGTCGCTGACCGATGCGTTGTCCCTATTGCGGCCATGAAGACAGCCAGGTGAAGGACAGCCGTCCGACCGAGGACGGCGCGGCGATCCGGCGGCGGCGGCAATGCGAGGATTGCGGCGCGCGCTTCACGACCTTCGAGCGGATCCAGCTGCGCGAGGTCGCGGTGCTCAAGGCCGACGGCGGGCGCGAGCCCTTCGACCGCGAGAAATTGATGCGCAGCGTCCAGATCGCGTGTCGCAAGCGCCCGATCGACGGCGCGCGCATCGAGCGTCTGGTGTCGGGCATCCAGCGCCAGCTCGAAACCTCGGGCGAGAATGAGGTGCGGGCGGCGCAGATCGGCGCAATGGTGATGGAAGCGCTCAAAGGCTTCGACAGCGTCGCCTATATCCGCTTCGCCAGCGTCTATCGCGAATTCACCGAGGCCAAGGATTTCGAGGAATTCGCCTCGACGATCAACGAGGCGGCGCACAAGGGGTGAGCGAGATCGACGCCTCTGCTGCCCCGCCCCCCGTCGTCGTCCTCGTCCGCCCTCAGCTCGGCGAGAATATCGGCAAGGCGGCGCGCGCGATGCTCAATTTCGGGCTGACCGAGCTGCGCCTCGTGAGCCCGCGCGACGGCTGGCCCAATCCCGATGCCGGCCCCGCGGCGTCGGGCGCCGATATCGTCCTCGCCGGAGCCCAGGTGTTCGACACGCTCGCCGAAGCGACCGCCGACTGCACGCACATCTATGCCACCACCGTGCGCAAGCGCGGGGTAACCAAGCCGGTGCTGACCCCCGAAGCCGCGGCCACGGCGGTGCACGCCACCGCGGGCCGCTCGGCCTATGTCTTCGGCCCCGAGCGGTCAGGGCTGGAAACCGACGACGTCGCGCTGGCGCACAGCATCGTCACCGTGCCGATCAACCCCGAGTTCGGGTCGCTGAACCTGGCGCAGGCGGTGATCCTGCTTGCCTATGAATGGTCGAAGGGGAAGGCGCTGGCGACCCCGCCCGAGGTCCCGCTCGATCCACCCGCCGAGCATGGCGAGCTCGAAGGGCTGATCGACCATCTGGTCCGCGATCTCGATGCGGCGGGCTATTTCTTCCCGCCCGACCGCCGGACGATGACGCTGCGCACATTGCGCACCGCGCTCACCAAGACGGGCTGGTCGTATAATGATATCAGGATGATGCGCGGCATCATTACGGCGCTCGGCCGGAAGGCCAGACCGCGATAATCGGCCCGTTCAGCCGTCGGCGCGCAGCCGCCCCCATCGGACATCTTCATAAGCGATCGACTGTTCGACCAGTTCGTTCCAGATCGCGCGCAGCCGGTCGGGATCGAGCCCCGCGGCCGCACCTTCGCGCGCGACATTGTCGAGCACCTGTGCCTTGCGGACCTCGTCGCGCACGGCGCTCCGGTCGGTCTTGATACGCGCGGCGGCGTCCATATAGCCGAAGCGGCGCACGAGCAGCGCGACGAGTTCGCGATCGACTTCGTCGACGCCGGCACGGACGTCGAGCATCGTTTCGCAGGCATCGGGCGATTTGGCAGCGGTCATGCGCGCGGCTTTAGCGGCTTTTTTCCCGCTGTCGAGCCGGGCTGTCGGATGGGCGCGGCAATGCTTGACTTTGCTGCCCTCCCCGTCTAACCGCGCGCCTTCGCAATGGACCCCGCACCCCGGTGAAGCGGCGGTCGCATAGGACAATGCTCCTATGGTGCGACCCGGGAAACCGCCGAAATCCTTCGGCACACAGCATATTGGAGACGACAATGTCGAAGCGCCAGAGCGCCAAGTATAAACTCGACCGCCGCATGGGCGAGAACATCTGGGGTCGCCCGAAGAGCCCGGTCAATCGCCGCGAATATGGCCCCGGCCAGCACGGCCAGCGCCGCAAGGGCAAGGTGTCGGACTTCGGCATCCAGCTGCGCGCGAAGCAGAAGCTGAAGGGCTATTACGGCGACATCACCGAGAAGCAGTTCAAGAAGAATTATTTCGAAGCCAGCCGCATGAAGGGCGACACCGGCCAGAACCTGATCGGCCTGCTCGAGCGCCGCCTCGACGCCGTCGTCTATCGCTCGAAGTTCACCCCGACGATCTTCTCGGCGCGCCAGCTCGTCAGCCACGGCCACGTCTATGTGAACGGCGTGAAGTGCAACATCGCGAGCCGCCTCGTGAAGCCGGGCGACGAAATCACCCTCGGCAAGAAGGCGCAGGAAATGGCGCTGGTCGCCGAAGCGCAGAGCCTGCCCGAGCGCGACCTGCCCGAATATCTGGCGGTCGATGGCACCAAGGCGACCTATGTCCGCGTGCCCACGCTCGACGAAGTGCCTTACCCGGTGAAGATGGAACCGAATCTGGTCGTCGAATTCTATTCGCGCTGATCGGGTTTCGATCGCGAGATCAAGGGGGCGGTCCGGCAACGGGCCGCCCCTTTCGGTTTTCGGGGAGGTGACGGGTTTCGGGCGTTAGGAGACGTTCGCAGGGTTATGCTCTCTCCCCTTGAGGGGAGAGATACGCAGGCTTGGCAGCCTGCTGCCTAGCCGGAGTTGAGAGGGGTTTCCGACCGCCAGAGGCGTCCAAGCACCCCTCTCCAAGCTTCGCTAGCTCCTGACGGAGCAAGCTGCGCTATCCTCTCCCCTCAAGGGGAGAGGGCTAAACGGCAGCTTTCCACCCCGAAGCCGCCATTCGCGATCTC
The DNA here is from genome assembly GCF_001984035.1 of Sphingopyxis sp. QXT-31. NCBI lineage: Bacteria > Pseudomonadati > Pseudomonadota > Alphaproteobacteria > Sphingomonadales > Sphingopyxidaceae > Sphingopyxis > Sphingopyxis sp. QXT-31. Next base: position 790,845 of record NZ_CP019449.1, on the reverse strand, counting down.
AGGGAATCTTTAGCACCTTCTTCAGAAACGCGTCCGACCGCCGCAGCATGTCGGCGCGCGCAACCGAATCATAGATCTGATGGTCCAGCCCCGCGTAGGTGACGAGCTCAACCGGCTTGCCCGCCGCCTTCAGCGCCGCCTCCATCGCGCGTGACTGCGAGATGTCGACATTGAGGTCCTGGTCGCCGCTGAACATCAGCACCGGCGCCTTCAGCTTCGCCGCCTGAAGCGCCGGCGATCCTTCGACCAGATGCGGACCGGTGCCGATGAAATCGCCGACCAGCCGCGCGTTGGTGAAATTCTGCGCCTTGCCGACCAGCCCCTTGAGATCGGTCACCGGCGCGATCGCCACGGTTGCCTTGAACAGGTCGGGATCGAGCACCCCGGCCTGGAGCGCGGCATAACCGCCATAGGACCAGCCGACGATCGCCAGCTTCGAAGGGTCGGCGATGCCTTCGCTGACCAGCCAGCGGCCCGCATCGTTGACGTCGCCGACCGCGACTTTCCAGGATTTGAAGCCGTTTTCGACATACCAGTCGTCGCCATAACCCGCCGAGCCGCGGAAATTGGGCTGGATCACCGCATAGCCCTGCGCCGCATAATATTGCGCCAGCCAGTCGAAACCCCATTCGTCGCGTGACGACGGACCGCCGTGCGGCATGACGATAGCGGGCAGCTTGCCGCCGGCGTGGCCCGGGGGCAGCGTCAGATAGCCGGGGATCATGGTGCCGTCGGCGGCGGTATAGCTTATCGGCTTCACCGTCGCCTGCGGCCGGCTTTCCAGCTCGGGCCGCGCCAGCGCGACCTCGTTCAGTTTCCGCGTCGCCTTGTCATATACATAATAGCGGCCCGGATCGGCGTCACTGCCCGCGAACAGCAGCAACCGGCTCTCGTCGCGGCTGGCGCCGACATAATTGACGATCGGCAGCCCCGGCAGCGCCTTTTGCAACCGGGCGGCCAGCGTCGCATATTCCTCATCGAACAGCTTATATTCGGGCTTTTCGGTGGTGTAGGAGACGCCGATCACGCGCCCGGTGCGGCCGATGCGGATCAGGTTGCCCGCATCGACCTTGTCGTGCGCGAACAACAATGTTTCGACCGCATTGTCGCCGAGTGCCACCGAATAGACCGCGCTGCGCCCATCCTTGTCCCTGAAGCCAAAGGCGAGGTTGCGCTTTCCATCGACCACCATCGGGACGAACGCCTTGCCGTCGCTCGTCGCGCGCGACAGCGGCTTCCAGTCGCGCGATCCCGGCTTGCGATAGCTGTAGACCATGAGGTCGCGCAGCATGCCTTGCCCGTCGGTGCCGGGCACCCCCACGACGCGAACCGCGCCCGTCTCGTCGGCCAGATAGTAAGAGGCGTCGATGCGCGGCGCTTCGATGCGCCGGACGCGCAGGCTGGCGGTGTCGATCAGGTCGACGCCCAGCCCCTCCTCGACATTGGAAAGCCGGGTGTTCGTCTGTTCCTGCTGCCGATATTCACGGGTCATGACGACCTGGCCGTTGTCGGCCTCGGGCCAGGCAATCACCCGGCCGTCGAACTGATGCAGGCCATAGGCGCCGCGCAGGCTGTTCTGGCCCAGCTGCTTGATGTTGCTGCCGTCGGTGCCAACCGCGACCAGCCGCGTGAACGGCACCGGATAACCGCCGCCGGGGTCGGCGACGCCGTAAAGCGTGCAGACAAGCCGCGCGTTCGAAGCCCAGTCGCACCAGGACAATTTCCACGGCGCGCCGTCGGATTGGAAAACCGGCTTCGGCTGGCCGCCGTCGACGCTGGCGACAAACAGCACCGATCCCCGGTCGCGCGCCGGCTGGATAAAGGCCAGCTGCGTGCCGTCGGGCGACATGCTGATGTCGCCGACGCTCTCGCGCATGCCGTAAAGCGCCGCATTATCGGCCGCCAAGGCCGCGGGCACGGGAAGAGCTGCGGCGACTGCAGCGAGTAAAGTCCATTTTTTCAACATTATGCAACCCCCAGACAGACCCCGTACCTGCCGCCGAACGCCGGGCCAGACAAGATCGAAATTGCACCGAACTTGCACCATTCGGCGCGCTCTGTCAGAGACGGCAACATTATTACAAAGAGGATCCCCCCAATGCCCTTTCCTTCCCCGTTGAAGATCGCCGGCCTTGCCGGCCTCGCGCTGCTGGCCGCGTGCAACGCGCCCGACAAGAATGCGAGCGACGCCGCGGCGAGCGCGATTCCCGATGTCCAGATTGCCGAACTGTCGCTCGCGACGCTGCAGGAAGTGACCAAGGAGCTGTCGTCGGACGCCTACGAAGGCCGCGCGCCGGGGACGCCGGGCGAGGAAAAGACCGTCGCCTATATCATCAAAAAATATCAGGAAGCGGGGCTACAGCCGGGCAACAACGGCCAATGGACGCAGGACGTGCCGCTGGTCGAGATCACCGCGAAGAACGCCACGCCGATCAGCTTCACCGGCGGCAAGGCCCCGGTGACCGCGCAATATGCCAAGGATTATGTGGCGTTCAGCTGGCGCGTGGCGCCGAAAACCGAGATCAAGGACAGCGACGTCGTTTTCGTCGGTTACGGCATCAATGCCCCCGAAAAGGGCTGGAACGACTATGCCGGGCTCGACGTGAAGGGGAAGACGGTCGTCGTCCTCGTCAACGATCCTGACTGGCAGACCCCCGAGACCAAGGGCGAATTCAACGGCCGCGCGATGACCTATTACGGCCGCTGGTCGTATAAATATGAGGAAGCCGCGCGCCAGGGTGCCGCGGCGGTGCTGATCGTCCACGACACCGAACCCGCCGCCTATGGCTGGAACGTCGTAGAGAGCAGCAACACCGGCACGCAATATCTCGCCGAAAGCAAGGACGGCGGCGCGAAGGAAACGGTCGCCAACGGCTGGATCCAGCTGCCCAAGGCGAAGGAGCTCTTCGCCAGCGCCGGGCAGGATTTCGACAAGCTGCGCGACGCGGCGAAGGTCAAGGGCTTCAAGCCCGTGGCGCTGACCGGGGTGAAGGCGAACTTCGGCTTCGACAACGAGATCGCCAAGAAGATGTCGCGCAACGTCATCGGCGTGCTGCCGGGCGCCAAGCGTCCGGACGAGTATGTGCTGTACACCGGCCATTGGGACCATCTCGGCCGCTGCACGCCGGTCGCGGGCGACGACATCTGCAACGGCGCGGTCGACAATGCGAGCGGCATCGCGGGCCTGGTGACGCTGGCACAGGCGTTCAAGACCGCCGGTGCGCCCGACCGCAGCATCGTCTTCCTCGCGGTGACCGCTGAGGAATCGGGACTGCTCGGCTCGAAATATTACGCCGAAAACCCGATCTTCCCGCTCGCGCAGACCGTCGGCGGGGTGAATATGGACGCGCTGAACGCAATCGGTCCGGCGAAGGACATCGTCGTGGTTGGCGGCGGCAAGTCCGAGCTCGACGCCTATGTCGCCAAGCTCGCCAAGCTGGAGGGCCGCACAATCAAGCAGGAACCGACGCCCGAGAAGGGCTTCTATTACCGCTCCGACCATTTCAGCTTCGCCAAGCTGGGCGTGCCGATGTTCAACTTCGGCAGCGGCGACGAACTGGTCGAGGGCGGGGTCGAGGCCGGCAAGAAAGCGGCCGAAGACTATGAAACGAACCGCTATCATGCGCCGGGCGACGAATATGAGGCGATCACCAACTGGGACGGCATGATGTCGGACCTGCGCCTCTATTATGCCGCGGGGCGCATGCTGGCGATGACCGATGCGTGGCCGAACTGGGTGGAGGGCGACGAATTCCGCGCCGCCCGCGACAAGTCGCGCGCTGCCGCGAAATAAGGGGCCTTCCCGTCCCGTTTGTGCTGAGCTTGTCGAAGCACCGTTCTTCTTTGGCGCCGAAAGACAGAACGGCCCTTCGACGGGCTCAGGGCGAACGGAGTTCGGGACAGCTTTGAAACGAGAAGTCGAATGACCTTATGCATGCCCGCCGAATGGGCCCCGCACGACGCCGTCTGGATCGGCTTTCCGCATATTGCCGAGGAATGGTCGGGGCGGATCGACGCCGCGCGGCGCGATGTCGCGGCCTTTGCCAACGCCGTTCACGACGGCGGACGCGGCGAGACGGTGCATCTGCTCGTTCGCGACCATGACAATGCCGACATCGCCGAGGCGCTCGTCGATGCGGGCGTGCAGTTGTTCGTCGCGCCATTCGGCGATATCTGGCTGCGCGACACGGCCCCGATCATCGTCGGCACCGGTCCCCGGCGCGAGGCGCGCAATTTCGACTTCAACTGGTGGGGCAACAAGTTCGTGATGCCCGGCGACCGGGAGATCGGCGCAATATTGGCGGCGCACGCGGGCCTGCCGACGCAGCACCTCGACTGGGTGCTCGAGGGCGGCGGGATCGATGTCGACGGCACGGGGCTGTGCGTCACGACCGAGGAGTGCCTGCTCAACCCCAACCGCAACCCGTCGCTGACGCGCGAGGATATCGCGGCGCGGCTGCACGAGTCGCTGGGGATCGAGCGGCTGCTGTGGCTCGGCAACGGGCTGGTCGGCGACCACACCGACGGCCACGTCGACAATCTCGCGCGCTTCGTCGGCGAGGGCCGGCTGGCGATCCCGGTCGCGGAAGGCGACGACGATCCCAATGCGGCGATCTATGCCGACGCGCGCGCGCGGACCGAGGCGTTCGGCGGGGTGGAGATCGTCGATCTGCCCTCGCCCGGCCGGGTCGAGATCGACGGCGAGATCGCGGCGGCGAGCTATATGAACTTCTACATCGGCAACACGACCGTCGTCGTGCCGACCTATGGCGCCCCGAACGATGCCGCGGCGGTCGAGGCGCTCGCGGCGCTCTTCCCGGGGCGGCGCGCGGTCGGCGTCCCCGCGCTCGGCATCATCGCGGGGGGCGGCAGCTTCCATTGCTCGAGCCAGCAGGTGCCGAGCTAGCCGTCATCCCGGCGAAGGCCGGGATGACGAGGAGAGACCGGTCCTTTTGCACCTAGCAAGATGCTGCCCCTCCCCTATATCCACTCCATGACCCGCACGCTATCCGTCGCCGCGCTGCAACTAGCCCTGCCCGGCCCCATCCAGCCCAATATCGACGCCGTCTCGGCGTTCGTCGAGGAGGCCGCGGAAAAGGGCGCACAGGTGATCCTGCCACCCGAGTTGTTTGAGGGCCCTTATTTCTGCCAGGTCGAGGATGAGGCGCTGTTCGCCACCGCCTACCCGACCACCGAACATCCGAGCGTGCTGGCGATGCAGGCGCTCGCCGCGAAGCTGAAGGTCGCGATCCCGACGAGCTTTTTCGAGCGCGACGGGCATCATTATTACAACACCCTCGCGATGATCGGCCCCGACGGCGGCATCATGGGAACCTACCGCAAATCGCACATCCCCGACGGCCCGGGCTATGAAGAGAAATATTATTTCCGGCCCGGCAACACGGGATTCAAGGTCTGGGACATCTTCGGCGCGCGGATCGGCGTCGGGGTGTGCTGGGACCAATGGTATCCCGAATGCGCGCGCGCGGTGGCGCTGATGGGCGCCGAGGTGCTCTTCTATCCGACCGCGATCGGCAGCGAACCCTATGACGCCGAACTCGACACGAGCCGCATGTGGCGCCGTGCGATGCAGGGGCATGCGGTGTCGAACTGCATGCCCGTGGTCGCCGCAAACCGCATCGGGGCGGAGGGCGACGCAAACTTCTACGGCCACAGCTTCATCAGCGACGAGTGGGGCGATCTGACGCAGGAGTATGGCGCCGGCGAGAGCGGCGTGCTGGTCGAGACGATCGACCTCAATCGCGCGGCTAAGCACCGCGCGGGCATGGGTTTCTTCCGCGACCGGCGACCGCAACTCTATGGGCGACTGACCGAGGATATCTAGTTTCCACAATAGCTTTGGGGGTCAAGCTATGGAATTACCGGACGATATTTTTACCGAACCCGAGGATGTCGATCCCGAGACGCTCGCTAATCTGGGCCCGCTCGCGCGGCTGGCCGGCATCTGGGAGGGGCAGCGCGGGGTCGATATCAACCCCAAGGCCGACGGCCCCGAGACGCGGCACTATTATGAGCGGATCGAGATGCAGCCGATCGACCCGCAGGCAAACGGCCCGCAGCTCTTTTACGGCCTGCGCTATCACCAGCATGTCAACACGCGCGAGGAAGAGATCAGCTTTCACGACCAGGTCGGTTACTGGCTCTACGAACCCGCGACCGGGCTGATCCTGCAGACGCTGGCGATCCCGCGCGGGCAGATCGCGATGGCGTCGGGCCACGCCGAGCCCGATGCGAAGCGGCTGGTCGTCAAGGCGGGCCGCGGCGAAACCGAATATGGCATCTGTTCGTCGAGCTTCCTCGACCGCGCCTTTCGCACCGACGCCTATCAGCTGACGATCGATTTCCACGACGACGGGTCGTGGAGCTACGTCTCCGACACCACATTGGTGGTGAAGGGCCGCGACGCACCCTTCCTCCACCGCGACCGCAACAGGCTGGTCAGGATCGGAGAGCCCGAACTCAACCCCTGGGCGAAGATCGTGCGCGGCCAAGGATAATTTATCATCGTCATCCTGAACTTGTTTCAGGATCCATGGCGTGCCGTTTCCTTCAGCGCCGCGCCGGATAAGAGCTCAGGCCATGGATGCTGAAACGAGTTCAGCATGACGAGAACGAGAGGAAGGCTCCCGGCCCTAAAGCCGACAGCCGCCGCGCATTGTCATTGATAGGGCCTGAAACGGTTAAGGGCGAGCCCCGGTGGACTCGCCCCAAGACCCCGAAAGGGACTCGACCCTTTCATGGCACCGGATTATCCTGCCTAGTGTTTTTCATCGAGGCCATCGTAACATTGGCCGATTTTCCTATGAAATGCAAGAAAAATCGTGTTTTTTGAGCTCATTTTCACGGACGATTATCGCGCCTTAGCAGGAACTTCGGCGCCTTGACCACATTGGCGGGAAAAGAGGCTTCGGAAAGATTGTCGGACGCTACCCAAAGATAGCGGAACAACTGTTGGCGGTCGAATGGCATGATCGGCTGGACCGCGATTCCGATGCGCGCGATGGTAATGCGATTGTCCGATATCTTCAGGTAATGGCCGATATCGCCCCAGACACGAATGCCGTGATTGAACAGGTCGTCGCTCGCCTGTCCCGCCCAATCGAGCGTGTTGCGCTGGATTCGCAGCGTATCGACATTGCCGACGAACAGCGCCATCGGGACATAGACCTCCGCCGCCGGTTTGCGCAGCGACAGATGATTGTCGGCGATCGTGACATTGCCCGCCCGGACGAGATCCGCACGGCCTGTTTCCGGGTTATGCCCGCTGGCGCCGACATGAACCCCTCGCACGAAACCGAAGGCCTTGTTTCCGCGAATCTGCACCGTGGTCAGTGTCAGCCCGCCGCAGGTGATCGCCTGCCGGGCATAGCTCGGCAAGCGGCTGGTAAAGCGATTGAACCAGCGCTGGGCGCTGGGCAATCTTTCGCGGATCTCGTCATCCGCCGCCATGCGCGCGGCGATCCGGCGCGCGTGGCCGATCAGATCGGCAGCGCTGGTGATGTCGAGCGGCCGTAGCTGCTTCATCGCCTTGCTCCAGTCCGACTGGCTGACCGGCGAGCCGAACTTGATCGCATAGGCTCCGGCTTTGAGAGAGACCTGGCCATCGCCGTCGCCGGCATTCGGCTGTTCGCGCTCGGCACGCGCGCTCGGCTCGCCGATCAGCACCAGCGAGCGCTTCACTTCAGGATCGACCGCCGCCATGCGCGTATCGCCGATCCGGCCGCCCATGGTGCGAAGGGCGCGCTTGTACGTCGGCGAGCGGTCGGGGTCGGCGACGACGACGTCGCTGACGCGCTTGATATAGCCCTGCATACCCGCGATCGTCCGGATTTCGTCGGCGCGCGGCGGGTCGGCGTCGAACAACAGATTCCATTCCTCCTGTGGCATCGGCGATTCGAAGGTCGCGGTGATGGTTCCGGCGCGAAACTCGCGATTGCCGCCGCCTCTGGCCTCGACCTCGCGCGGCCTGACGACGAGCAGATCGACGACACGCTTGCGCCAGTCCTTGTCCTCGAGCAGCCGCCCCGGCTTCACCCCTGCCTTGCCGGGCACGACCGCCAGTTCGTTGTCGGAGATCAGGATATGCACCGCGTCGGTGACGAGGATGCCGTCCTGCGCGAGCCCGATCGACAGCCGGTTGTGCGTCACATGTACCGAATCGAGCGGCTTTTCGTTCGATCCGCGGATCGCGAGCCCGGTGCGTTCGGCCGCCACGCCGCCGCCGCAGCGCAGCGTCATCCCCGTCACCTCGACCGTCGGGCAGTCGAGGATCGTCACCGGGCCGTGGCGCGACGTGAAATCGTCGAGCGCACCCGACCCGTCGGGCGCCGACACCGCCATGTCGCGGATCGTGACGCTGGCGCATTCCTTGAACAGCAAGGCGCATTCGGCGCGCCTCGCGATGACCTGCGTCCCCTCGCCCGCGCCGTGGAGCGTCAGATGCCCCTTGTTCGAGATTTCGACCGGGATGCCGGTTTCATAGGTGCCGCGCTGGAAGCAGATAGCGGCATCCTCGCCGTCCTTGATCGATTTCAATATCTCGGCCCAGTCGCTGCCTTCGGTGACGATATAGGTCGAGCAGCCGATCTGCGTCTGGCCCGCGAGCTTTTCGATCGCGCCCTGCACCGTATTTTCGCCCGCGAGCAACGGCGTGTTCGCGGGGTCGAACGAGGTTGCCGCCGCGGTGCTGAGATTGGCGTTGAACTGGATCGGCAGATGCGTCGGCTGGCCCGCCGCGTTGAGCAGCCGCGCGACGACGCGCTGCGTCGGCGTCGCGGCATCAAGCGACCAGTCGATTTGCGCGACGCCGTCGGCTTCGGTCAGCGCGACGCGCTTCTTGACATTGTCGGCGACCGGGCCGAGCCGCCCGTCGCCGGCGATGATCTCGAACTCGACCGCGAGCCCGGGAAGCGGCGTCTTGCCGCGGATCACCCCGGCGCGCAGCGGCGAGGCGAGCGGCACGAGCGTCGCAGGGGTGAGCGGGTTGGGCATCGCTTCCTGCCCGTCGCCGCCGAGATAGAGGAAGCTGCGCAGCGCGGTGAGCGGCGGGAAGATGTTGCGGCAGTCGCTCGCGACGGTCCAGATCCCGTTCGCATTGCGCGTGACCAGCGCGAGTGCGGCATAGTGATGCGCGATGCCCTTGGCGGGGAGCGCCGCGGGTTTGCCGATCGCGTCCTTCGACGGCCACTCGATCGTCGCGGCGAGCGAGCGCGCGGGGATCTGCCAATGGTCGCCCGTCGCCATTCGCCCGGCGCGGAACTCGACCTCGATCCCCTGCTCGACCGGGACCCAGACGTCGGGGACGATGGCGATGGGCAGCCCGCCCTCCCAGCGCCGGATGATGCCCTTTTCGGGGAGGACGGTCAGGTCGGGCGCGCTGCCGTTGGTCAGCGCGGCAAGCGTGTCGGGGTCGCGCACTTCGCCGAGGCTGACGCGGATGCCGTTGATGTCCGAGATGCGCGCGAAGAAGCCCGGCAAGCTCTTCAGCCGCCGCGCCTCGTCGAGGATCTCGACCCATTCGTCCTTCTTGAGCGCGCTCGGCTCGTCGGGGCCGAGGCTGTCGAGGATCAGCGCGCCATTGTCGATCTTGCCATAGCGCGCCGCGCCGCCGCCATTGTCGCGCGACCATTTCCAGCGCCCGCCGGCGGGGCTGCCATTGTGGATCTCGACGCGGTAGAGATGGTTTTCGAGGCTGCGATAGCCGCCGGTCGCGGGCAGCGCGCACGGATCGGCGGCGGCGGCTGCGGGATTGGCGCGCGCGCGCATCGCGCCCGTCGCGGCGGGACCGAAGGGCGACCAACCGGGCGCAAAGCTCGCGCAACTGACCGGCGCGGTCACCGCGCCCGCAGCGACGAGATCGGCGGTGCGCGCGAATTTGACCTGCCAGACGAGTTGGTCGCGGATCGCGGTGTCCGGGCCGCCGAACGCGGTCTCGCGGATCAGCGGTTCGTCGGCGGCGGTGATCGGCCGCTCCCACAGGTCGAGATAGGCGAGATAGTCGCCCGCGACGGTGGGCAGATTGTTGCCGGGCAGGAAGGGCTGGCTCTCGGCGCTGCGATAGCGATCGACCTGCGCGTCGTTGGCGGCCGAGATGGCGGCGGCCGCCTGGAAGGTCTGGCGCCCGTCGACATCGTCGAACAGCGCCGCGACGCGCACCGCCTGCGCGGGCGTGTTGCCGACGAGCACCAGATAGTCGCCCTCCGCGACGCGTGTGCCGGCCTCGACGCGCCAGCGCGTCGCCGCCCCGGTGCCCGAAACACGCAGCAGCATCAGGCGGACGGGCGCGCTATGCGAAATGCCGATGCCGTCGAGATAGGCCTGACCGCCGCCGATCAGCAGCGTCTGACCGCCCGCCCCGGCGAGTATCGCAAAACCCGGCGCGTCCTCGGGAAAGCCGCTGGCGCCGATCACCGAACGCGTCGTCGTGCGCAGCGCGGCGCGGCCGATGTCGCCCTCCTCGTTCCAGTCGGCGTCGGTGAACAGCCGCCCCTGCTGCATCCGGACGGCGCTGTAACCCTTGTCGGGGCGGAAGGTGTCGCGGGTGAAATCGCCAGTCATCGTCTTTGTCCTCAGGTCTGGAACAGGGGGGCCGCCACCAATCCGAACGGCAGATATTCGTCGAGCATGTCGGTCAGGTTCGCGCGGCGGAACGGCGTGCCCGCCGCAAAGCCCGCGCCCATTTCGGCGCCGCCGAACGCGCCCGCCGCGACGCCGTCGGGACAGGCGAGCGCGAGCTGGCCGAAGGCGCTGGCGGGAAAGGCGCTGGCGGTGAAGATCGGCGCCATGCTGCGCGCGATGCGCTGGCGCTCGGCGTCGGCCAGCGGCGCGGGCGCCGCCGCCTGCTCGGCTGCGGCGATGGCGAGATCGGGCTGGCAGCGGTAGCGGCGCGGGACGCGCGAGGTCAGCGGGGCGTAGCAGAAGCGGACGCAGCCGCGCTGGCGCTGCGCCGCGCGGGTGGTGCCGATGAGCAGGCTGTTCTCGGCCTCGATCGAGCGGATGCTCGCCCGGCCGAAGATCGTGCTGCGCGCGATATCGACGTCGGCGACGGGGGCGTCGAGGACCAACGGCAGGAGGTCGGGATCGGCCTGGAGGTCGCGGTCCTCGCCGACGATCGAATCGCGGATCGCAAGCCCGCCGCCTGCGGTGCCGAGCGCGAGCGGGCCCGTGATGCAATGGTCGACGCTAACGGCAAGCCCGCCGTTCTGCGAAATGACGCGCACCCCCTTGGTCAGCCCCGCCGCCGAAGCGCCGATCGTGCAATGGTGGAGCGCCAGATTGCCGAGCGTGCCGGCCATGACCGCGACCTCGCCCTCGACCAGCAGCCCGTCGAGGATCAGGCTGCCCGCCTCTTCCTCGGCGCCGGGTTGGACCGCGCGCACCCGAAGGTCGCCGCGGATATGGGGGCGGCGGTGCGCGAGCGACAGCGCGTCGAGGTCGCGCGCGATCACCCCGCCCGCGCGCTCGACCGCGGGCCAGGCCGCGGCGACGATCGCGAGCCGGGCCTCGGCGGGGATGCGCAGGATATGCGCGGCGTCGCTGAGGTCTTCGGCATAGCTCGCATTGTCGAGCATCACGATCAGCCCGCGCGTTCCCGTCGCAGCCGCGGCGTTCCAGCGCAGGATCGCCTCGGCGAGCGAGGCGACGACCACGCCGCCCTGCAGCACATCGTTCGTCTGTTCTTCGGTCCGGGCCGAGACGCCGATCACCCACGGCGCGGGCGCGCCGTCGACGACGAGCGTGTCGTGCCACGCGGCGAAGCTCGCGGCGCGGTCATAGGGCCCGCCGCCGAGCGCGAAGGGCGCGGCGAAGGCGCAGCTCGCCTCGACGCTCTTGCCCTCGTCGCTGGCGTGGAGCGCGAGGCGGCCGAGTTCGGGGTCGAACAGGATATGCCCCGCCTGCTGCGGGCGGCGCCATGTCGGATTTCCGCCGACGGTGCGCGTCGCGAGGTTGCAGCTATGCAGCCGCTCGGGCGGCACTTCGGCGCCGTCCAGCCGGACGCGCAGCACCGGCACCTCGTCGAACCAGCGCCCGCCGCCAGCCTCGCCGGCGCGCAGGCGATTGAGGTCGCGGTGAAGCAGGCGGCGATCGAGCGGCGCGGGCACCATGCGCATGTCGACCCGCCCGGCGATCGAGCGATCGGCCTTGGGCTGGTTGAACAAGGCGCGGTCGGCGCCGAGCGGGTCGAAATGGCGGAAGCCCGGGCCGATCGCCGAAGTCCGCGGCACGATCCCGCCGGTGTAGCCCGCGAGCGCGTTCGAGAGGAAGCGCAGCGGATAGGCGTCGAGGCGCCAGACGAAGAGCCCGACGTGCGGGATGGCGTAGCGGCCCGAGGCACTGTTCACCGGACCGGCGGCGGCGCTGTGGCATGCGTCGCTGAACGCCCCCGCCGACAGGCGCGCCGCCTCGGCATCGCGGATCGACGCGGTACCGAGCGCGCCGGGGCGGATATGATTGACGTGCTGGCTCCAGATCAGCCGCTGGAAGAATTCGACCGCGACGACCGGCCAGCCGGTGACGTCGCGCGCGATCTGTTCGATCGCGGCAGCGGTGCCCTTCGCCTGGCGATAGCCGAGCGTGTTGGCGACGTAGCTGCGCAGGCCCACTTCACCCGCGCCGAAGCTGCGCATCGGGCGCGCGCCGATCAGCGCGCCGATATAGGGAATGACCCAAGGCTCGCAGCTTTCGATGAAGAAATTGTCGTAAAGCTGGTCAAGGTCGCGCTCGACGATCGCGAGCTCCTCGCCGAGCAGGCCCATCAGCGCTTCGAGCGCCCTGCCCTCCTCGGCGTCGCGGTTGCGCAGGTGCTGCGGCAGCAGCTCGATCAGCGGGACGGGCGGGCGATCATGCACGGGCGGCCTCCACGGTCAGCGCGATGCCGGCGTCGAAGATGGTGAGCAGCTCGGCGGCGGCATAATCCCCGTCCTCCTCGGGCGGGAGCAGCCGCGCCTGCGCCGCGGGAAGCACGGTGGCGAGGCTGGCGGACGGGTCGGGCTCGGCGCCGTCGTCGATCAGCGCGAGCAGGTCGAGATCGACCCCGACGACGCCGGGCACCGCCTGCAGCGCGGCGATAACCTCGGCCGCGCTCACCACCTGGCCGATGTTGCGGCGCGTAAAGCCGAAGACGTCGAGCAGATGCGCACGCGCGGCGAGCTCGACATCCTCGGCGCGATAATCGGGATGGTGGAACAATCGCGCGGCGAGCTGGAAGAAGCGCCGCGCCGCGGGGAGCACGACCATCAGGTGCGAGCGGTCACGCGCGCCGTCGGACGAGGCCTGGAGGTTGGCGATCAGCGGGGCGTTCGGCTCGAGGATCGTATCGCTGGTGCCGGTAATGCTGACGAGCACGATGCGCCGGTCGCCCGACCAGAGCTCGGCCGCGAGCGCCTTGCCCACCCCCGCGAAATTGGAGGCATAGTCGCGATAGTCGATCAGCGACACGATGCGCCCCAGCGTCTTGACGTCGCGCGGCGCGGCAGTGCGGATGTCAGCGAGGCTTTCGGGCGGCGCGCTGCCGCTCGCGCGGCTGGGGTTGACCACCGAGCGGATGCCGAGCGGGCGGGTCTTCAACTGGATGATCGCCTCGTCGGCGACCTCGCCCGCCGGGCCGATGCCTGCGCGGTAGCTGGCGACGACGTTGAGCTGGCCGGTCGGCAGGCGGCTGCCGTGCAGGCCGTCGCCGAACTGCACCCAGCTGCTGCCGTCGTCCTCGCCGCGCACCGCATAGACGCGGTCGTCGGGGCCGGCGTCGTAGAGCGTCGGCACCTCGTGCCACAGCAGCCCGTCGACGCGGATCGACAGCGACGAGGCGCGCCCGGTGGGGGTCTCGGCGCTGACATAGGTCAATGGCGCCTTGGTGAGCTTGAAGCGCTGGAAAATCTGCGCCGCGTCGCCCGAGCCGAGCTGCTCTTCATAGGCCTCGCCATGCGTCGCCGCGGCCATATTGGCGTTCACGGTGACGCTCGGGCGGCGATAGCTGTATTCGGGGCCGCTCTTGAGCAGCAGACGCGTAAAGCCGCCGATGTGGACGACGTCGCTGACGGTGAGAGTCTCGCTCGACGCGAGCCCGTCGGCGTCGCTGCGGTCGCCGGCGATCGAGATCGTCTGGCCGTCGACGAGGTCCAGATAAAGGGCATCGAGGTCGATCCCGTCCGCCCCGGCCTCGACATCCTCGCGGATCGGCGTGCCCGCGAGCGTCAGCGGTGCGCTCGCCGCGAAGATATGCGCGGTGCGGAATTTGAAATCGTTGAGCGGCGAGGATTCGCTCGGCGTCGGCACGTCGAGGTCGCTGCCGTCGGGCTGGCGGAAGGTCAGCCCGCTGGCCTTGCCGCTCAGTGCAAAGTCGGCGCGCGACTGGGTCGCGGCAGCGGCAACGCGGAAGACCATCGCCTCGCCCTCGGGGGTCTCGATCGCCGCCCAGCCGTCGGGGACGATCTCCTTGACCTCGCGTTCGAGGAATACATGCGCACCGCTGAGCGCATTGCCTTGGCTGTCGGTCCAGATCGTCGCACCGCTGCCCGAATCCCAGTCACCGCCATGGCCGTGGTCCTTAGGAAGAGCGCTATGCTTCGGCGCGGCGTTGCCGAAGAAGCCGCAATCGTCGCGCAGGATATAGAGGCCAGGGGCGGCCTCCGCGGTCTCGGGCGCGTCGATATCCTTCACGCGGCGGATGAGGTGCATCAGCTTGACGCGCGACCAGGACTGGCTGCGCACCAGCGCCGTCAGCGCCGGCCCGGTCCACACCGCCTGGCGGACGTAGCTGCTGACGGTCGCGCTGGTGAAGGCGAGCCGCACGCTGGGCATCGCGATGCGCTTGAAGCGCGGCGAGCGGCGTTTCGGCGCGCTCTTCACGCTGTCGGGCAAGCCCCCGCCCTTGCGCGCAACCAGCCGCGTGACGCCGAAATCGCGATCGTCGGTCGCGCTCACGACGTGCAGCGTCGAGGCGGCGACCTTGGGCTTGGCGCCGAGAACGGGAATGACGCCGACGACGACGATGCGCTGGCCGGGCTTCAGGCCCAAGCCGGTGCCGCGCAAATATATCTCGTTGACCGGCAACGCGCGCAGCAGCGGTTCGACCTCGTCGTTCAACGCATGCGCCGCGATCCGCCCTGCCAGTTCCTCCGCAAGATCGGTATCGCCGTCGAGGGGGAAATAAAGCGCAAGCTGATCGACGCTGGTGAACTCGCGCAAGGTCGCGCGGTCGACGGGGTCGAGCGCGTCTTTGTCGAAGCTGTTGTCGAGGTCGAAGAGGAAGATCGCGCCATTGTCGGCGTGGTTGGGGTTGGCGGCGTCATGGAACAGCGCGAGCGGCTGCTGGTAGAGCGTGCGCGCGGGCATTGCATTCCATTCGGCGCGCGCGACGATCGGCTGCACCGTCTCGAACACCTGCGGCAGCTCGCCCTTGCGCGTCGGCACCGACATCGCCTGCACCCCGATCGGGATCTCGACCGCGCGATAGGGATCGTCCGACGCCTCGACCGTGAAGGACAGCGCCACCGACGCCGCGACGCCGGGCGCGGGCTCGTAACCGATCATCCGCGCCATTTCGACGAGCGAGCGCCGCTGCGTCGCGGTGCCGACATAGGCCTCGTTGGCGACGCGCTCGCTGTAGAAGCTCAGCACGTCGAGCGTCGCGGCGAAGCCGTCGAGCAGGGCAATGGTCGGATCGCTCACCTCGCGCGCGCGCAGCGCCGCGAGCGGGTGGAGTTCGGCCTTGGTTTCGGGGTCGACCACCGTCTGGCGCGGCAGGCGCCACTCCATGCGGTCCATGAACTCCGGGTGGGTGCCGATGCGATAAGCGATCGCGGCGAGCCCCGGGCGGTTGTCGGGGCGCTTTTCGTCGCGGTCGACCGCGCCGCAGATATTGGCGGGTGGTTTGTGCGCCATGGTCAGCGGCCTCCCGCCATCAGGAAAGCGATGCGCCCGAAATCGGGATAGGTCGGATCGTTGTCGAGCCGCGCGACTTCGTTGGGGGCGATCGGGATTTCGGCGTCGTCGGCAAAGTCGAGGTCGGGCTGGTCGAGGCGGCCGAAGCGCCCCTTGACCGCGCCCGCGCCGTCGCGCGTGCCGATCCACTGGACGCCGGCGACCTGCATCGCGCGCGCGATGATCGGCGAGAGCAGGATATTGTCGCCGAAGCTGAAAAAGTCGGGGTGGAAGAACCCCGGCCGCCCGTCACGCATCGTCTTGGCCGAGAAGATATCGAGCAGGTCGCGCTCGACGTCGCCGGCATAATGGTCGGAGCAGACGCAGACGAAGAGGCGGATGTCGAGCGGGACGAAGCGCGGCGCGACGATTTCGACATCGTGGCCCGCGAGGCGATAGGTCGCGAGATGGCCGCGCAGCGCATTTTCGAACGTCTCGTCGACCGCGCCGCCGCCGCGGCGGTCGATCGCGAGGAAGATGGTGTTCCAGCTGCCGGTCCAGCGGCGCTCGGCATAGGCGCGCTGGACGTCGCCATAGGCCTCGGCCGCCGTGACATAGTCGGCGGGGGTGACGGCGCGGCGAAGTTGGCGGAAGTGCCGCGGAGCGGCGACGCGGATGGCCGCTACCGGCTCGCGGTCGCGGCCGCCGGTCGCGGGCATGGGGTTGCGAAGGCTCGCGATTCCGGCGCCGTCCGAAGTGACCACATGCGCGATAGCATCGGCGCCGATATTGCCGCGGCGGCCGCCGCCGTGGCGGATGCGCGCGGTGAGCGCGGCGCCGTCGGTCGGGCGGCGCCCCCCTGCCCCGTCGCCGAAACGGGCATAATGGACCTGGTCGCTTGCTTCGATGCAGAATTCGGAGGTGAAAGGATCGGCGGCGAGCAGGTCGGGCGCGGCGCGCCAGACATGGCCGTCGCCGTCGATGCGCACCTGTGCCAGTGGCGCCCCGGCGGGCGCAAGCGTCGCGCGCGCGGGCTCGGATGCAGCAGCGGCAGGGTCATAGGTTACCGCGTGGACGATCGTCTCGCCGCGTAGCCGGAAGCGCTTGAGCGCGCCCGGCCCGTCGTCGGGGAGCAGCCCGGTGCGCAGATTGTCGCCGACCGCGATCGCATCCTCGGCCGCCTGCGAGGGAGTCAGGCCGTAATCGACGCTGCGCCCCTCGTCGGCGAGCAATATGTTGCCGCGCGCCACCGCGCCGCCCGCCGCGAGGTTGAGCGGAAAGGCGAGTGCGTCGTCGGCGTGCCATTCAATGTAGACGAGATCCTCGTTCATCACCGCGTCTTCGACATCGACCGGATCGGCCGAGAGGCGGACGAGTTGGCGGTGCGCGGGATCGGGCGGGTCGCCCGCCTCGCCACCGAAGGGTATGAGCTGTTCGAAGAGGATCAGGTCGCCCTTGGCGAGCCCGAGTGCAGCGCGCGTGCCGACGAGATGCGCCGCGGTCGCGCCCGCCGGCAGGCAGCAGGCGGCATCGCCCCAGTCGTGCAGTAGCATCGCGTTGCGTGCGACGCGCAACGAGCGGAGATCGTGCAATGTTTCGAAGGTGATTGCCCCCGTTCCGACCAGATCCTCGAAGATCTCGGGGGCGCGCGGCTGGACCGTCGCGAGCGGCGCGATGAGATCGGGCGGACGCGTGAGCAGCCGTGCGCCGCGCGGCAGGATCGGGTCGGCGAGCGGGCCGCGCTCGACGTCGAGCCCCGCGGCGACCGCGACCGCGACGCGCGCGTTGCAGCCCTCCGACGCGCTGTAGCCGAGCAAGCGCGCGTGACGCATCACCGACTGGCGGAGGCGTGCACGGCCGAAAAAGGCCTCGGTCCCAACCGCGTCCTGGAACCAGCTCGTGCGGTCGGCGGCATAGGCGAGCGCCTCGACCAATGTGACGCCGAGGTCGGCGGGGCTGCGCTCGGTCCAGCCCGGCAGGCTGACCGCCATGCGGTCGAGCATCAGCTGGCGGAAGCTGTCGTAATCCTTCGCCAGATAGTCGATCGGCGGGCCGAAGGGGCGCGGGGTCCCGGGGTCATCGGGCGCCGCGCAGTCGAAGGCCGAGGGGCATTCGGCCTTGAAGCTGAAATCGAGCGCCGCGAGCATCGGGTCGAGGAAGGGCGGGATCGCGTCGTTGACCGCGCCGAGCCGCACCGACAACCGGTAGGGCGAATAATCGCCCGCGGCGTTGACGGTGAGCGTCAGGCTGTGCGGTACAGGCCCAGCTGCGACGTCGGTGACGCGGATGCCGTTGATGCGCGTGCCGCCGTCGATGCGGAAATTGTCGGGATCGAGCAGCGGCACCCCGGCGTTGAGCACGCCGTCGTTGCGCAGGAAAGCGAGCGTCAGCAGCCGCTGGCGCAGCGCCTCGCTCGGCGCGTCGCGGTCGACGACCTCGAGATAGTCGATGCCGTTCAGCAGCACCCCGCCGCCGGTGTCGATCGTCGCCTCGGCGACGCGCTGGCGGCGGCGTTCGGTGCCGCAATATTGCAGCGCCCCGGTCAAAACACGCGCTCCACGGTCACGAGCCGCTCGCGCGTCTCGTCGAGCGGGCGGTAGCGGACGGTGATCGAGAGCAGGCTGTCGACGGCTTTGGTCTCGACCCCGCGCACCTCGATCGCCGCCGAGAGCCACTGCTGGAGCGCCGCCATCACCATATGCTGCGCCGCGGCGGCGAGTTCGGGGGCGTTTTCGGAGAAGACGAGCTCATTGACCCCGGCGCCGAAATCGGGGCGGTTGACACGCTCGCCGCGGCGCGTGAACAGCAATTGTTCGATCATCTCCCTGATATGCGCCTCATGCCCCGCGCCCGCGGTCATGCCGTTCGCGCCGATGCGATAGGGGAAGCCGAAATGGGTCATGTCGCGAGCACCTTCGCCTGGACGTTCACCCAGATCACCGGACCTTGCGGCGCCTGCGTCGCGGCGACGCCCATGTCGCCGGGGTTCATCTTGAGCACGGGCTTGCCCTCGACGAGTATCTTGCTCGACGCACCGGTGAGCATCAGCGTGACGCAGGGCGAGGGGGTCGGTCCGGGGAGCTGGAAAGGGCAGCCAGCGACCAGCCCCTTGTCCCCCATGACCATCGGCGGCGCGCCCATCACCAGCACCTTGGTCGCGGACGAGATCAAAGTCGCGGGGATCGCGTGCGGGCATTGGGCGAGCGAGGCCATGGTGACGATCGGGATGCTCATGGCAATATCTTCAGATTGGCGCCGTTGATCGATACGCCGTCGATCGCGAGCTTCACCGTGCTGGCGCCGTGGGTGATGGTGAGGCCGGTCGGATCGGCCTCGATCTTGGCCGCGCCCATCGCCGTCGTCAGCTCGAGCGTCAGCGTCGGCGCGCCGGGAATGTCAAAGATTTCGAGGCTGAAATTCTCGCCCTTCCACGCCTTGGTCAGGAAGCCCACGGGTCCCGGGGGCGCCGGGGTATCCCCCAGATCCCACCAGCCGCCCGACCAGATCGGGTAATCGGGGTTGCCGCCCTCGAACTCGACCCACACCTTCGCGCCGATCGGCGGGATCGCGTAGAAACCGACGCTGGGTCCCGCGCCGGGCAGGCACGGCATCGCCCAGGCGAGCTTGCTGTCGCCGAGGACCGAGGGGCAGCTGACCTGGATGCGGCCGAGCCCCTGGACGTCGGCGGGATTCTCCACCTGGCCGCGATATTTGCCGTAGAAGGCGGGGCCGCCGTCGGGGAGCTTGGTCATGGCAGCACCAGCGGGGCCATCGGCCCCCGTTCGCCGCGCGCCAGCTTGAACTGCTGCTGGTAGCTGCCCGGCTTGATTAGGTGGCGCACCTCGGACACCTTGTAGAGGCCGCCGTAGCTCAGCCCCGCGCCGCGCAGGAACACCATGTCGCGCGCCTTGAGCGCGGCGTTGTAGCGCGTCGAGTCGATCGTGCCCGAGACGGTGAAGGCCTCCTTCGCGCCCTCGTCGACCAAGGCCTGCGCGCGGCCCATCGCCTGCGCGGCGTTGAGCCCCGAGGTCTCGATCGGCTGCTTGCGCGTGTCGCCGAAGCGCGCGACGGTTTCCGGGATGGCGCCAAGCGGCGGGGTGCTGCCGACGAGCGCGACGACGGGGATTTCCTGGCCGCTGATGCGGTCGATCACCTTGGTCTCGACCGACGTCAGCACCTCGTCATCCTCGGACGTCGTGACGTCATAGGCGTCGGAGCCCGGCCCCATGTCGACGGTCAGCGTGCGTTGCGGCACCCCGGGCTTCACCGACGGCCCCCAATAGAGCGTGTTCACGCCGGGCACCGGGCCGGGATCGATATAGGTCTCATAGCCGTGGCGGCGCGCCATCTGGTTGAGATATTGCCAGTCGCTGCCGTTCTGGATCGGCACGCGGTCGATCGGGATCGGCGGGTCGATGAACTTGGGCGGCAGCGCCATCGGGATCATCCCGAACTGCGCGTAGTTGACCGCGATCAGCATCGCGATCATCGTCTCGTCCATCGCCGGATGCTCGGTCTGCTTGACCTCCTTGTCGAGTTCCATCGTGAGGTCGCGGCCGTAGAGCGTCAGCACCCCCGACTGCGATCCGGTGCCCGGCGTATAGCTGCGCTTGGTGACCAGCCCGTCGAAGATGACGTAGGGCATGACGTCGAAGATCATCGTCACGATGACGCGGCAGCCGCGCTGCAATTGCGGGTGCATGATCAGCGGCGATTCGAGGAAATCGAAGGGGCCGGTGCGCCCGGTGTTGATCGACAGCTTGAACCCCGATTGCGCGGTCGCCGACAATTTCACCTCGAGGTCGGCAATCGCGCTCATCACGTCGGCGGGCGCGGGCAGCGCGACCGGGCTGGGCCCGATCAGCAGGTTGAGGCGCACGCCGAGGAGATTGCCGAGCAGGCTCATCCGGTCGTCTTTCCGGTGCCGGGAAGCGGGATGACGAAGCTGTCGCCGGGGCCGCCGGGCAGCGCGGCGGGATCGACGACGCGGTTGGCGTCGGCGATCATCCACCAGGCGGTCGGCGCGCCGAGGTGGCGCCAGGCGATCAGGTCGAGCCGGTCGCCGTCGGTGGTGCGGTGCTGCGTCGCGACCGTCGTGTCGGCAGGGTCGGGCAGCAGCCGCGGCGCGACATAACGAACGCTCACCCCGTCGCCGCGGTCGGCCACCAGTTGCGGCTGGTTGACGTAACGGCTGGTGAGCGTGAACATCGCCTTCTATCCCCTTCAGAACAAAGCCACATCGCCGCCGGCCATCTTGCCGACATTGTCGACGCTGGCGACGGTCGCGAGCACTTCCTTGACCACCTGATGCGCCATGAAGGCCCAGAAACCGGGGTGGGTGACCGCAAGGTCGTTGTAGGTGAGCACCTTCATCGACACCGACACGTCGGCGCGCATCGGGTTGAGATCGGGGTCGTGCATCGTCTCGGTGATCGACAGGCTCTCGATCTTCACCGGGACGACGCGTTTCCAGCCGTAGATGAAGAGGGTGAGCGGCGCCGCGGGCGGGATCACCTCCATCGTACCGATCTGCAGCAGGATCTGGTTCGCGGCGACGAGCAGCGATTTGGGGTAGACCAGCATCTCGAGCGCGGCGAGATAGCCGGTGATCCCCGCGCCGAGCGGCCCCGCGTCGCCGCGCTCCATCTGGTCGATCAGGTCGAGCGTCAGGTTCGCGCTGATCGTCTCGGTCGGCGGCCCCGCAAGGCGCAGCGCCTCGGCCTTGCCGCCCCCGGCCTCCGAATATTGCGGCGCCAGACTACGCGAAATCTGCTCGGGATTATACTGGAAGATCGCGACCGAGGCGAGCGGGTTGAAGATGTCGAGGCCGACGATGGCGCCCTTGATCGTCTTCGGAGAGCCAGTGAAGTTGGTCATGGCTTTTTGCCCGCCCGCCGCTCGGCGAGCCAGCCTGTGTATTTCTTGCCCGCCGTGAGCACGTAGGAGATGAGGACGACACCATGGTCGTCCTTGACCGTCAGCGTGATATCGTCCTGGCTCTGGATCCAGATCTTGTTCGGGGTGTTGGGATAGGGCGCCTTGGTCAGCTTTTCGATCTTGCAGACCTTGATCGGGATATGCCGGTCGTCGCGGTGCATGCCATAGGTGTCGAAGATGCTGATCTTGACCGTCTTGGGATAGCAGGCGCCCGCCGTCTTCTCGTCGAAATTGCCCGTCTTGTCGGTGTAAAAGCCCGCCTCGATGCCATGAACGAACATCGCGCGGAATTGGGGCGGGGTCGGTCCGACCTTGTCCGGCCGGCCCTTTTCGATTTCGAAGGTCGTGCGCGGAAGCGTGGTGGTGGCGCCCTCCCCGCCCGCAAGTCCCTCGCCGCCTTGCGTGGAGGGCGCGGGTGCCTTGACGCTGTCCGCAGGCGCCTTGTCGCCTTGGGTCGGCGCCTTGTCGCTCGGCGGAGCCGGCGGTTTGTCGGGCGTCTTGGGCGGGTCGGGCGGGGCGGGGTCGGTGGCCGCCGGGGGCGCCGGCGGCGGCTTGTCGGCGGGCATGGGCGCGAGTTCGCCCTCGCGGCCCTTGGGGATTTCGACCCCCTTCCACGGCAGTTCCTTCGCCGGGGTCGGGTTCTGTTCCTTGTAGCGCGGGACGATCTTCTCGTCGTCGGGGATGTCGTAGGTGCCGGTCTTGCTCTGCCGGTACGGGCCCGTGTCGCTGCAATCGCTCGGCTCATAGCCCATGTCGGGGAAGCTCGATTCGATCGAAGCCGGATCGCAGAAGAGTTCGCTTGCGTGATCGGCGTAGGTCTTGCCTTTCAGCATCCCGAGGTCGCGGAGCGTCTGGCTGCCCTTGAGCAGCGATTTCACTTCCTTGATGATCGCGACCCCCGCGACTTTCGGCAGCGTCTTGACGAAGTTAAGCTTCGCCATCATCCCGCCGATCTTGTTCTGCATCTCGCATGTCTGGAGCATCGAGGCGACGAGATGCTCGACCGGCGACAGCCCGAATTTGCTGAGGATATAGTCGCCGAGCGCCGCGCCGCAGCCGATCGCGGCGCCCACCCCGACGGTCGCCGGCGCCGAGACGAGCCCCGCGACGCACGACCCGATGCGCATCAGCTTGGTGATCTCGGCGATCATGTGCGCGACGTCCATCGCGAGCCGCGCCTCGCCGATGAATTTCTCGAACTCGTCGTGGATCGGCCCGATCGTCTTGTTGATGATCTCGGCGAAGAAGGTCTCGACGTCGCTCGCGATATTCTCGACCTTGTCCTTCATCTCCTCGGCGGTCTGGATGACGTCCTCGATCACCGTGCCTTCGATGAGCTCGCGGAACTTGGCCTCGAAGCCCGCGCGGCCGCATTCGATGATCGTGTCGAACATCTTCGCCAGGAAGGGTTTGGCGAGGCGCGGCAGCACCACCGCCGCGACCTTGGCCGCCGCCTTGAGGATCGTCCCCGTGCGGCCCTTGAGGATCTTGCTTTCGCCGACGCCCTTGAACTTGTCGCGCACGGTCTTCCCGAATTCGCTGACCTTCTGATAGGCCTTGACGAAGAACAGCCCGAATTTCTCGCGCAGGATGCCGAACGGCCGCGCCTTCAGACCGGTCCAGAAATCGGCGCGCTTGATCGTCGCGAGATCCTCGGTGTGCTGCTTGTACTCGGGCTTGTCCTCATAGGTGGTGCCGGGCGTCTCGGGCTTGGTCTTCAGCCATTCGGCCATCGCGCCATGCTCGGCGATATCCGCGCGCAGCGTGTCGTCGGCGGCGTCGGCATAGCTGGCGAGCAGGCTGTCGTCGGCGGCGCCCTTGGCGAGCCCGGCGCCGGTGCGGTCGGCCTCCCATTTCGCCGCCTTGAAATCGTCCTTGACCTCCTTGCGCACGATGCGCGCGGGAAGCGGGCTGGCGGTCGCGAGCGGCGCGGCCGGCACCGGCTGCGCCAGGCGCTGCGGCTTGACCGCAGCGCCGCCGGCCGACGCCTTGGGTGCGGTGACTAGGTCGTTCTGGATCTTCTTGATCTTGCCCGACAGGTCCTTGAACTTCTGGGTCGTCGAACGCGGCTTCAGCGCATCGGCGAGGTCGCCGGGATGCGGCGCGAGGAAATAGACGATCACCCCCTTGTGCGCCTTGTCGGGCGCCATCATCCAGCGGCCGCGGATCGGCTGGGTCTTGGGCCGCCCCTGCTGCGCGGTCTGCGCCTTGGGCTTGGGCTTGCCGCCGTGCGTCTTCGCCTTGTCGGGCGAATAGTGGCGGATCTTGAGATCTTTTTCCTTCCACACCGTCTGCGGCTTGGCCGCGTCCCAGCCCGGGGGGATCAACACGCTGGTGTCGATGACCTTCGGATTGGGTTTCCACTCGGCATTCTGCCGCAACGACGCCGCGACCGCGTTGACCTTGGCCGCGACCATGTTGATGCCGCCGATATAATTGGCAACCTGCTGCTCGCCCGACTTGCGATAGTCCAGGTCGTGCGCGGGCTTCATCTCGCCGATCAGGATATTCTTCGGTGCCGAGGCGACGCCGGTCAGCTGGCCGCCCGCGATCTTCGGCGCGCGGCGCGTGTCGTGGACGACGGTCGCCGGCTTGCCACTGCCCTGCTCCATCGGCACGCCGACCATCACGGGCGAGAAATTGTCGAGATCGGCGATGGTGGCGGCAGGCGTTCCCGCGGACGGGGTTCCGGCCGGCTTGGCATCGGTGTCGCCGGCTGCCGGCGGGTCGGCGGCGGGCGGATCCCCCGCGACCGGGGGGGTCCCGGCAGGCGCCGACGCCGCAACCTGCTGGACGCCGGGCACCTTGACGTCGGGATCGGCGTCGGCGGTGTAGATGTCCGCCCGGCCCTGCGCCTTGACATCGATCAGCTTGCGATTGGCGTTCGGGATCGGAACCTCGGTCAGGATATCGCCCCTGATCCCGCGGATCGCGTCGAGCGCCGCGTCGTGCATGGTTTCGTGCAGGCCCTTGGCATTTTTGGTGACGCCCGGCAGCCAGAAGGCATTTTCCTTGCGCTGGACCGCCGCGTCCGCGGCGTGCGCGTCGTCTCCGCCCTCCGCCTCGCGCCGTTGCGGCCCCACCGGCCCCGGCGCGGTCTGCTGCATCACATGCGCCAGTTCGTGCGCCATGGTGAAACTGGGCGAGGCGCTCTCGCCCCCACTAAGCCAGACGTGATTCTTGTAGGTGAAGGCGCGCGCCGCGATGCTTGCGTTCATCGCGCTGGCCTGCCCGCCCTGATGGACGCGCACCCCGCCGAGATCGCGCCCCATACGGCTTTCGTAGAAACCGCGCGTCGATGCGGGCAGGGCCGATCCGCCGCGCGTAAGCTCCGCGTCGGAGGCCGCGAGCGTCTCGGCGCCGCTGGTCCGCCGCGCACGCACCTCGGCGTCCGGCTCGTTCTCGCTATCGGCCAGGCGCCGCGCGCGCGGTTCGTCGCGCAGCGCGGAGCAGGCGCTGCACGCGCGCTGCACGCTGTCGCCCGCCGCCGACGCGTCGCCCGCGAGGTCGGCGGCGGCGGGGTCGGGCATCGCCATCACGCGCGCCGCGATGCTGTCGGCCTCCTGCTCGTAGCGATCGCCGACCGGTCCTACCTCGAGCCGCGGCTGGACCGCGCTTTCATCCTCGTGCTTTTCCCCGCACGCCGCGCAGGCGCGCTGCGGCGCGGGCGCGGCGGCGCTCGCGCTCATGCGCCGCTGGATCGCCGATTCCCTGACCTCCTCTTCCTGCTCGCAGTTCTCGCACTGGCGCTGCACCGTCGCATGCGCCGGGATCGCCGCGAGCGAGGCAAGCGGCGGCACGGCGTAGCGCGGCGGCGGCGCGCTCTTGCGCATCACCGGCGGGGCGGCTTTGGCACTCGCCTTCTTGGCCGCGGTGGCGTGCGTCGCGCTCATCGCCCGCCCCCCGCCAGCCGCGTGCCGATCGCCTGCCCCGCGGCATGGCCGAGCGCCGCGGGCCCCTGCCCCGGCGCGACGGTCAGCGACAGCCGCGCATGGCTGCCCGCGAGCCCGGCCACATCGGCGCCGGCGAGCCGCGCCTCGATCGCCATGGTCAGCGCGCGGCGCACCGCCGCGGCATCGCCGGGCGCAACGCCGACCAGCGTCAGCTGGTCGACCGTCAGCCGGATGCGCGCCGGCGCGGTCATTGCACCCACCCGCGCAGTTCGGCGCTGGTCAGCGAGCGCCCGCTCTTTTCATATTCGAGGCGCGCGGCGGCGAGGATATGCCCCATGTCGACGTCCTGCCCGCGATCGGCGGCGGTGAAGGCGGCGGCCATCGCGACGTTGCGGATCGAGCCGCCCGCGAGGTTGAGTTGCGCCAGCCGCGCAAAATCGAGCTCGGCCTTGGGCGTGTCCTTGGGGAAGATGCGCTGCCATATCTCGGTCCGCTCGGCGACGCCGGGGAAGTCGAAATCGATGATGAAGCGGATGCGGCGGAGGAAGGCGGTGTCGATGTTCGAGCGGAAGTTGGTCGTCAGGATCGACAGGCCGCGATATTCCTCGAGCCGCTGGAGCAGGTAGCTGACCTCGATATTGGCGTGGCGGTCGCGGCTCTCGTTGATCTCGCCCCGCTTGCCGAACAGCGCGTCGGCCTCGTCGAACTGCAGGATCGCCGAACCTTCCTCGGCGGCGTCGAAGACGCGGCGGAGGTTCTTCTCGGTCTCGCCGATCCATTTCGACACCATCGACGACAGGTCGATGCGATAGACGTCGAGCCCGAGCGCGGCGCCGAGAGTCTCGCCCGCGAGCGTCTTGCCCGCTCCCGAGGGGCCCGAGAAGAGCGCGCTGACGCCGAGCCCGCGCCCGCCGCTGCGCTTTTCGAAACCCCAGCTTTCATAGACGGTCGCGCGGTTGCGCACCTGCGCGACGATCGCCTTCAGCACGTCCTTCTGGTTCGGCGGCAGGACGAGGTCGTCCCACTTCGCGTCGCCGTCGATACGCCGCGCCAGATCCTCCATACGCGGGCGCGCGAAGCGGCGCGCGGCGTCCCACGCGATGTCGCCCAGCGTCGGCTGGCCCTTCTTCGGTTTCGCCGCCTTGGCCGGATCGGGCGCGAGGATCGCGAGTTCGGCGGCGACGCTGTCGGCGAGTTCGGGCGAAACGGGGAAATGGCCCGCAAGCTTCTCGATCGTGCCGTTCAATTTCTTGGCATAGGGGCCCAGGCGTTCGCGCCACACCGGCACCTGTTCCTTCGCGGTCATCCGCGGCATGTCGAGGCGCACCGTCGGCGCCTGGCCGAGCAGCACCGCGTCGGGCGCGGCAACGATCAGCGGCAGGCGCAGCAGCTCGGCGAAGAGCGCGAGTCCGGCGGGGTCGCCGCGCGTCGCATCGACGAACAAGGCGCCGTCGGTGAGGATCAGGTCGCGGCGCCACAGCTGCGCGAGGCGCGCGATGTCCGACGGCGCGCCGGGCAGCATCGCGGCGCTGATCGCATAGAGCGGGCGCTTCGAGGGCGCGAGCGCCGCGGCCGCC
This sequence comes from Sphingopyxis sp. QXT-31, assembly GCF_001984035.1. Classification (NCBI taxonomy): domain Bacteria; kingdom Pseudomonadati; phylum Pseudomonadota; class Alphaproteobacteria; order Sphingomonadales; family Sphingopyxidaceae; genus Sphingopyxis; species Sphingopyxis sp. QXT-31. The sequence goes on along the minus strand of NZ_CP019449.1, from coordinate 763,556 downwards.
GCCTGTTCCTTGCCAAGCGGATCGGCGCCGCACAGCTGGAGCGTCATGCCGGGCTCGCCCTCGACGCGCAGCCGGATCGCCTGCGCCAGCTTGGCGCGCGACGGCGACAACTCGGCGGGCGCCGCAACGGGGCGCGCCTGCAGCGCAAGGTCTTCGGCAAGCGACGGCGCGTCGACGAGGGCGAGCAGTACAGGCTCGGCGAGCGCGAAGGGCGCCGATCCGAGCCCCTCGCCGCCGTCGATGCGGATCAGCCCGTCGGCGCGCAGCGGATCGTCGGCGCCGGGCGCTGTCCAGTTGGCGCCGGGCAGCCGCACGAGCGCGAGCCCCAGCGACGGCGCGGTGCGTTGCGGGTCGCTGTGGAGTTCGGCGATGCGCCGCCCCGCGGCGGGATCGAGCGCCGCCCAGGCGCCGAGCAGCAGCAGGTTGCGCCCGAAGGCATCGAGCCCGAAGCGCGCGGCGATATCGTCGGCGCGCGTCTTCGGCGGAGCGCCCTTGTTGCCGTCGAGCCAGCCGACGACGGTGGCGAAGGCATCGGCAAGCGGCCTGAGTTTCGCCGTGCCGCTCATGACAGATCGACCAGCGGGCCGGTGATGCGGCCGAATTCGGGCTGGTTCGGGTCGGTGCCCACCTCGGGCTGCGAGGCGAAGCCGTCGATATCGACGCGCGCCAGATAGTCGCCGGTGGGCAGGTCGGTGACCGCGAAGTCGAGCTGGCTCGCGGGGAAGGCGGCGGGCGCCTCGGCCTCGATCGCGGCGTTGCCGAGCTGGCCGGCGCCGAAGGCGTTGAGCAGCAGGGTTGCCGACTGGCCGGCCTGGAGCGGCGGATCGATATCGACGGTGACCGTGCCCGAGCGCAGCCCCGGACCGCTGCCTGCGGCGGTCTCGGCGGCGATGTTGGTCATCACCGGTAGGATCGCGAAGGCGGCGACGTTCGAACCGCGGCGGAGGCGTTCGGGCATCGACGGATCGGTCGGCGCCGCGACGACCTCGAGCTGGTGCGAGCCGGCCTTGGGCACGGTGCCGCCGAACAGCGCGGCATCGAGCGACAGCGCGAGGCCGTCGCCAGTGATAGCAGCCTCGGCGAGCGGCAGCGCCTCGCCATCGATACGCAGGCTGTTGCCGAAGCGCGCGATGCCGCTGCCGGTCAGATGCAGCGTCGCGCCCCACGGCGCGGGCCCCCATTGGCCGGGCGCGGGGCCGGCGCTGCGGATCTGCAGCGGGCCCATCGGCGCGGCATAGATTTCGGGGGTCGCGACCGGGGTCGCCGGCCCGGGACCGTCCTGCGTCTCGATCGCCACGCCGCGCACCACATAGGAGGCCGACAGCGCATAGGGGACCTGGAAGAAGACCGACCACAGCTTCGACCAATCCTCGAGCGTCGGCTGGTCGGGGCCGACCGCGATCGCCCGCCCCTCGCCCGCCAGATCGGCGCCGCTCAGCGCGGGCTGGTTCGCAGTGTCGCTGCTCGCCGCTTCGAGCGCCGCGACCGACAAGCCGGGCGCATGTTCGAGCGCGAGCGCAACCGCGCCGAACAGCCGCTCGGGCTCGAACTTGGCGGCGTCGCCATAGAAGCTCAGCACATAATGGAGGTCGAGGCTGAGTTTCGCGCGCGCGCGCTGGGTGCCGCTGCTCTCGCGCGTCGGGAAATGGTCGTTGCGGTGTGCGCTGTTCGGCAGCACGCGGAACAGAAAGAGGTTGACGACGGGCTTGCCGTCGCCGGCGAGCTTGGCGATCGGCGCGCCGATGCGCACATCGGCCTGCGCCACTGCCTGGTTCGCCGCGTCCTGCAGGATATGTTCGAGCGTCGCGGTGACGACCGCGAGCGAGCGGAAATTGCTCATCGGCCATTCCCCTGCGCAAGGAAAGCATCGAGCGAGAGCCTGGCCGAAGCCGGGGGAGGCGCGGGCGCGACGGGCGCCGCGGCAGCGCGCACCTCGATGTGGCCGATGTGGATTTCGACGACCGGCGGCGGCGCGGCAGCGGCGGGTGGTGAGAGCGCGGGCTGGAGCGACATCGCGGGGAAGCGCGGCACGGCGCGGCTGGTTTCTGGAGCGAAAAGCGCAGGCGCCGATTCTGCCGCAGGTTGGGGAGTCGTAGCAGACGGGTGTGCCGAGGGGGCCGGATCGGTGCGGGCGACGGACGCCGATGGCGCCTCAGCCGCCGCGATCGCTGCGGGAGCCGCCGCCGCGTGGGAAGCTGGCGCGGTGCGCTGAGGCTCGACGGCCGGACCGGCACGCTGGAGCGGCGCAGGTTCGGGTGTTGAGGGCGTAACCGAGGTGGTACCCGCCAACGGGGACCGGGTGGCGGTCTTCGGCGCGACCGGAACCTCGATCCGCAGGGGCGCGGCGGGTAACGGGGCGTCGGCCTGTGCGGCGGCATCGGGGCCGGTGGGCAGGATCGCGGCGGCACTCTCGATGGCGCGCGGGGCAGCCGACATCTCGCGGCGTTGGACCGCAGCGGCCGGTAGCGGCGCGGCGGCGATCGGTTGCGGCGCGGCAGCGGGTAAGGCCGGAGCGAGCGGTGACATGGCATTCGGAGCGGCTGCAACGGGCACCGCGGGAGACGCCGGGGCCGCGGGCTGCGTCAGCGGAATCGGCGCCGATGATAGAGGCATCGGCTTGATTTCGGACGGCTGGACCGGCGCCGGCGCCTCGCCATGCGCGCCCGCATAGGCCGCCGCCGCTACAGGCTCGGGCAGCCCCATTTCCTCGGGCAAAGGTTCGAAGCGCGAGGGGATGCGCGGCGCCGCAACCGGGGCTTCGCCTGCGGCCCTTGCGGCCATGCGGGCGAGCAGCCCGGTCATGCGCCCGCCGCCGCGAGGTAGAAGCGCCGCCGCGCCGCGGGCAGCATCAATATGTCGCGCTCGGACCAGTGGTTGACGCGCGCGAGGTCGGCGACCTGCTGGAGCAGACGCGGGATGCGGAGCGCGATCTCGTCCCAGAACAAGGCGGCGATGTCGAAGGCGATCTCGGCGCCCTGCCCGCATTCGGGGCAGGCGGCGGCGATGGCAAGATCGGCGTCGGAGTCGAGCTCGGCGAGCAGCGCGTCGAGCGCTTCGTCGTCGATCGCTTCGCCGCCGGGCGCGACGCGCGCGCGGAGCAAAGCGCGGGCGGCGGCTTCGCCCTGCCCTTCGATCGCCGCGAGGTCGCCCGCCGTAATCGCGCGCACCGAAATGCCATCGACGCTGGCAGGCGCGCGGGCTTCCCCTGCCCCATCGCGGCCGAGGTCGGTCGCGGTCAGCGCAAACTCATAATCCTCGCCGCATGCCGGACAGCGCTGCGCCACCTCGATCCGTGGACCGAATTGTGCCGCGCGCAGCGCGAACAGCTGGCGGTCGCGTTGCCCGACCGGCAGCGCCGAGGCGGCATCGCGGGGCCAGCCGCCGGCCTCGAGCAACAGCAGTGCCCGGGCGGCGGGGCCCAGCGACGCGCCGCTTTCGCTGATTTCGATCAGCTCGAGGGCGGTCCAGCGACGCACGGGGCGATCCTAGAGCGTCGGCTCGGTGAAGCTCGGCTCGCTCGGTTCGGCGACGTCATAGTCGCGTTCCCAGCCCTCATTCTCCAGCTTGAGCGTCTGGATCGCGACCGCGCTCGCCGAGGCGTCGAGGTCGGGAAAGGCCACGAACTCCGACGGCCAGCAGCGGAACAGGCGATAGGCGAGGACGAGCTGTCCGGCTTCGTTGTAGATTTCGAGGACGAGGTCCTTGCGGAAATCCTTCAAGGACACCTCGGCGCCGAGGCCCGAGCCGAAATTCCACACCTTGTTCGCCCATTGCTCGAAGGTCGTGTCGTGGGTGACCCCGCGTTCGAGCGTGATCGCCTCATATTCGGTCTGGCCGGGCGACTTGCGCGAGGTCGAGGGGTCGCCGCCTTCGCGGAACTTGACGACCTCGGTGCTGCGCTTGAGCGCGCTCATCTTGCTGAGCCCCGCGAGATAGGCGCCGTCGGGCAGGCGCAGGCGGAACTTATAGGTCTTGTACGGGTCGCGCCGCTCGGGGTTGACGCTGAAAGGTGGTGCCATGATCGCTCTCCCTTAGGGTCAGGCCGCGGTGCGGATCTGCTGGATGGAAATGACGACGAATTCGGCGGGCAGCAGCGGTGCGAAACCGACGACGATGTTGACGATGCCCCGGTTGCGGTCGTCCTGCGTCGTCGTGCTGCCGTCGCATTTGACGAAATAGGCGTCGCGCGGGCTCGCGCCCTGGAAGGCGCCCTGCTTGAACATGCGCTGCATGAAGGTGCCGACCGACAGGCGGATCTGCGCCCACAGCGGCTCGTCATTGCCCTCGAACACCACCCATTGCGTGCCGCGGTAGAGGCTTTCCTCGATGAACAAGGCGAGGCGCCGGACCGCGAGATACTTATAATCGTCGGAAAGCTGGTCCGAACCCTTGAGCGTGCGCGCGCCCCAGACGGTCAGGCCGGTGCCAGGGAAGCTGCGCAGGCAGTTTACTCCCAGAGGGTTGAGCAGGCCGTTCTCCTCGTCGGTCATCTTGACCGTCAGCCCCTCGGCGCCGGCGAGCGTCGCCGACATGCCCGCGGGCGATTTCCAGACGCCGCGGGCATTATCCGTGCGGGCGATGATTCCCGCCACCGCACCGCACGGGACGAAGCTGTCGAGCTGGCCGCCGCGCTTGGGATCGCGGCGCAGGATGCGCGGAAAATAGAGCGCGGCATTGTCTGCGAAAGCGAGCGACAGCACCGAGGTCGCGCCATTGAGCTGCTTCGCCTTGACGATCGCCGCGGCCTCGTCGGGCTTGTCGTCCCAGTCGGCGGGCGGATCGACGATCAGCACCGCGCGCTCCGCCTTGCAGAATTGCGCGGCTTTCTCGTTGACCGTGCGCGGCAGCGTGCCGTCGCGCTCGTCGGGTGGGATACAGAGCAGGTTGAACAGGTCGGCTTTCTTGAGCGCATAGATGCCCGTCTTCTTGTCGCTGTCGCCGATAAAGTCGGTGTCGAGCAAAGGCGCGCCGTCGTTGCCATTGAGGCCCGTGCCCGTCGCATTGTTCGCAGGGCGGTTGCCGAGCTTCGGCGTGCCGTCGTTGTTGATCTGACACTGGACGAGGCTCGATTCGGCCGCGAGCACGCGGTCGAAGCGGCGCGCGCCGCCCGTGGCCTTCACCGTCAGGTTGCGGAAAATCTCGACCGCGCCGGTAGTCTTGTCCTCGATCCGGAGGTCGAAGAGGTCGGCGACCGCGAGATCGTATTTCAGCGCGGCCGCGGCGGCCCCGACGGGATCGGCCTGGTCGGGATGCGTCGCGAGGCCGGTGAGCGCATTGCCCCAGGCGCCCGGAGTCGCCGCGCGCAATGCGAGCGCGCCCACGTCGAGAACCGCGATGCCGTCGTCGGCGGCGCCGAGCGGCTTGAACAGCCGGACGATCTCCGCCTGACCGCCGCCATTGGCGTAGAAATCGTCGACCGCATAGGACAAGGGCCCTGCCGACCACAGCCCGCCGAAGCAGCGCGTGAACTCGCCATAGTTGAAGCAGGTCGTCGGCTGGTTCACCGGGCCGCGCAGCGCCCGCCCGACAAAGGCGGCGATCGAGGTCGCGACGCCGCTGACGGTGCGCACCCCCGATCCCACTTCCTGAATATAGACGCCGGGATAGGTCAGAGTCTCGGGCATGGCGGCACTCCTTGTCGCCCTTCATGGGCATGGATCGGACGGATCAGTCGAGCTTGAAGCCCATCAGGATGGTGATGTCGGCTGCGTCGGTGGCCGAGGCGTTCTTGAGCGTCAGCGTCTGGAGATCGCCAGCGAACAATTTTATCGCCTCGCCATAGAGGATCAGCGGGCCGGTGATCTTGGTCCGCGTCGCGGTGTCGGCCTTCACGCCGACCGACCCGTCGTTGATCGACGAGGTCAGGATGAAGAAGGCGAGTTTTTCGACATCATCGATCTGCAACGCGAGCGCGCGATCGGCGCTCGCCTTGGCGAGGGTCACCTCGGCCGACGTGATCGCATCGACCTCGACGCTCCCGCCTTCATTGGCCCCCGCCCCCGAAGGCGTACCGCCGCTGAACGACCATGAAAATTTCTGTGGCATGACGGCACAACCCCCTTTGCTGAAGAGCAAGCGACGAAGTTTGTGCGACCGGAATTTTTTGGTTGAGGCGCCGGGCTAACATGAGTCGGCCCGGGCCCGATTGGACGAATACGCCAAATATATCTTCGCCGTACAAGTACGGCCAAGTAAAGCTGGCGATTCGTCGATATTCTGGTTGAATGGATATTTGGATTTCGACCGGGAGACACTGTGCCCCGGAGTTTAAGCAAAGCCTATCGAACAAGGTTAATGCGGAGGGGCGCCGCCGCGATTTTGCGCGCCCGCGCCTCTCCCATGCAGCCGAAGAGCCGGTTTCATCTTGCAACCCGCCGCGCGGCATGATCAAACATCGGCCGCAAACCATAAGGGAGACGGGTCATGGCCACCGCGATCAAGCAGGATTTAGCCGGCGAAACCGCGCGCATGCACGAAGTGCTCGCCGCGCAAAAAGCGAGCTTTACGGCCGCCATGCCCGAGAGTCTTGGCGTCCGCACCGACCGCATCGACCGCGCCATCGCTTTGCTCGTCGACAATGCCGAGGAATTCGCCAAGGCGGTAAGCGAGGATTTCGGGCATCGCAGCCGCGAACAGACGCTGATGACCGACATCATGCCCTCGGTCAGCGCGCTCAAGCATGCGAAGAAGCATATGGCCGCCTGGTCGAAGGGCGAGAAGCGCAAGCCCACTTTCCCGCTCGGGCTGCTCGGCGCCAAGGCGGAGGTGGTCTATCAGCCCAAGGGCGTCGTCGGCGTGGTGGCGCCGTGGAATTTCCCTGTCGGCATGGTGTTCGTGCCGATGGCGGGCATCCTCGCCGCAGGCAACCGTGCCATGATCAAGCCGAGCGAATTTACCGAGAATGTCTCGGCGCTGATGGCGCGGCTGATCCCCGATTATTTCGACGAGAGCGAGATCGCGGTGTTCACCGGCGATGCCGAGGTCGGCGTCGCCTTCTCGAAGCTGGCCTTCGACCATATGATCTTCACGGGCGCGACGAGCGTCGGGCGCCACATCATGCGCGCCGCCGCCGATAACCTCGTCCCCGTCACGCTCGAGCTTGGCGGCAAGTCGCCGACCTTCATCGGGCGCAGCGCGAACAAGGAACAGGCGGGGCAGCGCGTCGCGCTCGGCAAGCTGATGAACGCCGGGCAGATCTGCCTTGCGCCCGATTATCTGCTCGTCGCCGAGGATCAGGAGGGCGAGGTGATCGACAGCGTCGTGCGCGGCGCCGCGGCGCTCTATCCGACGCTGCTCGCCAACGACGATTACACCTCGGTGGTCAACGTCCGCAATTACGACCGGCTGCAGGGCTATCTGGCCGACGCGCGCGAGAAGGGCGCCGAGGTGATCGAGGTCAATCCGGGGGCTGAGGATTTCGCCAGCGCCAACGGTCACAAGATGCCGCTCCATATCGTGCGCAATCCCACCGACGACATGAAGGTGATGCAGGAGGAAATCTTCGGCCCGATCCTGCCGGTCAAAACCTACAAGAGCATCGACGACGCGATCGACTATGTGAACGCGAACGACCGCCCGCTCGGTCTCTATTATTTCGGACAGGACAAGAGCGAGGAGGAGCGCGTGCTGACGCGGACGATTTCTGGCGGCGTGACGGTCAACGACGTGCTGTTCCACAACGCGATGGAGGATCTGCCATTTGGCGGCGTGGGTCCGTCGGGCATGGGCAACTACCACGGGCTCGACGGTTTCAGGACGTTCAGCCACGCGCGCGCGGTGTATCGCCAGCCCAAGCTCGACGTCGCGGGGCTGGCCGGCTTCAAGCCGCCCTATGGCAAGGCGACCGCGAAGACGCTGGCGAAGGAACTCAAGAAGTAGGGTTCAGTCCTGCCCGGCGATCTTGATGTCCTTGCCCAGCAGCGTCTTCACATAGATGCGCTGGACCAGCACATAGACCACCACGGTCAGCGGCGCGGCGAGCAGCACGCCGAGGAAGCCGAACAAAATCCCCGCGGCGACCACCGAGAACAGCAGCACTGCGGGCGGCACGTCGACCGCCTGCTTCTGGATCATCGGCTGCAGGAAATTGCCCTGCAACTGCTGGATCACGAGGAACAGGACCAGCGTCCACAGCGCGGTCATCGGGGAGACGGTGAAGGCGAGCAGCACGGCGGGAATACCCGCGATGATCGGGCCGATCATGGGGATGACGTCGAGCAGTCCTGCGATCAGCCCCAAGCCGCCCGCCGCCGGAACGCCGAGCAGCGCGAGTCCAGCCCAGGTCAGCCCCGCGACGACCAGCGACGACACCGCTTGCCCGACCATCCAGCCCTTGAGCCCGCGCCCGGCATCGGCGAGGGCGAGCGCCGCGGTCGGCTCGGCCTTTTCGGGGAGCAGCAGCAGCAGCCCGCGGCGATAGGTCGCCGGGTCGCTCGCGAGGAAGATCGCCGCGACGAGCACGAGCACGAAATCGGCGATGCCGCTGCCCGCCGCGAGCGCATAGCCGCCCGCCTGCGAAGCGAGCCGCGAGATGTCGTCGCCGCCGACCTCGGCGAGTTCGCGCACGCGCTGACCGAGGCCATAGCGGTCGAGAAAGGCCTCGACCCCGCGCAGCGCCTGCGGGATCTGCTCGCGGATCGTGTCGACCTCGCGCGCGAGCTGCGATCCGAAGAGCATGAAGGCGCCGACGAAAATCGCGACGATCCCCGCGACCGACAGCGCCAGCGCAATGCCGCGCCCGATGTTCGTCTTGCGGCAAAGCCAGCTCGCGATCGCATCGAAGATCGCGCCGAGCACCACCGCGGCGAAAACGAGCATGAAGAAGCGCGTGAGCGTGACCGTCAGCCATGCGACCCCGACGATCGCGAGCACGATCACCGCCGCGACGGCGATCCGGCCGGGGGACCATGCAGGCGCGGGCGGCGCCTTGCTGCGCGATCGGGCGGCGGGAGCGGCGGGAGCGTCGGCGTTTTCGGTCATGCGACCACCTTATCGGCACCGCGCGGGGGCGCAACCATCCGCATGCACATCATTCGCGCTGGACGCGGGCGGGGGTTTTGTGGCAACGGCGCTGCTCCACGGGCCCCTGTGGTGAAATTGGTAGACGCGCTCGACTCAAAATCGAGTTCCGCAAGGAGTGCTGGTTCGAGTCCGGCCAGGGGCACCATCGACGCATTGGCAGAGGCGCAATGCTTCCAATCCGGCAATATTTAACGCGCTGTAGTTGGAAATTATTCACATTCTAAAGGCATTCTGCGCAGAAGCCCTGACGGTGCCTTGTCTTGTCCTTAACGATCCCGGTGGGCCAGCCAGAGGATCGGGGATGGGCGGCAGTCGCCGGGACCGAGGTGGGGTAGAAGCCAAGTGGATGAATTTTAGCAGCTTTATGTCTCTTCTGGGCGCTGTTGGAATCAGGAGGAAGGCATGATCGAACCCCGCTTCTCTCCTCCCGGAGAAGATCAGGATGTGGAAGGCGACCGCCGCGGCGGCGACCGCTATCGCACCGTGTGGCGCATCGCGAAGGTCATGCGCGACGGCGACGCGGGGCTTTGGCGCGTGCGCAACATGTCCGACGGCGGGATGATGCTCGCGGTCGAGGTCCCCGTGACGGTGGGCGAACGGCTCGAAATCGCCTTGTCCGAAACCGTCGTGATCCACGGCCGCGTCGCCTGGTGCGAGGCAGGCAAATGCGGCGTCGCCTTCGACGCCGCGGTCGATGGCAATGAAGTGCTGCGCCAACTCGCCGCCGAACAGCAATCGGGCGACTATCGCGCCCCGCGCCTGCCGCTGCATACGCGCGCGCAGCTGATCACCGACGGCCAGGCCAGCGACATCGAGCTCGCCGATCTGTCGCAGAGCGGCGCGGGTTTCGTGCACCGGCACGGCCATTTCGAGGTCGGCAAGGCGCTCGAACTGGTGCTGCCCGGCGGCATCCGCCGTCAGGCGATCGTCCGCTGGTCGCGCGGCGGCCGCGGCGGGCTATGGCTGACCGAACCGCTGGGCCGCGCCGACATGGAGAGCATACGGCACTTTCAGGGGTGATGGGCGACCGGTGACGAGCCGCCATCCAAATCCCGTTCGTGTCGAGCGAAGTCGAGACACCCCGACATGTTGCGCGCCCCAAGCGTGTCTCGACTTCGCTCGACACGAAAGGAAACCGGGGTGGTCGTTCGGAAGCCGATCCCGACCCGCATTGCCCTCTCCCGCATCGCCCCTATAACCCCTTCAAACGAAAGGGGTCCCATGCAGCTCAACCGACGCGAATTCTCGCTGGCCATCGGCGCCAGCCTCCTTGCCGCCCCCGCGGCGCGGGCCGCCCCCGGAAACAGCGACGCCGCTTTCACCGCCTTCCTCGACGCGGCGTTCGAGGCCGAACTCCATCTCGACCCCGAACAGCTCACCAGCCTCGGCCGCAAGGAGCAGCAGGACCGCTTCACCGACCCCAGCGACGCCGGGGCCGAGGCGCGGCTCGCCTGGCGCCGCGCCAGCGTCGCCGAGATGACGAAGCGCTTCGACCGCGCCGCGCTCGGCGAGGATGCGCGCGTCTCCTACGACATGTGGGCGCTCGAACTCGAGCGCGCCGAGGCGTCGACCAAATGGCGCGGGCATGGCTATATCTTCGACCGCAACGGCCCGCACACCGGGCTGCCCAATTTCCTGATCAACCAGCACCGCGTCGACACCCCCGCCGACATGGAAGCCTATGCCGCACGCGTGACCGCGCTCGGGCCGACGCTCGACATCTATCTCGATAGCGCCAAGGCGTCGGCGGCGAAGGGCATCCGCATGCCCGGCTTCGCCTATGACCAGTCGATCGAACTGATCGGCCGGCTCACCACCGGCGCCCCGTTCGGCGAGGGCGCGGACAATGCGCTGTTTGCCGACGCCAAGACCAAGGTCGCGGGGCTCGTCGCGGCGGGCAAGATCGACGCCGCGGCCGCCGATGCCTTCGCCGCGCGCATCGCCGAGGCGATGACCGGCTCGCTCAAACCCGCCTACGACCGCATCGCGGGCTGGCTCGCGGCCGATCGCGCCGCGGCGGGCACCGAACCGCGCGGCGCGGGCGCGCTGCCCGACGGCGCGGCCTATTATAACGCGATGCTACGGCTCCAGACGACCACCGGCATGACCGCCGACGAAATCCACGACCTCGGCCTGTCCGAAGTCGCGCGCATCCGCGGCGAGATGGAAGAGCTCAAGGCGAAGATCGGTTACGAGGGCAAGCTCGAGGATTTTTTCCTCTTCCTGCGCAGCGACGACCGTTTCTATGTCGCGAACGACGATGCCGGCCGCGCCGCCTATCTGCAGAAAGCCGCGGATTATCTCGCCGGCATGCGCGCGCGGCTGCCCGAGCAGTTCGGGCGGCTGCCCAAGGCCGACCTGATCGTCAAGCGCGTCGAGGCGTTCCGCGAGGAGCCGGGCGGCGCGGCGCATTATTCGCCCGCGGCGCTCGATGGTTCGCGGCCCGGCATCTATTATGTCCACCTCGCCGACACCCGCGCAACCCCGATCTACGAGATCGAGGGCACGACCTATCACGAGGGTCATCCCGGCCATCATATGCAGATCGCGCTCGCGCAGGAGATGACCGGCACCCCCGAGTTCCGGAAGAATTATTTCTACGGCGCCTATGGCGAGGGCTGGGCGCTCTATGTCGAGCGGCTCGCCAAGGAGATGGGCTTCTACACCGATCCCTACAGCGACTTCGGCCGCCTCGGCCGCGAAATCTGGCGCGCGATCCGGCTGGTGGTGGATACCGGCATCCACGCCAAGGGGTGGAGCGAGGCTGAGGCCTTCGCCTATTATTCGGCCAATTCGCCGCAGCCGGTGGGCAAGATCCGCTCCGAAATCCGCCGCTATTTCGTGACGCCCGGCCAGGCGACCTCGTACAAGGTCGGCATGCAGCGCATCCTGGCGCTGCGCGACAAGGCAAAGGAGGCGCTCGGCGCCCGCTACGACCAGAAGATGTTCCACGAGATCATACTCGGCCGCGGCTCGGTGCCGCTGCCGGTGCTCGAGGCGCAGGTCGATCGCTGGATTGGGTAGTGACCGATCTCGGGTGGGAGCGGACGTTGATCTCCCCTCCCTGCAAGGGAGGGGCCGGGAGTGGGTGGCCGCCGAAGGCGGCGCTCTGCCTCTTGCTCGCTTCGCTCGCTACCCACCCCTAACCCCTCCCTAAAAGGGAGGGGAATTGCTTAAATCACTCCTTTCCAGACCTTCGCCACCCGCCCCCAAACTCCGCCGCGAAAAACCGCTTTCCTAATAAATCTCGCTATGGTTCAAGATTGGCGGACAACCGGCGCCCCTCGCGCTCGGGCCCGCGACTCGACCGCCGATCGCCTTGGGGTGGCAACGCCGAGGGGCTCGCTATTGGACTGAACTTTACTGAACTTTGGCGCGTCGCCGCGGGGTATAAGGGCCATCACCCTCGGCCAACGGCGACCGGGGAGATCGGCTTTCCTCCCCCTTTCGCAGTTGCAGCATTTGGGCTAATCGGGCCGCCGATCTGTTTTCCCCTACGGAGTCTCTCGCTATGACCGCCACCGATCCCGTCGTTTTCCTCTCCTATGCGCGCACTCCGATGGGTGGCATGCAGGGCGCCTTGTCGGACGCGAGCGCGACCGACCTCGGCGCCACTGCGGTCAAGGCGGCGGTCGAGCGCGCGGGCGTGTCGGGCGACGATATCGAGCGTATTTATATGGGCTGCGTGCTCCCTGCCGGGCTCGGCCAAGCACCGGCGCGCCAGGCCGCGATCAAGGCCGGCCTGCCCAAGTCGGTTCAGGCGACCACGGTCAACAAGGTGTGCGGTTCGGGCATGCAGACCGTGATCATGGGCGCCGAAGCGCTCGCCGCGGGCAGCATCGATCTGGTCGTCGCAGGCGGCATGGAATCGATGACCAACGCGCCGTACCTCCTCAAGAAGCATCGCTCGGGCGCGCGCATCGGGCACGACACCGCCTATGACCATATGTTCCTCGACGGGCTGGAAGACGCCTATGAGGCGGGCCGCGCGATGGGCACCTTCGCGCAGGACACCGCCGACGCCTATCAGCTCTCGCGCCAGGCGCAGGACGATTATACGCTCGAATCGCTGAGCCGCGCCAAGGCCGCGATCGCCGACGGCGCCTTCGCCGCCGAGATCGCGCCGGTGACGATCGCCGGCCGCAAGGGCGACGTCGTCGTCGACACCGACGAGGCGCCGGGCAAGGCGATGCCCGACAAGATCCCGACGCTGAAGCCCGCCTTCGCCAAGGACGGCACGATCACCGCCGCGACCAGCAGCTCGATCTCCGACGGCGCCGCCGCGGTGGTGCTGACGCGCCAGTCGGTCGCCGATGCCAAGGGCGCCAAGCCCGTCGCGCGCCTCGTTGCCCACACCGCGCATGCGCAGGAGCCCAAGGACTTCACCGTCGCCCCCGTCGGCGCGATCAACAAATTGCTCGCCAAGACCGGCTGGTCGATCGGCGACGTCGACCTGTTCGAGGTCAATGAAGCGTTCGCCTGCGTCGCGATGTTCGCGATGCACGACCTCGGCATCCCGCGCGAAAAGATCAACGTCCATGGCGGTGCGACCGCGCTCGGCCATCCGATCGGCGCCAGCGGCACCCGCATCATCACCACGCTGATCGCCGCACTCCAGCGCCACGGCAAGACCCGCGGCATCGCGAGCCTGTGCATCGGCGGCGGCGAAGCGACCGCGGTGGCGATCGAACTCGTCTGACCACCCGTCCCTCCCCCTTGATGGGGGAGGCAGCGAGACTTGGAAGCTTGCTTCCTAGTCGCAGCGGTAGGGGTGATGGTGCAGGCGTGGGCCGACGCACGAGACATCACCCCCACCCAACCCTCCCCCATAAAGGGGGAGGGCTTTTTTGTTGGCGCCGACCAAGTTCCTGAAACTCGTCGCAAGACGGCGCCCCTTCGTCGTTCCGCCGCGACAAATTGCGACACTAATGTCCTGAAAATAAACGCGCCGTTCCGGAACAATTCAAAACGACTCGCGTAATCCATTCCTCAGTCATCGGGCAGATCCCCTCCCCCTGACCGACTGAAAAGGAATGGCACAATGAAGAGCAAATTTCTCACCGCCGGCCTGATCGCCGCGATGATGGTTCCCGCGGTTGCGCAGGCGCAGACCCGCGAAATCCGCAAGGATCGTCAGGACGTCCGCGAAGAGCAGCGCGAGCTGCGCGATGCGAAGCGTTATGGCGACCGCAGCGACGTCCGCGAGGAACGCCGCGAACTGCGCGACGCCAAAGGCGACCTGCGCGACAGCAAGCGCGACTGGCGCCGCGACACGCGCTACCAAAATTATCGCGCGCCGTTCAAATATCAGCAGTTCCGCGTCGGTGCGACGCTCCGCTCGAACTACTACGCGCCGAGCTATCGTCCGACCTGGGACAGCCGCTGGGGCGTGCCGCGCGCGGGCCGCAATCTGACCTATGTCCGCCACTATAACGACCTGTTGCTCGTCAACACGCGCAACGGCCGGGTGGTGCAGGTCTATCGCAACCACTTCCGCTGGCGCTAAACCAGCGGGTCATGGGGAGGGCCGGACGGGCAACCGTCCGGCCCTTTCGCTGTGCCCGGTGCCAGAATGGGGTTGCGTCCGCGTTCGGCCACACTTAGCCTTCCCCCTGGGTCACGCAGGGGAGACTGTCCATGAAAAAGCTGGTTCTGATCGCGGCGCTGGCCGCCTTGTCGGCCTGTTCGGAAAAGACCGACGAAAAAGCCGAAACCGCCGCGCCGGCCTCCGAGGAGGCGCCCGCTGCTGCGGCCGCACCGACGACCGCACCCGGCAGCTACGACGTGAAGATGGCCGATGGCACGATGGCGTCGACCGTGATCAACCCAGACGGCACCTATGTCGATGTGGGTCCCGACGGCAAGGAAATCAAAGGCAAGTTTGCCAACAAGGATGGCAAGGATTGTTTCGACCCCGACGGCGACGAGCCCGAGGCATGCTGGACGGTCAGCGCCCCCGGCGCCGACGGCAGCTTTACCGCCACCGATCCCAAGGGGGTGACGGTGACGGTGACCCCGAAGAAGAGCTGATCAGCCGCGCTGACGGCGCGGCGATCGCCCCGCCGTCAGTCGCCCCAGATATGGTCGGTTTGGATCCAGCCGCGGCGCCCCTTGACGTCGAGCATGCACCAGCCGTTCGCGCAGTCGCTGATCTTGCCGACGACACCGGGCTCCGCGCGGTAAAGGACGGGCGACGAACTGCTCGCCGCTTCGCGCAAAGGGCGGATATCGCCGACGACGATCGCGGTGCGCGTGCGGCTGAGAAGCCGCGCCGCCATCCAGCCCTGCGTACCGTCGGGATCCTCGATCTTGCGCCAGGTCTCGTGCCGCGCGACCACCTTTACCGGCAGGTCCTTGCGGCGATATTCCCAGATCACCGGCACGTCGGGCGACGGCCCCTTGCGCATCCGCGCCTCGTCAACGCTGATCGACGCCCAATAAGGGAGTTCGGGGTCGGACTGTGCTGCCGCCGGTCCCACCACGGCAAGGCTTAGCAAGATCACGGCGAAATGTCGGCTGGTCATCGCTGATCCTTGTCGCAAGCGCCGCGCTTTTTCAACCGGCGACGATCACAAATGCGCCGGACTACCCACCGGTTGCGCAGCAACGCGCCCCTTGACCCCCCGGCGCGCGCGCGCTCTATCGGCGCCATGCCCGATTCATCCCGCCCACGGCGCCCGCGCGTCATCGTCACCCGCCAGCTGATGCCGCATGTCGAGGCGCGCATGGCCGAATTGTTCGACGTCGCGCTGTCGGCGCAAGACCATGCGTTCAGCAAGGACGAATTGAAGGCCGCGGTCGCCGATTGCGACGTGTTCGTGCCGACGGTGACCGACGAGATCGACGCCGAGGTGATCGCGGCGGCGGGCGAACGGCTCAAGCTGATCGCCAATTTCGGCGCCGGGGTTGACCATATCGACCTCGCCGCCGCGCGCGCCAGGGGCATCATGGTGTCGAACACCCCGGGGGTGTTCACCGAGGATACCGCCGACATGACGATGGCGCTGATCCTCTCGGTCCCGCGCCGGCTGGCCGAGGGCGAGAAGCTCATGCGATCGGGCCAGTGGCAGGGCTGGGCACCGAGCGCGATGCTCGGCCACCGCGTCGGAGGAAAATTGCTCGGCATCATCGGCATGGGGCGCATCGGCCTCGCGGTCGCGCGGCGCGCGCGGGCGTTCGGGCTGTCGATCCATTATCACAACCGCCGCCGCCTGCCCGAGGCGATCGAAGAGGAACTGGGCGCGAGCTATCATGCGAGCGTCGATACGCTGCTGCGCATCAGCGACGTGGTGACGATCCATTGCCCGCACACGAGCGAGACGCACGAGATGGTCAGCGCGGCGCGGATCGCGGCGATGAAGCCCACCGCCTATCTGATCAACACCGCGCGCGGCGAAATCGTCGACGAAGCGGCGCTGATCGCGGCGCTCAAGACCGGACGCATCGCGGGCGCGGGGCTCGACGTCTATACGCACGAACCCGCGGTCGACCCCGAACTGCTCGCGCTCGACAATGTCGTGCTGCTGCCGCACCTGGGCTCGGCGACGATCGAGGGGCGCGAGGCGTCGGGCGAAAAGGTCATCGCCAATATCCGCGCGTGGAGCGACGGGCACCGGCCGCCCGATCAGGTGCTGGAGGGGTGGGCCTGACCCTCCCCTCCCGGCGGATCAATCGCCGGTCAGGATCCGGTCGACGAGCTGCTTCACCGTGGGCGTGAAGTTGTTCGAGTAGAAGGGATCGGTCTTGAAGTTGAATGCGGCATGGCCCGCAAACATCAGATTCTGCTCGGGGTCGCCGCCATGCGCGATGTCCTGCAGCGTCTTCTGGATGCAAAAGCTGCGCGGGTCGGCGAGGTAGCCGGTGGTGTAGTCGTCATGGTCCTTCCACGACGAAAAAGCGCAATGCGACAAGCAGCCCATACAGTCGGTCTGGTCCTTGCGGATGATCGCCTTGTCGCTGTCGGTCACGAAGACGACGGTGTTGTCGGGAGTCTTGAGCGCCTCGGTATAGCCTTCGGCGAACCAGTCGCGCGCGCGGGCGCGGTCGTGGGGGGTGACCCAGAAATTCTTGCCCTTCACCCCGACGTCGAGCTGGACGATATGGTCGCCGGCTTCCTGCTTCGAATAGGGGATCTGGCGCTCCGAGCGCGCCTCGAGATCGCGCAGGAACGGCGTGCGCACCGCGCTCGAATAGAAGCCGGTCGGCGAGAAGCGGTGGAGCAGCACGTCGCCGTCGTCGAGGGTGCGGAGGCGATCCTTCCACGCCTGCGGGATCGGGCTTTCTTCGGTGAGCAGCGGCCGCGTTCCGTACTGGAAGACGATCTGGCCGAGTTCGGGATTGTCGATCCAGTCCTCCCAGTCGCGCAGATACCAGACCCCGCCCGCCATCACGATCGGCACGCTGTCGGCGATGCCCTCGGCGCGCATCGTGTCGCGCACCGCCTTCACGCGCGGGAACGGATCCTGCGGCACCAGCGGGTCTTCGGCGTTCGACAGGCCGTTGTGGCCGCCCGCAAGCCAGGGATCTTCGTAGACGACCGCGCCGAGCAGGTGCGGCACCTTGTGATAGGCGCGCTTCCACAGCGCGCGAAACGCGCGCGCCGAGCTGATGATCGGCAGATACATCACATTGTGGCGCTCGGCGATTTCGCTGAGCCTGTACGGCATGCCCGCGCCGCAGGTGACCCCGGCGATCATGCCCTTGGTCCGCGACAGCACGCCCTCGAGGATCTGCTGCGCGCCGCCCATTTCCCAGAGCACGTTGATGTTGATCGCGCCCTTGCCGCCTGCCAGTTCATAGGCGCGCTCGACCTGCGCGACGGCGCCGTCGATGCCGTACTGGATCAGTTCCTCGTGGCGCTCGCGCCGGGTCAGCGCATTATAGACCTGCGGAACGATCTTGCCCTCGGCGTCGTAGCTGTCGGCGTTGACCGCCGAGACGGTGCCGATGCCGCCCGCCGCGGCCCAGGCGCCGCTCGACATATGGTTGGTTGCGGACACGCCCTTGCCCCCCTCAACCAGCGGCCACACTTCGCGGCCGCCGTAAACGATGGGCTTCAAACCTTTGAACACGAGAACCTCTTTCTCTCCGCCCGACTGCATGGCGCAATCGGGCCCCGATTTGCGCTTCCGTAAGCGGAAGGCGACGCCGAAAGTCAATGGCCGTGCGGCCTATCCCCGGGAGAAGAGACGGCGACCTTCCAGCGCCCGTCCATAGAGGCTTTCATAGGCCGCGACCATGGTTGATTCGTCGAAGCGCTGCGCGGCGGCATGGCGGTTCGCCTCGCCGACCGCGCGGCGTAGCGCGGCGTCGGCGGCGAGGTCGGCGAGCGCGGCGCGGAACCCGGCTTCGTCGGAGGCCACATAAGGCGCGTTCTCGGTCGAAACCATCGCCGCGACGTCGCCGACATCGGGGCTGGCGACGGGTAGCCCCGCCGCCATCGCCTCGATCACCGCGATCGGCGCCTGTTCGCTTTTCGACGACAAGGCCAGCAGGTCGAAATGACCTATCCAGCGCGCGGGTTCGGCCATGAAGCCGGGCAGCACCAGCCGGTCGGCCATGCCGCACGCCGCCGCCTCGGCGCGGATCGCATCGCGCTCGGGCCCCTCGCCGACGATCACCAGCCGGACATTGGCGGGCAGCGGCGCGACCGCGCGGACGAGGCGCGGCAGGTCCTTGACCTTGCGCAGCCCCGCGACGGTGCCGATCACGACCTCGCCGGGGCGGCGTTCCATGCCGGCGATCGGCATATCGGGGCCGTGCGCATAGGCCGCGACGTCGATGCCGTTCCGGATCAGTTCGGTGCAGTCGCTGGCGCCCCATTCGTCGGCGGCGATGCGCTGGAGCAAAGTCGAGGGGACAACGAGCGCCTTGGCTGTCGGCAGCGCGAGGCGGCGGAAGGCGTTGCGTTTCCAGTTGCGCCGGGCGCTCTCGTCCTCGTTGAAGCCGTCCTCGTGATGGATCAGCGGCGGCAGGCCGCGCGTCCGCGCGAACCAGCGGTGCGCCATCACCCCGTCCATCGAACCCCAATTATAGCTGAGGATCAGGTCGAACCCCGCCATATAGCGTGCCAGCGCGCGATAGCGCACCGGCCCCGGCTTGCCGTGGAGCGCGGGCGCAGCCGCGCCGGGGAAATCGACCTTGATGACCGGATCGATAGCGTCCCGCGCGCCGAGCGCGTCGGGGACGGCCGAGAGGATCGCGTGTTCGGCGCGGTCCCCCATCAGGTTCATCAGCCGCGTCGCGCGCGCTTCCTTGCCGCCGAGCGAGAAGCTCGAATGGAGATGCAGGATGCGGACCGGACGCGCCTCGTCGCTCACGCCGCGGGCAGTTCCGCCGCCCAGGCGTCGATCGCGGCGCGCGCCTCGGGCTCGTCCATCGTCGGGGCGTGGCCGACGCCGGGGACTTCGACCAGCCGCGCGGTCGGCCGTTCGGCGAGCATCCGGTCGGCGGCGGTGCGTGCGAGAATGTCCGACAGTGCGCCGCGCAGGATCAGCAGTGGAATATCGCCGAGCGCGCGATAGGCGGGCCACAGGTCCGCCGCGGCCTCCCCCCCATGCGGGACACGCAGCGGCGCCGCGATCTGCTTGTCGTAATCAGTGACGATCCGTCCCTCGGCGGTCAGCTTGTGCGTGCGCTTTGTCATCCGCAGCCAGTCGTGGAGGCCGTAATCGGGATAGACCGCGGCATTGAGTTCGGCGACCGTGCGCGCGGCGTGAATCCAGGTCGGCTGGCTGCCGCCGGTGCCGATATAGTCGCGGAT
The DNA here is from genome assembly GCF_001984035.1 of Sphingopyxis sp. QXT-31. NCBI lineage: Bacteria > Pseudomonadati > Pseudomonadota > Alphaproteobacteria > Sphingomonadales > Sphingopyxidaceae > Sphingopyxis > Sphingopyxis sp. QXT-31. Next base: position 743,773 of record NZ_CP019449.1, on the reverse strand, counting down.
GCGCGCGAGCCCCGCTTCCTCGAGCTCCGGCCCGACGTCGTTCAGCACCGCGCCGACGAGCCGCCCCGGCAAGGTCGCGGCGAGGATCATCGAGACAAGCCCGCCGAGCGAGGTACCGATCGTCGCGAAGCGCTGGATCCCGCGATCGTCGAGCAGCGCGACGACGTCCTGCACATAAGAGAGCGGGACATAGGTCATCGGATCCTTGGCATAGGCGCTTTCGCCGCGGCCGCGGAATTCGACGACGATGACGCGGCGGCGCTCGGCGAGATGCGGAGCCAGCGCCTCGAAATCGCGGGCGTTGCGCGCGAGGCCAGGCAGGCAGAGGATCGGCGGCAGCGTCTCGACCGGTTCGGGCGGATCATAGACGCGGGCGTGCAGGCGCACGCCGTCGGGCGACCACCAATAATGGTCCCACCAGCGTTCGCGATGATCCTGCCGTGCCGAAATGGCGCTTTCCCCTTGTCATCCGCGCTCTGCGGGATTCGCCGCATCTATCGCCAACCCGGCGCGCGCGCGCAAGCGATGCTTGGGTCCTCGGCTTGCCCGGTTAACCTTTCGCCGATAAGAGCAGAGGCGATGCTGCGACTGTCCCCCATCATCGCCCGCATGCGGGCGACGTCATGACCGCCGAACTGGTTTCGCACGATCCCGCCACGGGCCTGGAAGTCTGGCGCCGCGCGATCAGCAATGTCGATCAAGAGGTCGAGATCGGTCGCCGCGCCTGGCCCGAATGGGCGGCAAAGCCCCTCACCTTCCGCACCGAAACGCTGCGCCGCTTCGCCGACCGCGTGAAGGCCGAGGCCGAGACGCTGGCGACCTTGATCTCGCGCGAGACCGGCAAGCCGCTCTGGGAAGCCCGCACCGAAGTGGAATCGGTTGCGAACAAGGTCGATATCTCGATCAACGCCTATTCGGAGCGCACCTCGAACCGCCGCATCGAGGGCGCGATGGGGCTGCGCAACGCGGTGCGCCACAAGCCGCACGGACTGCTCGCGGTGCTGGGGCCCTATAATTTCCCCGCGCATCTGCCCAACGGGCATATCGTGCCGGCGCTGATCGCCGGCAATTCGGTCGTGTTCAAGCCGTCGGAAAAGACCCCCGCGACCGGCGCCCTGCTCGTTGATCTGTTCCATAGCGCCGGGGTGCCCAAGGAGGTGCTGCGGCTTGTCGTCGGTGGCCCCGACGAGGGCAAGGCGCTCGCGGGTCATGCGGGGATCGACGGCCTGCTGTTCACTGGATCGGCGCGCACGGGGCTGGCGCTCAACCGTCAGTTCGCCAACCGGCCCGACAAGATCCTTGCGCTTGAAATGGGCGGTAACAACCCGGTGGTCGTGTGGGACACCCCTGACCTTCACACCGCCGCGATCCTGGTCGTGCAGTCCGCCTTTCTGAGCGCCGGGCAACGCTGCAGCAACGCGCGCCGCCTGATCGTCCGCGAAACCATGGCTGATCGGCTGGTCGAAGAGGTTCGGAAACTCGCCAATCGGCTGATCGTCGACGAACCCTTTGCAACTCCCCCGCCCTATATGGGACCGGTGATCGACAACGAGGCGGCCGACGGCCTGACCGAAAGCTTTCTGATCCTGATGTCGAACGGCGGTCAGGTCGTCCGCCACATGACGCGCCCGGTGCGCGACCGGCCGTTCCTGACCCCGGGCATTATCGATGTCACCGACATGGCCGAGCGGCCCGATATCGAACTGTTCGGGCCTTTGCTCCAGGTGATCCGCGTCGACAGTTTCGAAGCCGCGATCGCCGAAGCGAACAACACCGCTTTCGGCCTGTCGGCGGCGCTGATAGGCGGGTCGCCACAGCTCTACGACCAGTTCTGGGCCAATGCCCGCGCCGGGGTAATCAACTGGAACCGGCCAACCAATGGCGCGTCGTCGGCGGCGCCATTCGGCGGCATCGGCCTGTCGGGCAACCACCGGCCCAGCGCTTTCTACGCCGCCGACTATTGCGCTTATCCGGTCGCCAGCAGCGAGAGCGATTCGACGCGCGCGTCGATAGGCGTCGGGCTGCGCGATCCCGAAGAATCGCAGCTGGTGACCAAGAAATATCTATAAAGGCCGCGGCGTCGCGAGCGACAGAAACGCGCGGTCAATTTTACCTTCACCCCCGTCAATAAAGCCTGCTTTGCGCTTTCGGGGCGCGCAAACCATGTTGCTAGCCATGGAAAAGAGTCTCCCTTCTTCGGGCAAATTATGGCTCGTCGGCGCCGGTCCGGGCGATCCCGACCTGCTGACCTTGCGCGCCGCGCGGCTGCTCGAAAGCGCTGATCTCGTTGTGCACGACGGGCTGGTCGGTGACGGCGTGCTGGCGCTGATCCCGGCGCATGTCGAGCGGATCAGCGTCGCCAAGCAGCGTAGCCGCCACACGATGAAGCAGGAACTGATCAACGAACTGTTGGTGCGCGAGACGCTGGCGGGCAAGCAGGTCGTGCGGCTGAAGGGCGGCGATCCGTTCATTTTCGGGCGCGGCGGCGAGGAGCTCGAGGCGGCACGCGAAGCCGGCGTCGCCTGCGAGGTCGTCCCCGGCATCACCGCCGCGGCCGGCTGCGCGGCGCAGGCTGGCCTCCCGCTCACCCACCGCGAGGATGCGAGCGCGGTCAGCTTCGTTGCGGGCCAGTGCAAGGATTTGTCCGATCAGGACTGGTCGGGTCTCGCGGGCCATGGCCGCACGCTCGTCATCTACATGGGCCTCGCGACCGCCAGCGCCATCGCCGACAAGCTGATCGCCGACGGCGTTTCGCCCGGCCTGCCCGTGGCAGTCGTCGAGCGCGGCACCACCGCCGACGCGCGCGTGCTGCGCACCCTGCTCACCGATCTCGGCGACCTCGTCGTGCGCGAGAAGGTCGCCAGCCCGGCGCTCATCATCGTCGGCAAGGTCGCGGCGCGCGCCGATGCGCTCGACTGCCTTGGCGCGCCCGGCGTCGCGCAGAACATGGAAAATATTGGGGACTTCACATGAAATTGCTCACGGGCAACGACCTGAAAACGGGCTTCGTCACCTGGTGGACCGGCGCCGACTGGTCGCTGCACATCGAGGACGCCGCCGACGTCGGCGAGCATGGCGACGCGATCCTGGCGGTCGAAGAGGCCGCGCGCCGCGTCAACGCGCCCTACATCATCGCGGGCGAAGCGACCGCCGAGGGCCCGCGCCCCGCGCATATCAAGGACCGCATCCGTGCATTGGGGCCGACCGTGCGCCCCGATTTGACACTGAAACCCGCCGATCCCGCGGCCGGCGACTGGGTGATCTGACATGTATAAATATGACGAATATGACCATGCGATGGTCGCCGCCCGCGTCGCCGAATTTTCGGACCAGGTGAAGCGCCGCCTGGCGGGCGAGATCACCGAGGACCAGTTCAAGCCGCTGCGCCTGATGAACGGCCTCTACCTCCAGCTCCACGCCTATATGCTGCGCGTCGCGGTGCCTTATGGCACGCTCGACAGCCGCCAGATGCGCATGCTCGCGCACATCGCGCGCAAATACGACCGCGATTACGGCCATTTCACCACGCGCCAGAACATCCAGTATAACTGGATCAAGCTGGAGGACGCCCCCGCGATCCTTGAGGATCTGGCGTCGGTCGAGATGCATGCGATCCAGACCAGCGGCAATTGCATCCGCAACATCAGCTCGGACCAGTGGGCCGGCGCCGCGGCCGACGAGATCACCGATCCGCGTCCCTGGGCCGAACTGCTCCGCCAATGGTCGAGCTTCCACCCCGAATTCAGCTATCTGCCGCGCAAGTTCAAGATCGCCGTCATCGCCGCCGACGAGGATCGCGCGGCGATGCGTCTACACGATATCGGCATCCAGATCGTCGAGAAGGACGGGCAGCATGGCGCGGCCTTTTACGTGGGCGGCGGCATGGGCCGCACCCCGATGATCGCGCCGCTGATCAAGGATTTCGTCCCGCTGGCGGATATGCTGAGCTATGCCGAGGCGTGCCTGCGCGTCTACAACCGCTATGGCCGCCGCGACAATATCTACAAGGCGCGGATCAAGATCCTGATCCACGAACTGGGCGCCGACGAATATCGCCGTCAGGTCGAGGAGGAATTCGCCCATGTGAAGTCGCTCGGCATCGACCCGCCCAAGGCCGAATTCGACCGCATCGCCAAGCAATTCGCGCCGCCGGCGCTCGATGCTTCGGCTCCGGACGCCATCGACCGTAGCGATCCCGACTTCGCGGTCTGGGTCGACCAGAATGTCGCAAAGCACAAGGTGCCGGGCCATGCCATCGTCAACATCAGCCTGAAGCCCGTCGGCGGCATCCCCGGCGACGCATCGTCGGCGCAGATCGACCTGATGGCCGACCTTGCCGAGCAGTACAGCCACGACGAGCTGCGCGTGACGCATGCGCAGAACATCGTGCTGCCGCACGTCCGTAAGGCCGATCTCTACGCGATCTGGCAAGCGCTCGACGGTGCGGGGCTCGCGACGCCGAACCTCGACCTGATCAGCGACATCATTGCCTGCCCCGGGCTCGATTATTGCAGCCTCGCCAATGCGCGCTCGATCCCGGTCGCGCAGAAGATCGCGACGCGCTTCTCGGACCTCGGCCGCCAGAAGGAACTCGGCGAGCTCAAGCTCAAGATTTCGGGCTGCATCAACGCCTGCGGGCATCACCACGCCGGCCACATCGGCATCCTCGGCGTCGACCGCAAGGGCACCGAGAATTACCAGCTTTTGCTCGGCGGATCGGGCGCGGAGGACGTCAGCCTCGGCACGATTACCGGCCCCGGTTTCGACGAGGACGGCGTGGTCGATGCGATCGAGCGCGTGACCGACAAATATCTCGCCACCCGCAGCGAGGGCGAGCGCTTCGTCGATACCTTCCGCCGCGTCGGCATGGCGCCGTTCAAGGAGGCGATCTATGGCTGAGCGCGACGCCGTCTTTCCGCCCGAGCCGCATGCGCTCTATGAGGCGCATCGTTATTCGCCCGCGATCCGCTCGAACGGTTTCCTGTTCGTGTCGGGGCAGGTCGGTGCGCGCGTCGATGGCTCGCCCGAGCCCGACCTTGCGGCGCAGGTGCAGCTGGCGTTCGACAATCTCAATGCGATCCTGAGGGCCGCCGGGTCGAGCTTCGACAAGGTCGTCGACGTGACGTTGTTCATGATCGATCCCGACACGCATTTCGAGACGATCTTTCCCGTGCTCGGCGCCAATTGGGGCGAGAAGCCCTATCCAAACATCACCGCGGTCGGCGTGACCTGGCTGTCGGGTTTCACTTTCGAGATCAAGGTGATCGCGCGTATCCCGGGAGAAAATGAATGACCGACGCCGCGCTTCAGCCGGGCGAGGAGCCCTGCGTCACGCTCGATGCCTTTCTGTCGCAGTCGAACGCCACCGCGGTGCGGCTCGAACCCGACGAAGATGCACGCGCGCTGATCCCGCACCTCGACCGGCTCGCGCTGATCGAGGTCGCCTTCCCCAAGTTTCGTGACGGCCGCGGCTATTCCTCGGCGCGCATCCTGCGCGAAGCCGGCTATGCGGGCGAATTGCGCGCGCAGGGCGACGTGCTCGTCGACCAGATCGCCTATATGAAGCGCTGCGGCTTCGACAGCTTCGCCGCCGAAAAGGACCTCAATCCGGCCGATGTCGAGGCGGCGCTGGCGCGCTGGCCCGAGCATTATCAGGGCGCGGCCGACGGCGCGGTGCCGATCTGGAAGCTGAGGCATGGCTGAAGTGAAAACCTCTCCCCCCAAAGCCGGCGAAGACCGCACCCGCGACCGCATCGACGTCGCGCCGCGCTTCGCGCCGACCGACGTCATCCGCCTCAACAACCTGTTCCGTGGTCAGGACGCCGCCGAGGTGGTGGCGAGCGTTATCGGCGCCGGGCTGCTTGGCGAGACCGCGATCGTGTCGAGCTTCGGCGCCGAGAGCGCGGTGCTGCTCCACCTCATCGCGCAGGTCGCACCCGACATGCCGGTGCTGTTCCTCGACACCGGCAAGCATTTCCCCGAAACGCTGGCGTATCGCGACGAACTGACCGCACGGCTGGGGCTCAACCTCGTCAACCTCACCCCCGATCCCGACGAGCTGGCCAAAAAGGACGCGACCGAGCTGCGCTGGTCCTACGACCCCGACGGCTGCTGCGAAATCCGCAAGGTCAAGCCGCTCGAAAAGGCGCTCGCCGATTTCGACACCTCGATCACCGGGCGCAAGGGTTTCCAGTCGGCGACGCGCACCGGCCTGCCGCGCTTCGAGCTCGACGGCAACACCGGCCGCCTGAAGTTCAACCCGCTCGCCAACTGGTCGCGCGAGGAACTCGACGCCTATTTCGAGGCGCACGACCTGCCGCGCCATCCGCTTGAGGCCGAGGGCTATCCATCGATCGGCTGTTCGCCGTGCACGTCGAAGGTGAAGCCCGGCGAAGACCCGCGCTCGGGCCGCTGGCGCGGCTGGGACAAGACCGAATGCGGCATCCACGAAGCGGTGACGCCGATCGACGACGATCCGGCGAACGATCCGGCTTTCTAAGCCGTAGTCATTGCTAGCGCGGTCGCGACGACCACCCAGATGCCGAAGCCCCCGAACCACGAGGCTCGCGTCACTCGGTAACGGCGGATCTGATCGTCAAGAAGAGGGTCTTCAAAGGCCAGCTCGACATGCTTGTCGAGAAAGTCGGTGAGCCAATGGTTCGGCATGTCTTTCGTATAGACGCCGTTGACGAAGCGCATGACGGCGCTTTCTCGCTCGATGTAGCGGAAATAGTCATACTCATCGTCCAGCCGCCGCTCGATAACTCTCGACCGAATCCACAGATGCAGATTCATCGCGATCAGGAGGACAAGGGTCGTCGCGATCAGCCACCCCCATCCGATCATGAGGCTTTGGACCTACTCATAATCCTCATACGCCATGCTGTCATCGGCAAGATCGCTGAACTTGGTCGTCTTCGCCTCGAAATGCATGCGGATCTTGCCGGTCGAGCCGTGGCGCGATTTGGCGACGATGACTTCGGCGAGGCCGAAGACGCGTTCCATTTCGGCCGCCCATTCCTCGTGCGCGGCGTGGACCTTGACGTCGTCGCCCTCGATCGGGCGCTTGGGTTCGCGCGCGGCGACATAATAATCCTCGCGGAACACGAAGAGCACCATGTCGGCGTCCTGCTCGATCGAGCCCGATTCGCGAAGGTCCGAGAGCTGCGGGCGTTTGTCCTCGCGGCTTTCGACCGCGCGGCTGAGCTGCGACAGCGCCATCACGGGGACATTAAGCTCCTTCGCCAAAGTCTTAAGACCACGCGAAATCTCCGAGATTTCCTGCACGCGGTTGTCGCCGCTGCGCGACGAGCCTTGGAGCAGCTGGAGATAATCGACGATGATCAGGCCGATGCCGTGGCGCCGCTGCAGGCGCCGCGCGCGGGTGCGCAGGCCTGCAATCGTCAGGCCCGCAGTGTCGTCGATGAACAGCGGCAAGGTCTGGAGCGCCTGCGCGGCGCGGCTCAGTTGCTGGAACTGGTCCTTGCTGATCTTGCCCATGCGCAGCGCCTCGCCCGACACGCCGGATTGTTCGGCCAGCACGCGCGTCGCGAGCTGGTCGGCGGACATTTCGAGGCTGAAGAAGGCGACCTTGGCGCCCATATTCTTCTCGGGCGGGATGCCGTCTTCCTCGTCGCGGCGGAAGCGTTCGGCGGCGTTGTACGCGATGTTGGTCGCGAGCGAGGTCTTGCCCATGCCCGGTCGGCCCGCGAGGATCATGAGGTCCGAATTGTGCATGCCGCCGATCTTGGCGTTCATGCTCGAAATGCCGGTGGTGATCCCCGACAGGTGGCCGCCCGAATTGAGCGCGCGCTCTGCCGCCTGCAGCGCGACGAGGCTCGCGGTATTGAAGCTCTTGACCGTGCCCATCTCGGCTTCGCCGCCCGCGACGCGGTACAGCGCGGTCTCGGCCTCCTCGATTTGCGCCTGCGGGTCGACGCTCTCGCTGGTGTCGAGCGCGCTGTCGACGAGCGTGCGGCCGACGCCGACGAGTTCGCGGAGCAGCGCGAGGTCGAAGATCTGGCGCGCGAAGTCGCGCGCGCCGATCAGCCCGGCGCCGCTGCCCGTCAATTGCGCGAGATAGCCGGGGCCGCCGACCGCCTTCATCGCCTCGTCGGCCTCGAAAAAGGGCTTAAGCGTCACCGGGGTCGCGATGCTGTTGCGCTCGATCAGCGCCATCGTCTGCTGGAAGATGCGGCCGTGGAGCGGTTCGAAGAAATGATCGGGGGTCAGCGCGACGGGCAGGTCCTCGACGACTCGGTTGTCGATCAGGATCGCGCCCAGGAACGCTGCCTCGGCCTCGATATTGCGCGGCAATTGGCGGTCTTCCCCGGCGGGGGCCGGGGTGGGGAATAGTGCTAGTTCAGCCATGGCGTCATCATGCGCCGGGCGCGTGGCGGGTGCAACCGGCTTAGCTCTGCCGATCCGCAGCGCCGTGGACCCATCTGGGGATAAGTCTGCCTTCCCCTCCCGTTCGTGTCGAGCGAAGTCGAGACACGCGAAGGCACACGCTCCTTATGGGTGTCTCGACTTCGCTCGACACGAACGGCGAAGGAAGTTGGCGCCTCCATAGCAGGCCCCTTGCCCTTCGCGACGCGCCAAGTAGAAGCCGAACGCTATGACCGACGCCGATCCCGCCCTGCAGCGCATCATTTCGATCGAGCTCGACGAGGGCTCGATCGTGTGGCGCAATGCCGACGTCGAACAGGAACGGCGCGTCGCGATCTTCGACCTGATCGAGGAGAATAAATTCGTGCCGCAGCGCGGGCATGCCGACGGCTATGCCGGCCCCTACCGGCTGAAACTGCGCGTCGAGGAAGGCCGGCTGATCTTCGAGATCGCGCGCGAGGATCATTCGCCGCTGGAGGCGATCATCCTAGGCCTCGGGCGCTTCCGCCGCCCGATCCGCGACTATTTCGCGATCTGCGATTCCTATTACCAAGCGATCAAGACCTCGACCGCGCAGCAGATCGAGACCGTCGACATGGCGCGCCGCGCGCTGCACAATGAGGCGGCCGAGATGCTGATGGACCGGCTCGACGGCAAGATCGCGGTCGATTTCGACACCGCGCGGCGGCTGTTCACGCTGATCTGCGTGCTGCACATCAAGGGCTGATCATGGCGACGGGCGCGGCAAGCAGGAAGAAGAAACCGGCAGGCGCCGGAGCGGGCTGGCGCGCCGCCCTGCTGCGCTGGCTGCGGCGGCTGGCCGCGGCGCTGCTGCTGGCGCTGCTCGCGGCGGGCCTCGCTTTGTGGTGGGCGGCGCGCTGGGCGCCGGCGCGCGACCAATATCCCTGGCAGGGCGCGACGATCGACGCCAGCAACGGCGAGGTTCATTGGGGATCGGTCAAGGCCGCGGGCGCCGATTTCGCCTATCTCCTCGCGACCGACGGGGCCGAGCGCAGCGACCCGATGTTCGCGCGCAACATGCGCGAGGCGCGACTGGCCGACGTCCAGACCGGGGCGATCCACCGTTACGACCTCTGCCGCCTCGCCACCGACCAGGCGGCGAACTTCATCCGCCACGTGCCGCGCCGGACCGACACGCTGCCCGCGGCGGTGTGGCTCGATTATGACGACCGCTGCCCCGACCGGCCGACGCGCGCGCTGCTGCTCAGCGAACTCGCGACTTTCCTCGCGCAGATCGAGGCGCATATGGGCAAGCCGAGCATGATCGCACCGAGTCCGGCCTTCGACGCCGATTATCAGGTGACTCAGGGCATCGCGCGCACCGCGTGGCTGCGCCGCGACTTTTTCGCGCCCGATTATGGCGCGCATCCCTGGGCGATGTGGCAGGCGAACGATTATATGCGGATCTCGGGCGCCGACGGCACCATAGGCTGGAACGTCGTACGCCCCGACGGAGACATCAAATGACCAACCCCCGCGACGCGCTGATCGAGGCGGCGCGCGACGCCGCGAGCCGTGCCTATGCGCCTTATTCGGGCTTTCATGTCGGGGCGGCGCTGCTGCTCAAGAATGGCGACGTGGTGACCGGCGCCAATGTCGAGAATGCGAGCTATGGCCTGACGCTCTGCGCCGAGACCGCGGCGGTCGCGAAGATCGCCAACGAGGGCTGGATCGGCGAGCTCGCCGAGGTCGCGATCGTCGGCGGGCGGCCCGAGGGCGATGCCCTGATCGGAGCCGATCCGGTGAATCCGTGCGGGCGATGCCGCCAGATCCTCAACGAGGCCGCCGAGCGGTCGCGGACCGACATCCTCGTCCATTGCGCGTCGGGTGACGGCAGCGCGGTGACGAGCTACCGGCTGAGCGAGCTGCTGCCCGCGGCCTTCGGGCCGAAGGATCTGGGGCTGATTGACTGACCGCTTGCGCGAATCCGCGCGCGCCGACAAGACAGCGTCATGGCCATTCTTTCCGACCGCTGGATTCGCGACGCCGCGCTCAATCAGGGCATGATCGAACCCTTCGTCGAGGCGCAGCGCCGCGACGGGTGCATCAGCTACGGCCTGTCCTCCTACGGCTATGACGCGCGCGTCGCGCCCGAATTCAAGATCTTCACCAACGTCGACAGCACGATCGTCGACCCCAAGGATTTCGATCCCAAGAATTTCGTCGACCGCGAAACAGACGTGTGCATCATCCCGCCGAACAGCTTCGCGCTCGCGCGCACGGTCGAATATTTCCGTATCCCGCGCGATGTGCTCGTCATCTGCCTCGGCAAGTCGACCTATGCGCGCTGCGGCATCATCGTAAACGTCACCCCGCTCGAGCCCGGCTGGGAGGGGCATGTGACCCTCGAGTTTTCGAACACCACCCCCCTGCCCGCCAAGATCTACGCCAATGAGGGCGCGTGCCAGTTCCTGTTCTTGGCTGGCAACGAGCCCTGCGAGACGAGCTACGCCGACCGTGCGGGCAAATATATGGGGCAGAAGGGCGTCACGCTGCCCAGACTTTAAGCAGCGCGCGCTTCCCGCTACCCTCATCTGCTTTCAGGCCCGTCATCCCGGCGAAGGCCGGGATCTCACCGGGGCGTCATGGCGATAGGTCGAGATCCCGGCTTTCGCCGGGATGACTGCTAGACCGGTTCGATACTTGCTCTTAGTAACGAATTTGATAACGTTCCCATAGATCATAAATGGGGATGCCATCATGAAATTCGGACGGGTCGCGCTGGCGCTTGCGGCGCTGTTTTCCTCTACCGCAGCGCAGGCCGAGGGCTGGCTGCGGGTCGAGGGCACAAAGATCGTCGACGACAGCGGTCGGCCCGTAATCCTGCGCGGCATGGGGCTCGGCGGCTGGATGCTGCAGGAAGGCTATATGCTGAAGCTCGGCGAGGTCGGGCAGCAGCATCGTATTCGCGCGAAACTGGTCGAACTGGTCGGCGAGGAGCGGACGGCCGAATTCTACCGCGCCTGGCTCGACAACCATACGACAGAGGCCGACATTGCGCAGATGGCCGCTTGGGGCTTCAATTCGGTAAGGCTGCCGATCCATTTCGACCAGCTCACCCTGCCCGCGGACAAGGAAACGAAAGCCGGTACCGACACTTGGCATGAGGAGGGCTTTCAGCGCATCGACAAGCTGCTCGCATGGAGCAAGAAGCACGGCCTGTACCTGATCCTCGACCTCCACGCCGCGCCCGGGGGTCAGGGCAACGACCTCGCCATATCGGACCGCGATCCCGCGAAGCCGTCCCTGTGGGAAAGCGAGGAGAACAAGCGCAAGACGGTGGCGCTGTGGACCAAGCTCGCGGCGCGCTACAAGGACGAGCCGTGGATCGGCGGCTACGATCTGATCAACGAGCCCAACTGGAGCTTTGCGACACCCGGCAAGGGCAATGGCTGCGACGAGACCGAGAGCAAGGCGGTCTGGGAGTTGCAGCAGCGCATCACCGCGGCGATCCGCGGCGTCGATGCCAGGCATATGATCATCGTCGAAGGCAATTGCTGGGGCAATAATTACAAGGGCCTGCCGCCCGCGTGGGACGCCAATATGGTGCTCAGCTTCCACAAATATTGGAACCGCAATGACGCCGCCAGCATCGCCGACATCGTCAAGCTACGGACGAGCTACAACCGCCCTGTCTGGCTCGGCGAGTCGGGCGAGAACAGCAATGTCTGGTTCCGCGACGCGATCGCGCTGGTCGAGGGCGAAGGCATCGGCTGGAATTTCTGGCCGCTCAAGAAGATCGGCTTCAACCAGCCGCTCGAGATCGCCCCCGGCGACGGCTGGATGAAGATCGTCGCCTGGGCGACCGGCAAGGGGCCGAAGCCGGGCGCCGAAGAGGCATTCGCCGCGATGATGCAGCTCGCCGAGAACAGCCGGTTCGACAAGAATATCGCCAAGCCCGACGTCATCGACGCGATGTTCCGCCAGCCACGCGACGCGAGCCCGAAGGCGTTCGTGGAACGCAAGCTCGGCAAGGCGCCAACGACCATCCGCGCCGTCGACTACGACCTCGGCCCCGCAGGCGTCGCATACGGCGACACCGTCGACGCCAACTACCATGTCGCGACCGGCGGCGAGCGCACGCCGTGGAACAACGGCACGACCTTTCGCAACGACGGCGTCGACATCGCGCGCGAGGCCGACGGAACGCCATATGTCGCCGACTTCGTCAGCGGCGAATGGATGCGCTACGCGATCGAAACCGCCGCATCGGGACGCTGGAACGCATCGGTCCGCGTCCGTTCGGCCAATGGCGGACGCATCGCTCTGGCGGGCAAGGAGGCCGCAGTTGCACCCGGCATCGGCTGGCAGAATGTCGCGGTCGGTGACCTGACGATCGGCGGCGAGACCGATGCGCTGATCCTGCGCGCGGTCGATTGCAGCGACTGCCAAGTCGCCGATATCCGACTCGAACCGCGCTGATCCCGCCTTTCTTGATCCTCGCCCCGGTTTCCGGCATGTTCGCCGCGTCCTGGAGGGGTTCATGACATGAAAGATCGAAGCGACCATCGGACCAGCAAAGGCCGTTGCGACGCGAAAAACTGGACCGCGCCGCAATTGCGCAGCGTGGTGCCGGCACGGCGGACGCGCGGCGGCAGCGGCGAACAGAATGGCGACGTCGACGACATCGTTTACGACCTGTCCTGACGCCGCCGCCTGATCGCGGGAACCTCCCGCGTCGCCACGCGTCCTGACAGCACAAGCGGACGGGGCCCTTGTGGAGGATCATCCATGTCCATGATTGCCGTGTTCATCGGACGGCTGTTCATCGCCGTGATTTTCGTCGTGTCGGGGATCAACAAGCTGATCCACGTCGCCGACACCAATGCCATGATTTCGGCCGCCGGCCTCCCCGGGGGGCTCGCCATCCCGACCGGATTGTTCGAGCTGATTGCGGGCGTATGCATCGCGCTGGGCATTGCGACGCGGCTGTTCGCGATCCTGCTTACAGGCTTTGTGCTACTGACCATCCTCTTCTTCCACCGCGAATTCACCGATCCGCTGCAGGCGATGGCGGCGATGAAGAATCTGGCAATCGCGGGCGGGCTACTCTGCCTGTTCGGTTACGGCCACACGCGCTGGAGTTATGACGCGCTGCGCCAGCGCCGCCGTGAAGAACTCGCGAGGCACCAGGCCGAAAGCCGCCTGACCGAAGCCGAACTCCGCGCCGCGCGCGCCGAGGGCCGCGCCGAAGCGGCGGGTGCGCCCGTCCCGGTGCGAAAGCCCTTCTGGCGGCGCTGACGCCTTTCGCTTGGCAAGACAGCCGCCCTGCGCTAGCCTCCACTTAACGTTTACGTAAAGGGAGAGCGGGCCATGGCGGACAAGCGCGAGTTCGACATCATCGTCTATGGCGCGACGGGCTTCACCGGGCGCCTCGTCGCCGAATATCTGGTGCAGCATTATGGCGCACGCGCCGATGCGCCCAAATGGGCGATGGCGGGACGCAGCGCCGACAAGCTGGCCGCAGTCCGCGACCTCATCGGCGCTCCCGAGGACACGCCATTGGTCGTTGCCGACGCGGGCGACCTCGCGAGCCTTGACGCGATGGCGGCGCGAACCAAGGTCGTCCTGACCACCGTCGGGCCGTACCAGCTCCATGGCAGCGAGGTCGTCGCGGCGTGCGTCAGGGCAGGGACCGCCTATGCCGACCTCTGCGGCGAGCCCGGCTGGATGCGCGAGATGATCGACGCGCATCAGGACGCGGCCAAGGCGTCGGGCGCGCGGATCACCTTCAGCTGCGGCTTCGATTCGATCCCCTTCGATCTCGGCGTGCTGTTCCTGCAGGCCGAAGCGGTCAAACGCCACGGAAAGCCGGCGCCGCGCGTCAAGGGACGCGTCCGCAAGATGGCGGGCGGTGCGTCGGGCGGTACGATCGCCAGCCTGACAGAGACGCTGAAGGCCGTCGCGAAAAAGCCCTCGCTCGCGCTGCTGCTCAAGTCGAGCTTCGCGCTCACCCCGGGGTTCGAGGGGCCGTCGCAGCCGACCGGTCTGATCCCCGAATATGACAGCGCGACGGGCACCTGGACCGCGCCCTTCGTGATGGCGGCGATCAACACCAAGAATGTCCACCGCACCAATTTCCTGCTCGGGCATCGGTGGGGCGCCGACCTCGTCTATGACGAGATGGTGATGACGACGATCGGCGACGCGGGCAAGGCGATGGCCGAAGCGATGGCGAAGGCGAACCCGTTCGGGGAATCGCGGCTCCAGCCCGGCGAGGGGCCGAGCAAGGAAGAGCGCGAGAACGGCTTTTACGACATCCTCTTCATTGGCGAATATCCCGATGGCACGACGATCCGCGCCAGCGTGCAGGGTGACCGCGACCCCGGTTACGGGTCGACGTCGAAGATGCTCGCCGAGACCGGGATCGCGCTGCTCGCGAACAAGGGCGACGGCGGCGTATGGACGCCGGGCGCGCTACTCGGCGAGGCGCTGATCGACCGGCTGACCGCCAATGCCGGCCTGACTTTCCAGATCGAGGACTGAAGCGAAGATGACCGACTCTCCCAGCGCGCTGGACGCGCTGCTTTCGACGCTGCGCACCGAAGAGGGCGCGGCCAAGGCGCATATCGACGACGGATGGATGCAGGGCCGCACCGCCTATGGAGGGATCAGTTCGGCGGTCGCCCTCGCGGGCACGATGGCGCTGCACCCGACGGAGACGCCGCTGCGTTACGCCCAGATCAGCTTCGTCGGCCCGGTCGGCGGCGATTGCACCGTCGATACGCGCGTGTTGCGCCAGTCGAAATCCTCGCTGTTCGTCGAAGCCGGGGTGTCGAGCGACATGGGGTTCGGCACCGCGGCGACCTTCGCCTTCTCGGGCGACCGGCAAAGTCATCTCGACCACAACAGCCTGGCGATGCCCGACGCGCCCGCGCCCGAAAGCCTGGAGCCCGTCCCGGATCACAAGGCACGCCCCAGCTTCGTGCGCCATTTCGACATGCGCCCGACCACCGGCCCGCGCTTCAACTGGAAAAGCGATGTCGGCGCTTATCTGACCTGGGTGCGCTTCGTCGAGGAGCCCGCGTGCCATCCCGCGGTCGCGCTGCTCGCGATGGGCGATGCGCTGCCCCCCGCGGCGATGGCGCTGTTTACCGAATTCGGGCCGATCAGTTCGATGAACTGGACGGTCAACATGCTGACCGGAAAGCCTGAGACCGACGACGGCTGGTGGCTGCTGTCGGCGAAGACCGGCTTCGCGCGTGGCGGCTTTTCGGTTCAGGACATGATGATCTGGAACCGCGCCGGCAAGCCGGTGATGAGCGGCAGCCAGGGCATCGCGATCTACGCCTGAACGGGCAATATGATCGCCGCGTCGAGCCCTTGGGCATCGCCGCGGTTCGCGATCGCGAGCCGCCCGCCCTCGCCCTCCGCCAGCGCATGCGCGATTGCGAGGCCCAGCCCGGCACCGCCGGTGGCACGGTTGCGCGACGCCTCGCCGCGCGCGAAGGGCTCGATCAGTTCGCCGATCCGCGCGGGGTCGATGCCCGGCCCGTCATCGCGCACGACGAAGCGCAGCTCGCCGCCGCCGACCTCGACGAGCAGCGTCGCGCTGCCCGCATAGGCCAGTGCATTGTCGACCAGGTTGCGCAGCGCGCGGCGCACCAGCAGCGGCCGGCCGCTGAGCGACGGCAAGGGCGGCAGCGCATCCGGGCCCACGACCGGCTTGCCCATCGCGCGATATTCCTCGCCGAGCTGCGCGAGCAGCGTCGCAGGGTCATAGACCTCGCGCGCTTCCTTGCCCGCGCCGCTGCGCGCCACCGCCAATATGTCGGTCAGCATCGCGGTCATCTCGTCGATCGTCGCGATCATCTTGTCGCGGAGATTGTCGTCCTCGACCGCCTCGACGCGCACGCGCAGGCTGGCGAGCGGCGTGCGCAGGTCGTGGCCGACGGCGCCGAGCATGCGGTCCTTGTCGGCGAGCATCGCGCCGATCCGCGCACGCGAAGCGTTAAAGGCGCCGATCACCTCGCGGACGTCCGAGGGGCCCTCCTCGACCAGCGGCGGTCCGTCGCCCATCGGATCGCGCCGCACCGCGTGGGTCAGCGTCCGCAGCGGCTGCGCCGCGCGCCATGCGATCAGCAGGATCGGCACGAGGATGAGCAGGTAGAGCGACAAAGTCTGCCAGATCAGGAAGCCCTGTAGCCTTTTGCCCTCGGCCGGGAGCCAAGTGCGCACGGTAACATAGCGGTCGCCGAGCTTGGCCGAGACGATCGCGGTGCGTGCGGGCCCACGCAACTGGGGCGGCTGGCGGTGCTGCGACACGATCCACGCATCGACGCTTTGCGCCGGGAGTCCTACCTCGGCAAGCTGCGCCGCGACATGCTCGGCGAGATGCGAGGCTCGCTTCGCGCGCGGCGGCGGTGTATAGGGCCGGTCATCGACCAGCATCTTCGGCAGGCGTCTTTGGCTGGCCCCGCGTTCGGGCCGTTGGTCGAGCGCGACCGAGCCCCGCCGGTCGCGTTCGAGCGCGTCGATGATCCGCGCGACCGCCATGCCGCCGCCGTTTGCCAGCGTCTGCTGCCGCTGGCCGCGCACGAGCAAAGTATAGTTGATCGCCTGCGCGACGAAGAGCGCGGCGGCGACCGCGAGCACGAGCTGGCCGACGAGGCTGCGGGGCCAGAGGCGCAGTTTCACGCTGCGCCGCCCATCCGCTTGACCTCGCAGGCGAGCGTATAGCCCCCGCCCCACACGGTCTTGACCAGCTGCGGATGCGCGGGATCGACTTCGATCTTCTTGCGCAACCGGCTGACCAGGTTGTCGATCGCGCGGTCGAAGATATCGGCCTCGCGCCCGCGGACGAGGTCGAGCAGCCGGTCGCGGCTCATCACCTGCCGCGGATGGCGGACCAGCGCCTGCAGCAGATGATATTCGCCCGACGACAGCGCGACCTCCTGCCCATCGCCATCGACGAGCACGCGTTCGACATCCCTCAGTACCCACGGCCCGAAGGCGTAGCTCGCGCCGCCGGGGTCGAGCGTGCGCCCGCCCGCCTGCGTCCGGCGCAGCACGGTGCGGATGCGCGCGACCAGTTCGCGCGGGTTGAAGGGTTTGACGACATAATCGTCGGCGCCGATCTCGAGCCCGATGATTCTTTCGGTATCCTCGGCGCGCGCGGTGAGCAGGATGACGGGGATGCTGCTCGTCTCGCGCAAATGGCGCGTGAGCGACAGCCCGTCCTCGCCGGGCATCATGATGTCACTGACGACCAGGTCGACGCTTTGCGCGCGCAGTACCGAGCGCGCCTCGGCGGCATTGGCCGCGGCGGTCACGGTCAGGCCCTGCGCGGTCAGATATTCGCTCAGCGGCTCGCGGATCGACGGTTCGTCGTCGATCAGCAGGATACGGGGCGCGTCGTTATCGGTCATCGGTCGTCCATCGGTTCGAAATAGTTCGCCCACCGGCCGCATGAGGCCGGTGGGCGATAGCTGGCAGGGCCGGCGGGCAAAGGCAATGCCAGGGAGGGGGAGATAGCCGCCCTCGCCCGTCGGTCCCGCCAGTTCAGTTGGCGGGGCTCGCCGCGGCGGCGGCCCGCTTGGCGCGCCATTCGGCCCGCTTTTCCTTCTTCGCCGCGCGCTGCGCCTGGCGCTCGTCGGCGGTGACCTGGCCGTCCTTGTTGGCATCGGCCGCGTCGAAGCGCGCGAGCGCCGCGGTCTGGAACTCGGCGGCGCTGATCGCCTTGTCGCCGTCGGTATCGGCCTTCATCATCATGCCCCCGCGCATGCCGTGGTGGCCGCCGCGCTTGCCATGATGGCCGCGCATGCCGGGGCCGCGCTTGCCCGGCTCGCCGGCTTCGGCGCGCTTCTCACCACGTTCGGCTTTTTTGGCGGCGCGCTTCGCGGCGCGATCGGCGGCGTGCTGGTCCCATTCGGCCTTGCTGATCTGGCCGTCCTTGTTCGCGTCGAAACGCTCGAAGGCCTTGGCCTGCATTTCGCTGCGCTTGGCGGCGCGGTCAGCCTGGTCGAGCTTGCCGTCGCCGTTCGCGTCCATCTTCGCGAACATCGCGGTGGCATTGGTCTGGACCTCGGCGCGAGTCAGGGTGCCGTTGCCCTCGGCATCGGCCTTGGCGCCGCCCGGGGCGGCGAGAACGGGCACGGCGATCAACGCGGCGCCCAAAGTCAGAAGCGACAATTTCTTCACGTAACGAACTCCTCATGAGCAGTCCGAAGGAGACTGCGATGAGGGCGGTCTAGGCGCGGTCTGTCCCACCGCCATGCCGGATAGGCGTAATTTTGTCGCAAATTGTCGCAGGATCGGCGCGCCGTTCATGGCGGCGCAAGGCGCGTCAGCCGCCGCGGGCGGCGCGCGCCTTCTGGTCGGCGCGGTTCCATAGCGCCGCGCAGAGGATCACCGTCAGCATCGGATAGGCCCAAAAGCCCTGCCCCGCCGAATAGACGCGCGGCACGATCTCAGGCGCCGCGAGCTTCGCCATATGGGTGATCACGTTGATCAGTTGAAAGGCCGGCAGGCACATCGGCCAGTATCGCCGGCTGCGCAGTGCCTGCGCCATGTAGATGGCCAGCAGCAGCAAATCGACCGAGACGACAGACAGGCTGAAAATCTCGAACCGGGTGCGCGACAGATAGAGCGCAACCGCGGTCATCACCGACGCGACCGCGAGCACCACGATCGCGAAGCGGCTCTCGCCGTCCCCGATGCGCAGCACGATGACCAGCACCGTGACCAGCGCCACCAGGTAAAGCACCCCCCAGATCATGGTCACGTCCTCTCAATAGACATGTTGTGATCACGACCTGGGGGGATGCCCTCAGGCCGTCGCTGTCCTGTCGACGGCGAGGATCGGATCCGCTTCGACGAGGGTCCCCGCCGGCGGCAATGTCTTTCCGAGGTCGCCGACACCGACGATACGGTTGCGCAGCCCCATCCTGTCCTTCACGCTGGTCAGTTCGTGGTGCAGCGCGACGACGCGTGCGCGCCCTTCGAACAGTCCGGTCACCGAAGCGTGCAACAGGTTGAAGCTCGTATCGCCCATCACGGACGACAGCTTGGCCGATGCCTGCGCCTGCGGCAAGATGCTGACCAGTTCCCCGGCACGCGCGATCGCCTCGTCGATCGCTTTTTCATATTGGTGCAGCTTGTCCGCGACCTCGTTGGCGGCGGCGATGCGTTCCTTGAGCATGTTCCCACTCCCCCAGACCGCCCGATCGCGGCCGTTCAGGGAGACGAAATGAGCCTCGAGATTCCGACGAGCCCGTTGACGAGCACGCCGAACGCGATGACCGATCCCATCGCGATGGCAAGGGTGACCAGCAGCCGTTGCCAGACCGAAAGCCTGTTTTCGCCCCCGAAGAATTTGGCGATCGGATGATCCGGCTCGAGCCAAGCCCCCCCGCTCCCGGAATCGGCTATCGACCCGGTCTCTCGAGGCATGGCGTGATCGAGATCGCCGGGGCCGTCGCCTTCCCCCGCCGATGCCCCCTTGTCGGCGGCAACCGGCCCGTTGGGAAGGCTCACATTTTCATATACCAAATTGGTATCGGTCGAATCCGGTGGCTTTTCGGGAGATGAAGGCGGGTTGTCGGCCAGCATCTTGGCCGCGACAAAGCGCGAATTGGTGCCGAGCTTGCGGCAGGTCGCCTTCAGCCGGGCATCGACGGTGTGCGGCGACAGACCGAGCTCGCGCGCGATCGCCTTCGACCCAAGGCCCTTGCCCACCAGGCGCAGACATTCGATCTCGCCCTCGCCGAGGCTATCGATCAACCGCCTGGCATCGCTTTCGGGATGCGAATCCTGTTTCATTCCAAACGACTTGCCCCTTTATCGGGAAGCTTTGCGCGACCAGATTGCCCGTTACCATGCAGCGTCATGCTTCGGTAACCCTATTTGCGTCGCTTCCGTAGCGCATTTTCGACCAATTACAGGGCGTGGTTGCGCGCCCACTGGCTGCGCGCGATCAGCACCGCGGAGATGATCAAGAGCAGGATCAGCCCGGCCTGAAGCGCAAAGCTGCGCTGGCGGAGCGCGGTGCGCGAACCGTCGGCGACCGCGGTGCGCTCGGCGAGCGTCTTGCGCTCGGCCTCCGAGATTTCGCCGATGAGCAGGCGGAGGCGATCCATCGACCTCTTGCCCTCGCCGCTGGCGATCAGCGCGATCGCTTCGTCGCGCCGCCCGGCTTCGACCAGGTCGATCGTGCGTTCGACGAAGCGGCGCTTTTCGGTCGAGGTCGCGCGCAGCTCGGCGATCAGCCGATCCTGCCCCTCGCCGCCCGCCAGCTTCTGGAACAGTTCGAAATTGGCGTCGATGCGCGATTCGGCGCTGCGATAGGGCGCCAGGAACGCCGGATCGCCGGTGATCACGATGCCACGCTGGCCGAGCTCGATATCCTGATGCCGCGCCAGCACCCCCTGCAGCGCGGCACGCGCGTCATAGGAATCGACGACCTGCTAGCGCAGCCGAGCATTCTCCGCGAACCCGCGGTCGGTCCCCAGCGACAGGATCGACAGGATGACGAGCACCCCGGCGCAGGTGCCCACCAGCACCCAGTTTTTCGCCGCCACTCGCCACCATGTCGCTATCCGCACCGCTGCAGTCCTCATTACCGGGGCGCCGCCTCCGCACGCGTAGAGTAACAGACAGGGTCCCATCTGGCACGAAAAAGGAATGCTTAATCAACGCTCTCGATCGCCGGCAGCAAATCTCTATATTGTAAAGAGATCGGGGTAATCGCGCGGCTGCGAGCGCAGATATTGCGGCGGCGCGGACACTTTGGCACCGAGGTGCGCGGCGGCGTGCCAAGGCCAGCGAGGATCGAACAATATGCCGCGCGCCAGCGCGACCATATCGGCGTCGCCCGAGGCGATAATCGCCTCGGCCTGGTCGTAATCGGTGATCATGCCCACTGCGACGACCGGCATCGGCACGGCCTGCATCACCGCGCGCGCGAGGGGCACCTGATAGCCGGGTCCGACCGGAATTTGCTGGCGCGGATCGAGCCCGCCGCTCGACACATGGATTGCCGAACAGCCGCGCGCTTCGAGTTCCTGTCCGAACCGGACGGTCTCCTCGATCGTCCAGCCGCCATCGACCCAGTCGGTACCCGACACGCGGACGGTGACGGGGCGATCGGCGGGAAAGGCCCCGCGCACCGCATCGAAAACCTCGATCGGAAAGCGCATCCGGTTCTCGAGACTGCCGCCATAATCGTCGGTGCGGCGGTTCGACAGCGGCGAGAGAAACTGGTGCAGCAGATAGCCGTGCGCAGCGTGGATCTGCACCGCATCGATGCCGAGCCGCGCGGCACGGATCGCCGATGCGGCAAAGGCGTCGCGGATGCGCGCCATGCCGTCGCGGTCGAGCTCGGCCGGCGGAACGTCGCCTTCGGCGAAAGGTAATGCCGACGGTCCCTCGGTCTGCCAGCCGTTCGGACCGCCGGGCGCCAGCTGCGCCCCGCCTTTCCACGGCACCTCGGTCGAGGCCTTGCGGCCCGCATGCCCAAGCTGGATCGCGATCGGCATATCCGACCAGCGGCGGACGCTCGCCAGCGTGCGCGCCATCGCGGCTTCGGTCGCATCGTCCCACAGGCCCACGTCGGCATAGCTGATCCGCCCCTCGGGCAACACCGCGGTCGCCTCGATCGTCAGCAAGGCTGCGCCGGATAGCGCCAGATTGCCGAGATGGATCAGATGCCAGTCGGTCATGCAGCCGTCGACCGCCGAATATTGGCACATCGGGGCAATCACGATGCGGTTGCGAAGGGCGAGGCCGCCGACGGTCATCGGCGTGAACAGCTTGGGTTCGGTCACAGTCGCTCCAGCAGAATAGGGGCCGTCAGACGCCCATCATACCGGCGGTGGTCGCGCCGTCGATGACATAGTCGGCGCCCGAGATGAACGCCGCCTCGTCGGAGGCGAGGAAAGCGACGAGGGCGGCGACTTCGGCAAGCTGCGCCATGCGCTTCATCGGCGCCATGCCCTCGAACGCGGCGCGGGCGGCGTCGGGATCGGGCGCGCGGTCGATGACGCCGCGGATCATGTCGGTCTCGACCACCCCCGGAAGCACGGCATTGACGCGGATCGCATAGCCCTTGCCCGCGCAGTGGATCGCCGCCGACTTGACCAGCGCGACGACCGCCGCTTTGGTCACCGAATAAGCGGCATAATTGCCCATCGCACGATGCGCGTTCATCGAAGAATTGACGACGATGGACCCCGCAGCACCGCCGGGATTCTTCGCCATCGCGCGAATCGCATGCTGGACGGTGAGCATCACACCGGTCTGATTGACCCCCACGATATGGTTCCAGGCGTCGATGCCGATATCCTCGACGCTCGCATCGCCCGCTTCGGTCCCGGCATTGGCGAAGGCGATGTCGAGCCGGCCATATTCGGCGTCGATCTCCGCCATCAGCGCGGGCCAGGCGGATGCGTCCTCGACGCGGTGGGCGCGGAAGACGGCGCCGGTGTCGGCCTCGACCCTCGCGGCGGCCTCGGTGTTGGAGCCGGTGAAGACCACTTTCGCGCCTTCGCGCGTCAATCGCGCGACCGCCGCAGCGCCAATCCCGCTGGTCCCGCCGGTGACCAGAGCAACCCTGCCGCCCAGCCTCTGCTGCATCGCGCCTCTCCTCTCGCCGTCCCTCTTGCCAGTTTCATGGTCTTCGGGAACCTATCAATACAGCAAGGTGACGGCAGCGCACCGCACCCGCATGATGGCGCCATAACAGGAGGAGAGAACCGGCGATGAGCGACAGCGAACATCCGCCCCGCATCGATTGCGTGCTGATCTGCGGCGGTGTCTGGCACGACATGGATTTCGCGCGGCTCGAGCTGCTCAAACTGCTCGCCGAGGACCAGCGCGTGCGGACGCGGGTGTTCGAAAATTACGACAATATCGCGGCGATCGAGGCGGCCGATATCCTGATCACCTATACCTGCGACGTTACCCCGTCGCTGCCCGCGCAGGAGGCACTCAAGCGCTGGCTAGCGAAGGGCGGGCGCTGGTACGCGCTCCACGGGACGAATTCGATCCTCCGCCTGCTCGACACCGGTCTGTGGGACGCGCCGCGCTGGGCGCCGCTGATGATGAACCTGCTCGGCTCGCAGTTCATCAGCCATCCGGCGATCGAGCCCTATACGGTGCGCGTCGCCGACCCCGACCACCAACTCACCAAGGGCATCGAGCCGTTCGAGACGACCGACGAGCTGTATCACCTCGAAACGCACGGCGACCTGCATATACTGCTCGACACCGAATGCACCGGCCCCGGCACCGGCTTCGTCGAAGCCGCGGACGCGCCGGGCACCTACCCGGTCTTCTACATCAAGCGGCACGGCGCGGGGGCAGTGCTGTACCTGACGCTCGGCCATTGCCGCGGGCATTACGACCTGCAGCCGATGATGGACTGGTGGCCGACGGTCGACCGCTGCGCGTGGGACCTGCCGGTCTTCTACGACCTGCTCCGCCGCGGGATCGGCTGGCTAAAAGAGCGCAAGAGCGTTTTAGCATAAGCATCTGGTTTCTGGCGTTAGTTTCCGCTCCCTGACGAAAGCCGGGGTCCAGATGCAAGCGCAGCCCACTCCAAAAAAGCCGTCGTATTCAAAAAGGCTTTCCTACATTATCTAGCTATGCAAGCATCGATTCCAGCGCTTTTACTCGGTCGACATGCGCGGTTGCCGAGGTCCTGCTGGGGGAG
This sequence comes from Sphingopyxis sp. QXT-31, assembly GCF_001984035.1. Taxonomy (NCBI): domain Bacteria; kingdom Pseudomonadati; phylum Pseudomonadota; class Alphaproteobacteria; order Sphingomonadales; family Sphingopyxidaceae; genus Sphingopyxis; species Sphingopyxis sp. QXT-31. Next base: position 719,715 of record NZ_CP019449.1, on the reverse strand, counting down.
CGCACAGGGCTGAACTTTCCTGAACTTTGGACAGGGCAACGGCAGTCCCCCGCCCCGGAATCGCCATCACCAGATGCTTCACGCCACCGCGCGCAGCCGTCGCCGATCCTCGCGGATCAGTCCGGCCGCGCGCAACGCCAGCGCCATCGCGGGCGCGTTGGTGTTGCCCGTCACCGGCGACGGCATCACCGAGCAATCGACGACGCGCAGCCCGCCGACGCCGTTGACGCGCAGCCGCGCATCGGTGACCGCGCGATTGTCGCTGCCCATCCGGCATGTCCCCACGCCGTGCAGGCCGCAGGTGGCGAGGCGGCGGAAGGCGGCGAGGATTTCGGCGTCGCTCTGCACCGCCGCGCCGGGAAGCAGTTCGCGCTCGACAAGGCCGACGAGCGCGGGCTGCGCCATATAGCGGCGCATCGCATGCACCGCGGCGATCGCGCTGCGCTCGTCCTCGCGCGTCGAGAGCCAGTTGGGCTTGATGTCGGCGGCTGCATCGCTGCCGGGGCCGGTGATCGCGATGCTCCCCTCGCTCGTCAGCCGGAGGAGCTGCCCATAAATGGTCATGCCCGGCTTGCGATCGATACTGCTGAGCGGCACCGGATGCTTGTCGTCGCCGAGCGCGAAGGTGTAGCCGCCGAGGTAGAGCTGCAGATCTGGGCGCATGTCGCGGCTGGTGAGGTTCAGGAAGGCACCGACCTCGAACGGCCCGGTCGCCATGATGCCGCCGCGCGTCAGCATATATTGCGCCATCGCGCGCATCAGCCCGACGCCGAAGAAGCTGCGGTTGCTGCCGACATCGCGTGCCAGCCGGTGCGGCATCGAAAAGCCCAGATGCTCGCGCAGCCGCCCGCCGACGTCGGGGGCGTCGATGAGCGGCTTGACCCCCGCGGCGCGCAGCATATCGGCAGGACCGATGCCCGAGCGCTGGAGCAGCAACGGGCTCTCCAGCGTCCCGCCCGACACGATCACCTCGCCGTGGCAGTCGAAGCGCCGCGGCTGGCCCGCGACCTTCGCCTCGACCCCGGTCACGACGCCATTCTCGACGACCAGCCGCTCGGCCATCGCGTGCGTGACGACATGCAGGTTCGGCCGCTTCTTCGCCCGCGCGAGGAAGGTCGTCGCCGCGCTCTCGCGCCGCCCACGGCGGACATTGTGCGAATAAAAGCCGACGCGGTCGAGCGTCGTGCCGTTGAGGTCGTCGACGGGTTTCAACCCCATCTCGACCCCGGCCTGCACGATCGTCTCGGCCAGCGGATAGCTGTGAATCTTGGGCGCGATGCCGACCGGCCCGCCCGCCCCGCGCATCGCGCTGGCGCCGAGGCCATGATCCTCGAGGCTGCGGAACGCCTCCGTCATCGCCGCGCCATCCCAGCCGGTGCCGCCGAGCTTTTCCCATTCGTCGTAATCGGCGGGCTCGCCGCGGCTCCAGATCATGCCATTGACCGCCGACGACCCGCCGAGCCCCTTGCCGCGGATCCACACCTCGCCCGGCGCGCCGCCGTCGCCGCGCGGCTGCGACACGCCATAGGCCCAGATATGGTCGGGATTGGTGACGAGCTTCGCCACCCCCTTGGGGATTGCGACCCAGCGGCTGGCGTTGTCGCCGCCCGCCTCGAGCAGCAGCACGCGGATTTGCGGGTCGGCGCTCAGCTGCTCGGCGACGACGCATCCCGCCGATCCAGCCCCGACGACGATATAGTCCCAGCTCTCCGCCATGGCGCTCTCCTGTCCCGGCCCCGATGTGGAACCGACCGGCGGCCCGCCGCACCTAGCGCAATAAATAGTCCCCTCGCCCCGTTCGCAGCATGATAGTGCCAGCGCAAAAGATGGAGGACAGGATGGCAGGGCAAGGCCGCATCGCGGGCAAGATCGCGTTCGTCACCGGCGGCGCATCGGGGCTGGGGCTCGACATCGTCCGCCGCTTCGTCGCGGAGGGCGCAAGCGTCGTCATTGCCGACATCGACACCGCCGCGGGCGAGGCGCTCGCCGCCGAACTCGGCCAGCGTTTCGTCAAGCTCGACGTGTCGGAAGAGGCCGACTGGCTCACCGCGCTCGGCAACTGCGATCGGATCGACATCCTCGTCAACAATGCCGGGATCACGACGCACGGCTCGATCGAGGACCTGACGCTCGAAGCCTTCCGTCACGAATTTTCGGTCGATGTCGACGGGGTCTTTCTAGGCTGCAAGCATGTGATCCCGAAGATGAAGGAGCATGGCGGGTCGGTGATCAACATGTCGTCGATGTGCGGCGTGCGCGCGCAGGGCGACCTGGCCGCCTACAACGCCGCCAAGGCCGCGGTGACGCACCTCACCAAGTCGGCCGCGCTCCATTATGCGCGCAAGGGTTACGGCATCCGCTGCAATTCGGTGCATCCGGGCGCAATCCACACGCCGATCCTCGACAAGGTGATGGCGCAGGTCGATGATCCGCAGGCGCTGTACGATGGCTGGGTCGCGACGCACCCCGTCGGGCGGCTCGGCAAGCCCGAGGAAATTTCGGCGATCGTCCTCTACCTCGCATCGGACGAGTCCGCCTTTGCCACCGGCGCCGAGTTCCGCGTCGACGGCGGCAGTTCGCTCTGATGGCGGGCCGCCTCGACGGCCGCGCCGCGCTCGTCACCGGAGCGGGATCGGGGATCGGGCTTGCGACGGCGCGGCGGCTGACCGCCGACGGCGCGCGCGTGCTGACCACCGACCGTGCGGGCGACGTCGATATCGTCGCCGACGTCACCGAAGCGGGTGTCAACGCGGGGCTGGTCGACGAGGCCGCCCGCCGGTTGGGCCGGCTCGATATCGTCGTCGCCTGCGCGGGCATCACCGGCATGCAGATGCTCGACGGGCACGACGATGAATTTTTCGACCAGATGATGGCGGTCAACGTCACCGCGGTCTTCCGCCTGATGCGCGACGCGTTGCCGCTGCTCAAAAGCTCGCCCCACGGCCGGATCATCCTGATCGGATCGGTGATGTCGAGCTTCGGCGAGGCGGGCATGGCGGCCTATAGCGCGTCCAAACATGCGGTGCTGGGCATGGCCAAATCGGTCGCGACCGAGGTCGGGGCTTATGGCATCACGGTCAATTGCATCCAGCCTGGCGCGATCGACACGCCGATGACCGCGCCCGCCTTTTCGGCGATGCCCGAATTCAAACAGCGCTGGATCGACAAGGCCGCGCTCGGGCGTCTCGGCCAGCCCGAGGACATCGCCGACGTCGCCGCCTTCCTCGCCTCCGACGACGCGCGTTTCATGTCAGGCCACGGCCTGTTCGTCGACGGCGGCGCGACCCAGCGTCAATAATATCGCCCAGATTTAGCGGCTTTGCGGCCGTTACGGCACGCCTGATATTTTTGATGATTGTTCAAAAGCGGCATTAAGCAGACCTTCCGTCCAACGCGACCGGCGAAGCTATGCGACGGCGCGAGAGGGAGGACCGACGATGATCACGCACGCCCGAATGCTGCCTGCCGTGTATACCACGGTGTCGCTAATCGCCCTGGCCATCGCCACCCCGGCGTTCGCGCAGGAAGCGCCTGTTCAGGACGAGAGCGGCGGAGCGATCCGCGAAATCGTCGTCACCGCGCAGAAGCGCGAGGAAAGTGCGCAGTCGGTTCCCGTCGCGATCACCGCGCTCGACGCAGAGGCGTTGGACACCGGCATGGTCCAGGACATTCGCGATGTCGCGGGGCGCGTTCCCAGTCTGGTCATCGACAGCGTTTCCGCAGGACCGAGCGCTGCGGCGATTTCCATCCGCGGCATTTCGTTCGAAGATATCGAGAAAAGTTTCGACCCGACCGTCGGCGTCGTCGTCGATGGCGTCTTCATCGGGACGAACACCGGCCAGCTGCTCGACAGTTTCGACCTCGAAAGCCTGCAGGTCCTGCGCGGTCCGCAGGGAACGCTGTTCGGCCGCAACACGATCGGCGGCGTGATCGAGGTGAAGCGCAGCAAGCCGACCGACGACTTCGGGGCGAAGGGCCGCTTCTCCTACGCACGGTTCGATACCAAGAGCGCGCGTTTGGTCGTGAACAGCGGCAAGCTGGGCGACTTCATCGCGCTCAAGGCCTTCGGCTATTACGACAAGACCGACGGCTTTGTCCGCAACGCCATCAGGGGCGGGCGCGACGGCAAATATGAGACCCTGAGCGGCGGCGTTACCGCGCTGATCGAGCCGAGCAGCGATTTCTCTGCCGAGATCACTTACGAACATAGCCGCGAACGCGGCGAGACGGTGTCGATACCGACCTCCTCGAGCCTGGACCTGATCTGCCTGGCCGCGGGCGCGCCGGGATTTTCGCCGGTCGCCGAGTGCAACCGGTTCAGCCTTCCCGATCGCGGCATGGACGTCACCTATCAATTGGCGCCGCATGACGTCACCAACGACACCGACGCGCTGACCGGCAACATCACCTGGTCGCTCGGCGACAATCTGACGCTCTATTCGGTCACCGGCTATCGCACCAACGACGAGAATGTGGCGCAAGATTTTGATGGCAGTTCGGCGGATTTCTTCGCTACCCGGCGTATCCAGAAATTCGAACAATTCAGCCAGGAACTGCGCGTCGTCGCCGAACTGAGCGACGCGGTCAACCTGCTGGTCGGCGGATATTATTACAACAGCAATTACCAGCTGGACCAGTTCACTCGGCTGGGGCCCGTGCCCTCGCAGAGCCCCACGGGAGCGACGCTGCGCGCCTACACCGACAACAAGGCGACGTCCTATGCCGGGTTTGCCGACGCGCAATTCACGCTGACCGACAAGTTCAAATTCTCGGTCGGCGGCCGATACACCCGCGACAAAAAAGAAACTTTCAACAATTATGGGCAGGTCGTCGGGCTCGTCGAATTGAGCCAGCCGACATTCGACGGACGGTCGTGCGTTCGGGTGACGGGGGTCTTCGGGCCGGGGCCGCTTGCCGGGCTTCCGACCTTCGGTCCGGCGAACAATTGTTCGGGCGAGGCGTCCTTCGGCAAGTTCACCTGGCGCGCCAACGCCACCTATGAAATCGGCGACAACAAGATCGTCTATGGATCCTATTCGACGGGCTTCCGCTCGGGCGGGTTCAACGGACGAGCGGCTTCGCCCACATCGCTTGGTCCTTATTTCCCGGAAACTGTCGATGCATTCGAGGTCGGCCTGAAAGCCGACTGGCTGGACCGCACCTTGCGCACGAACATCGCCCTGTTCCACACAAAATATAACAACAAGCAGGAGGAGGTCGTTCAGCCTTCGCCCCCCGGATCGGCCCAGCCCCAGGAAACGGTCGTCGGAAACGCCGCCTCGGCGAAGATCACCGGCGCCGAAATGGAGCTGATCATCCAGCCCTCCGACGCGCTGAATTTCACGGCGTCGGCGAGCTATATCGATGCGAAATACGGCACCTTCCTGAAAGATCTCAACGGCGACAATATCGGGGACGACGTATCGACGCTCACCTTGCGCCGCGCGCCAAAATATCAGATTTCGACCGGGGTCAATTATTCGAAGGAAATTGGCTCGGGCCGCTTCGACGCCAATGTGCTGCTCCGCTTTCAGAGCAAGACGGCCACTTGCATCGTCGCAAACCGGCCGATCGTGCTTGGTGCCGTAACCAATGATTTCCGCTGCTTCACCAAGGATCGCGAGAATCTGTCTGGGCAAATGTCCTACACTTTCCTCACGGGCAGCGGCGAAATCAGCGTTGCCGTCTTCGGCCGCAATCTGACCAATGTCCGCGACATCGGCAGCACGCTGCCGGTGGCGGGCCTCTTCACATTCTCGGGTGCGATCGAGCCGCGGACTTACGGGGTCGAGCTCGGCTTCAAATTCTGATCGAACCTTCCCGCCACGGGCACGGCGGGATCGCAAAAGGGGGAGCCCAAGCGAACAGGGGGCGGCGCGTTGCACCGCCCCTTGTTTGATGCACTATCGAGCGAAAAGAGGGACGAGGATGACGCAGGCCTTTTTCGACCACCCCTATCTGTCGGGCCATCACCAGCCGGTGCGCTTCGAAGGGACCGCGCCCGACCTGATCGTCGAAGGCGAAATCCCCGCCGACCTCGTCGGTGTCTTCTATCGCAACGGCCCCGAGCCGCTCTATCCGACGCGCGAGGGCGAGTATCACTGGTTCGACGGCGACGGCATGGTCTATGCTTTCCACATCGCGGACGGCCGTGCCTCGATGCTCAACCGCTGGGTGCGGACCGAAAAGTTCGAGCTGGAGAAGGCAGCGGGCAAGCGCCTGTTCGGGCTGTTCGGCAACCCGATGACCGCCGATCCGTCAGTGCAGGGCAAGCGCTACAACACCGCCAACACCAATATCATCGTCCATGGCGGCAAATTGCTCGCGCTGATGGAGGGCGCCCCCGCGGTCGCACTCGACCCGCGCACGCTCGAGACTTTGGGCGAGGAACATTATGGCGGGACGATCACCACGACCTTCTCCGCGCATCCCAAGATCGACCATCATACGGGCGAACTGGTCAACATCGGCATGGCGATCAACGGCCCGATGGGCGCGCCGCAGTTGCGGTACGACGTGATCGCCGCCGATGGCAGCGTGCGCAAGGCCGAGATCATCGACATGCCGCACAACGCCTTGATGCACACCTTCTTCCTGACCGAAAATTGGGTCGTTTTCCCGGTGATCCCGATCGACGCCGATCTCGGCCGTTTCATGAAGGGTGGACCGATGACCGCCTGGGTTAATGGCCGCCCGACCAAATTCGGGGTGATGCCGCGCGAGGGCAGTGCGAGCGACCTTCGCTGGTTCGACTATGAACCGCGCCACATGTTCCACGAACTCAACGTCTGGGAAGCGGATGGCGAGATCATCGCCGACGTCGCCGCCGCGAACGGCACCGCGCTCTTCCCCGACGAGACGGGCGCGAAAAAGACCCATGGCGATACCCAGCAGAGCCTCCGCCGCTGGACCATCGACCCCGGCACCAACGGCAACGGAACCTGGATCAAGGAGGAGACGCTCAACGACCGCGACATCCAGTTCCCGCGCCCCGACGACCGCTTCATGACCCGCGCCTCGCGCCACAGCTTCGCCAATATCAATCTCAATAGCCGCGACGGCCGCGCCGAGGGGATGGACGGCGTGCTCCGCTTCGACACCGTGAGCGGCAAGGAGGATGTCTATCACTTCGGCAACGGCGCCTCGTGCGGCGAACTGATCTTCGCGCCGAAGGTCGGTGCCGCGGGCGAAGGAGACGGTTATGCGATGACGTTGGTCCACCGCGCGGGTGCAGCAACGAGCGAGCTCGCGATCTTCGACGCGCTCGACATCGCCGCGGGGCCGGTCGCATTGGTGCAGGTGCCGTTCCGCGTCCCATCGGGGTTCCATTGCAATTTCTATGCGGCGGACTCCATGCTCTATCGACAAGCGCTCGGCGCAGCATAGGGAGAGAATACCGGTGAAGGTCACAGCATTTGAACGCGTCGCCGACGTCGCGCGGCGGAACGCGCGCGAGCGGCCCGACCAGATTCTCTATCATTTCGAAGGCCGCGCAACGACCTACGCCGACTTCGATGCGAACAGCAATCGCGCCGCCAATGCGTTGATCGCATTGAGTTTGAAGCCCGACGACCGCGTCGCCTATCTCGGCAAGAACAGCGATCTCTATTTTGAGCTGCTGGTCGCGGTCGCCAAAGCCGGCGGCGTCATGACGCCGGTCAACTGGCGCCTCGCGGTGCCCGAAATCGCGTGGATCATCGACAATTGCGGCGCCCGCATCCTGTTCGTCGGGCCGGAGTTTACGGAGCTGGTCGCCGCAAACCGCGACGCCTTTCCGGGCGTCGAGCATGTCGTCGCGACCGAGGGACCGGCCAGCGGCTTCCCCGACTACCGGAGTTGGCGCGACAGCTTCCCGACCGTCGACCCCGACATCTCGCGCGGCGAGACCGATGCGGTGATCCAGATGTACACCTCGGGCACCACCGGCAAACCCAAGGGCGCGGTGCTGACCAACGGATCGGTGCTGCGCTCGCAGCTCGACCGCGATCCCGCGCTGCAGGCCGACTGGGAGCGGTGGGACGAGGATGACGTTGGCCTGGTCGCGATGCCCTGTTTCCATATCGGCGGCACCGGATACGGCATCACCGTGATGACCAACGGCGCGACCGGCGTGATCACGCGCGAATTCGATCCCGGCGGCGTGCTCGACCTGATCGGAACCTATGGCATCTCGAAAATCTTCATGGTCCCCGCGGCAATGCAGATCATCGTCAATCAGCCCCGCGCACGCGAAGTCGATTTCTCGCGCCTCCGCCACATCGCCTATGGCGCCTCGCCGATCCCGCTCGACCTGCTGCGCCAGTGCATCGATGTGTTCCAGTGCGGCTTCGTTCAGATGTACGGGATGACCGAGACGTCGGGCACGATCGCCGCGCTGCCGCCCGAGGACCACGACCCCGCGGGCAACGAGCGGATGCGCTCGGTCGGCAAGCCATTGCGCGGGGTCGAGATGCGCGTCATCGATACCGACGGCAATCCCCTGCCCCCGCGCGACATCGGCGAGATCGCGATCCGCGCGCAGGCGAATATGCGTGAATATTGGGGGCGGCCCGAGGCAACCGCGGAGACGATCGACGGCGAAGGCTGGCTGCGCACCGGCGACGCCGGCTACACCGACGAGGACGGCTATTTCTACCTCCACGACCGGGTGAAGGACATGATCATCTCGGGCGGCGAGAATGTCTATCCGGCCGAGGTCGAGAATGCGATCTATGGTCATCCAGCCGTGGCCGACGTCGCGGTGGTCGGCGTGCCGGACGAGAAAAGGGGCGAGGCGGTGAAGGCGTGCGTCGTGCTGCGCGACGGCGCGAGCGCCGATGCTGCCGACATCATCGGTTGGGCTCGGACACGGATCGCGGGCTATAAATGCCCCAAGTCGGTCGACTTCATCCCCGCACTGCCGCGCAATCCGTCGGGCAAAATCCTGCGCCGCGAGTTGCGGGCGCCCTATTGGGAAGGGCGCGAGCGGCAGATTGGTTGATCGCTCCTCTCCGTGGCGAAGCCATGGGGAGGTGGCAACGCGAAGCGCTGACGGAGGGGCTATTGCGCTACCGTTGCCGCCCCTCCACCACTCGCCGCGCGAGCGGTCCCCCTCCCCATCGCTACGCGACGGGGAGGATCTTCAGGCTTGCAACTTCGCCATCGCGGCGCCAACCGCCGCCGCAATATCGCCCTCTTGCGGATTGCCGCGCAGCGCTAGCCCGCCATTGGGCTGCAAATTCTCGCCGGTCACGAACGCCTCGTCGCTGGCCAGCCACAGGCATGCGTTCGCGACGTCCTGCGAGGTATTGAGCCGCCCGAGCGGGTAGCGCGGCAGGAAGGCGTCGACCAATCCCGGCGTCGCGAACGCACCCTCGGTCATCGGCGACTCCGTGAACGCCGGCGACACGATGTTCGCCCGGATCCCCGCGGCCCCGAAATCGTTGGCGACGCAGCGGATCAGCGCCTCCGACCCTGCCTTGGTGCCGATATAGGCGGCATGGTTGCCGATCGGCGCGCGCGTCGTCGCCGAGGAAATCTGGATGATCGAGCCGCCGGTCGGATCGTTTGCCAGCATCGCGCCGATGAAAGCCTGGAGGAAATGATGCACGCCGGTGAATTGCAGCGCGACGATGCTCGCGAGTTCCTCCTCTGTCACCTCGAGCAAGGGCTTGAGCAGCCCCCAGCCGCTGGCGTTCAACGCGACATCGACACCGCCCATCTTCGCCTTCGCCGCGCCGGCGAGCGCGAAGACCGAAGCCTTGTCGGTGATATCGCAGAGCGCGGCATGGCCGCCGATCTCGGCCGCCAGCGCATCGAGCGGTTCCTGCCTGCGTCCCGCGACCATCACCGTCGCGCCCTCGCGCGCGAACAGCCGCGCGGTCACCTGCGCCATATTGCCCGCCGATGCTGCGCCGATGATGACGGCGCGCTTCCCTGCCAGCCTGCCCATGTCGACCTCCTTCAAAGTTTCAAAAGTTGCTTGCCGCGGTTCTGACCGCTGAACAGGCGTTTGAGCGTATCGGGCGCATTCTCGAACCCCTGCTGCACATCCTCGCGATAGTGAAGCCGGCCATCGAGGACGAAGCCCTCCAGCCGCTTGCGGATTTCGGGAAATTCGCTCGCCCAATCGAGCACGATGAAACCAGCCATCGAACCGCGGCGGAAGATGAGGTTGAAATAATTCTGCGGCCCGGCTGGCAAAGTCCCCATCTCGTAGCGGCTGATACCTCCGCACACCGCGACGCGCGCGCCGGTCGCGATCTCGCCGAGCATGTCGTTGAGGATCGCCCCGCCGACATTGTCGAAGATCACGTTGACTCCTCCAAGACAATGCTCCTTGATCTGTTTACGGACGTTGCCCGCCTTGTAATCGATCGCGGCATCGTAGCCCGCTTCCTCGACCAGCCAGCGGCACTTGTCCTCGCCCCCCGCGATGCCGACCGCGCGGCATCCCGCAATCTTGGCGAGCTGGCCGACGACCGACCCCGTTGCTCCCGCCGCGCCCGATACCAGCACGGTATCGCCCGCGACCGGTCGGCCGACCTTGAACAGCCCGCAATAGGCGGTGACCCCCGTTGTCCCGAGTACCGAGAGCATCGCAGTCGGGGGCAACTGCGTCTCTATCTTCACCAGCCCTTCGCCATTCGACACATGCCATTCGGTCCAGCCCGTCGATCCCATGACAAGATCGCCCGGTGCGAAACCCGGATGATGGCTTTCGACAACTTCGCTGATCCCGCTGCCGCGCATCACGTCGCCGATCGCCATCGGCGCGACATAATCGGCGATATTTTCCATCCAGCCCTTTTGCGCCGGATCGAACCCCAGATAGAGCGTCTTCAGCAGCAGTTCCCCGTCGCCGGGGGCGCCGATATCGGTCTCGACCAGCTGGAAATCGCCATCCTCGATCCCGCGCCCGCGCGGGTGTCCGTTCAGCAGCCATTGGCGCGATGTCGGCATCGATACTCTCCCCGTTTCTTTGCATCGAAACTGCGCCCGCGCTCTGCCGCCAGCCACCGCCAAAAGTGCCAGTCGCTTGCCAGCGACGGCGGCGTAGGGTGCGATCAGGGAGAGATATGATGCCTGAGGTCCGCCGCAGTTTCTGCCGCTTCTGCCATGCCAATTGTGCGATGCTGGTCACCATCGACGACGGCCGCGTGACCAAGGTGCAGGGCGATCCCGACGATCCGGTATTCGGCGGTTATACGTGTATCAAGGGCCGCCAGCTCGCCGAGGCGCATCACGGGCCGCAGCGACTGACGGTGTCGCAGAAGCGCGCCGATGGCGCGTTCGCGGACATTGCGACCGACGGCGCGCTCGACGAGATCGGCGCGAAGCTGTCGGCGATCATCGCCGAGCACGGCCCGCATGCCGTCGCCATCTACGCCGGGACCTATTCGTTCCAGAACAGCGCCGGGGTGGGCAGCGCGACGGCCTTTGCGCAGGGGCTGGGGACGCGCAACATCTACACATCGGTGACGCTCGACCAGCCCGCGAAAGTCTATACGACGATGCGCTACGGCAACTGGATGGGCGGGATGCACAGCTTCTCCGAGGCCGACGTCGCCTTCTTCATCGGCAACAACCCGATCGTCTCGCACTATGGCCCGCCGGGCGGCCTGCCGCCCTTTTCACCCTCGCGCCGCCTGCGCGATGCGCTCGACGGCGGGCTGAAGCTGATCGTCGCCGACCCGCGCGAGAGCGACGTGGCGGCGCTCGCGCACATTCACCTGCCGGTGCGCCCAGGCGAAGACCCGGCAATGCTCGCCGGCATCATCCATGTCATCCTGTCCGAAGGCCTGTATGACAAGGGCTTCGTCCAGCAATATGTCGACGGCCTCGACGACCTTACCCGTGCCGTCGCCGATTTTACCCCCGCGGTCGCCGCTGCGCGCGCCGGGGTCGAGGAAAGCCAGCTCGTCGCCGCGGCGCGCATGTTCGCGGGCGGCACCAAGGGCGTCGTCTCGACCGGCACCGGGCCCGAAATGGCGGGCAACGGTACGCTCACCCAATATCTCGTCTCGTCGCTCAACATCATCTGCGGGCGCTTCTGCCGCGAGGGCGAGAAAAGCTCGATCCCGCGCGTCTTCACCCCCGTCACCCCGCGCCGCGCGCAGGTCGCGCCGCCGATAGCTCTCTATGGCGAGGGCTTCCCCACCTCGCGCATCCGCGGCCTCACCCACCTCGGCATGGAAATGCCGTGCAACGTCCTGGCCGACGAGATGCTGACGCCGGGCGAAGGCCAAGTGCGCGCGCTGATCGTGATCGGCGGCAATCCGGTGGTCGCCTTCCCCGACCAGGACAAGATGACGCGCGCGATCGACGGGCTCGACCTGCTCGTCTCGATCGACGTCAATGCCGACTCAGCCACCGCGAAACGCGCCGACTATATCCTCGCACCCAAGATGTGCCTCGAACGCGAGGACATCAGCAACCTCTCCGAATGGTGGTATGAAATCCCCTACGCCCGCTATACAGAGGCGATGATCGAAGCGCCCGAAGGGCTGCTCGAGGAGTGGGAGATGCTCTGGGAACTCGCACACCGTATCGGCACCGGCATGCCGCTCGCGGGCGGTGCCTGCCCGATGGATGAGCGGCCCACGAAAGAGGCCTTCCTCGACCTGATGGTCGCGGGCTGCTCGGTCGCGCCGAGCAAGGTGCGCAGCGACACGGTCGACGGCAAGGCGGTGATCTACGCCGACCTCCACCCGGTCGTCGAGGCGGGCGATCCCGAGGCGCCGGGGCGCTTCGACCTGACGGCTGGCGCAATGCCCGACCAGCTCATCGCCTATGCCGATGCAGCCCAGCCGACGCCGGACTTTCCCTGGCGCATGGTGTCGCGGCGCAGCCGGCACCGCTTCAACTCGACCGGGCAGAACCTCCCCGCGCTGCGCGCCAAGCGCACCACTAACCCCGCCTTCCTCCACCCCGACGATCTCGCGCTGATCCCCTGCGCCGACGGCGACACCGTCCGCATCCGCTCGGCGGTCGGCGAAGTCGTCGCGGTCGCGCGCGCGGCCGAGAATATGCGCCCCGGCGTCGTGTCGATGGCGCACGCGTTCGGCGGGCCCGACATCGGCCCCGACGGCGTCCATGAGCATGGTGCATCGACCAACCGCCTCGTCAGCGAGAGCGTCGCCTACGACCCCATCACCGGCCAGTCGCTGCAAAGCGCGATCCCGGTTTCCATCGTCCCCGCTTGAGGAATTCCCATGCCCGACAACCGCCGCTTCCTGCTCGTCCGCCGTCCGAACGGCGAACCCGCGCCGGAAGATTTCTCGCTCGTCACCCAGCCCACCCCCGGGCTCGCCGACGGCGAATTCCTGATCCGCAACCATTACGCCTCGCTCGACCCCGCGATCCGCGGCTGGATGGACGATGCGCCAAGCTATATGCCGCCGATCCCTCTCGGCGATCCGGTGCGCGCGTCGACCGTCGGGATCGTCGAGGCGAGCAGGGCGGAAGGCTTTGCGCCCGGCCAATGGGTGATGGGCCTCAACGCGATCGAGGATTATTCGGTCGGCACGGTCGGCGGCTTCACCCAGCCGATCGACGCCAGCCTCGTGCCGTCGGTGACCAACTATCTCTCGGTGCTCGGCGCGGTCGGGATGACGGCCTATTTCGGGTATATCGACGTCTGCGAACCCAAGCCCGGCGACGTCGTCCTCGTCACCGGCGCGGCGGGCGCGGTCGGCTCGCTGGTCGGGCAGATCGCGAAGATAAAAGGCGCGAGCAAGGTCATCGGCATCGCCGGAGGGCCGGAGAAATGCGCGAAGCTGATCGACCGCTACGGCTTCGACGCGGCGATCGACTATCGCGGCAAGGATGTGCAGGCGCTCACCGACGCGATCCGCGCCGAAGCGCCCGACGGAGTCGACATCATCTTCGAAAATGTCGGCGGCGACATTCTCGACGCGGGGCTCAACAATTTGCGCCACGGCGCGCGGATCGGCCTTTGCGGGTTGATCAGCGAGTATAATAGCGTCGAAAAAGTCGGCGCGCGCAACATCTGGCAGCTGATCGTCCACCGGGCCTCGATCCGCGGGCTGCTGGTGGCCGATTATATTCCGCGCTTCGCCGAGGGCGCCGCCGAAATGGCTGCATGGCTCCAGCAGGGTCGGCTGATCGCCGACGAGCATGTCGACGAGGGGATCGAGAACAGCTTCGACGCTTTCATGCGGCTTTTCGCCGGGAGCAATCAGGGCAAGATGATCCTCAAGATCGCATGACCGGACCGCGCCGCCTTCTCGTCCTGTCGGGCGGCCATCCGTATGAAGCCGAACCCTTTGCCGAGTTGCTCGCAAGTTTCGACGGCTGGACGATCACGCATCTGATCCACCCCGAGGCCGAAACCGCGATCGCCGGCGGCGCGGCGAGGGACGCCGACGCGATCCTCTTCTACGATATGCCGGGCTACAGCTTCGGCGATGGCAAGACCGCAACCCGGCCGCCCTCCGTTACATACCGCCGCGCGATCACCGACTATTTCGGGCGCGGCGGCGGCGCGGTCGCGATGCATCATGCGATCGCCGGCTGGGCCGAATGGCCCGAATGGGCCGAGATGATCGGCGGGCGCTTCCTCTACGATCCCGGCGAGGCGCATGGCGAAGCGCATCTCGACTCGGGCTATCGGCACGAGGTGCGCTACGATGCCGTCGTGCTCGAACCCGATCACCCGGTGACCGCGGGCCTGCCGCCACGCTTCCCGCTCTGCGACGAGCTGTATCTGGCACCGACATGGGGTGCCGCCAAGCCGCTGCTCCGCGCCGATCACGCCTTCGTCCGCGACAATTTCTACTCGGCGGCGCAGGCCGTCTCCGGACGCATGTTCAGCAACGACGGCTGGGAGCACCGCCCCGAAAGCGACCTCATCGCGTGGGAAAAGCCCGTCGGCGCCGGCCGCCTCGTCTATCTCCAGCCCGGCGACGGACCTGTGGCCTATGCCGATCCGAACCTCCGCATATTCCTTTCCAACGCGCTTTCCCATGTCGCGGCCGCCTAACGAAATTGTGCATCGCGCCGGGAGAGCGTCTGCCTATAGTTGCGCGTATAAAGAGAAGATCGAGGGAAGAGGCGCGTGAACGATATCGCCGCAGGCAGTTTTTTCGAGCCGCAGGTCATCGCGGACCCGTTCGACTATTACCGCGCATGGATGCCCAAGAGCCCCGTCGTGCAATTGTCGCCCGGCATGTTCCTCGTCCTCTCCTATGAGCTGTGTTCGCAGGCGACCGGCGACGTCGAGACCTTCTCGAACAATTTCCAGGGCACGCTGTCGGGCGCGATGGCCGAGGATGGCGACGTGTCGGCGATTCTCGCCGAGGGCTGGCCGCAGGTCGATACGCTACTGACCGCCGATCCGCCGACGCACACGCGGTTCCGCAAGCTCGTGAACCTCGCTTTCTCGATGAAGCGCGTCGCCGCGATCGAAGAGGATATGCGCGGGGTCGTCGCCGGGTTGATCGACCGCATGGCCGAAAAGGGCGAGGCCGATTTTGTCCGCGATTTCGGCATCCCCCTGCCCGTCGCGATGATCGCCAGCCAGATCGGCATGACCAAGGACGATCTGGACAAGGTCAAGCGCTGGTCCGACGCCTTCGTCGACCGGCTCGGACGGATGATCCCCAAGGAGCGCGAACTCGAATGCGCGCGCGAGGTCGTCGAATTCCAGCATTTCGTGAAAGCGAAGATCGACGAGCGCCGGGCGAACCGCACCGACGACCTGCTCTCCGACCTCGTCTATGCCGAGGTCGATGGCGAGCGCCCACTCGGGGATGCCGAAATCCTGTCGATCATGCAGCAGTTGATGGTCGCGGGGAACGAGACGACGACCTCGGCGCTCGCGGGCGGGCTGCTTCAGCTGATCGAGAACCCCGACCAGATGGCCAAGGCCGTCGCCGCGATCGACGAGGGAAACGAGCGCGCGATCCTCAACCTCGTCGAGGAAGTGCTGCGCACCGAAAGCCCGACCGCGGGTATGTGGCGCATTGTGTTGAAAGACGCCGAACTGGGCGGCGTCGCCATCCCCAAGGGCGCGATGGTGCAACTGCGCTACGCCGCCGCGAACCGCGACCCCGCCAAATATCCCGACCCCGACCGCTTCGACATCGAACGGACCAATGCGCGCAGCCATCTCGCCTTCGGCAAGGGCATCCATATGTGCGTCGGCAATATGCTGAGCCGCAAGGAAATGGCGGTCGCCTATTCGGAGTTGCTGAAGCGCCTGACCAACTTCCGCGTCGCCGACGGGCACGTACCGAGCTGGCCGCCGAACATGCTGCTGCGCGGCCTCACCACCCTGCCGATCACCTTCGAGCGCCGGACATGAATTTCGACCTCGACGAAGACCAGCAGCTGACGCGCGACACGATCGGCCGCTTTCTCGGCCCGATCGACATCGCCGCGCGGCATGCGATGCGCAAAGCCGAGGGCGGCTATTCGCGCGCGCGCTGGCAGGAGATTGCCGACCTCGGCCTGCTTGCGCTCGCCGCGCCCGAAGCGATGGGCGGCATCGGCGGGACGATGGTCGACGTTGCGCTCGTGGCCGAAGCGCTCGGCAAGGGCATCGCGATCGATCCTTGGCTCGAAAACGGCGTGCTGCCGATCCGGCTCGCCGCCGCTGCGGGAGATACGGCACTGGTCGCCGATCTGGCCACCGGCGCGCAGTTCGCCGCGGTCGCCTTCGCCGAACCCGCACGCCGCTATGAGACCGAAGCGGTCGGTACCAAGACCGAGGGCGATCATGTGGCCGGAGCCAAAACCTTCGTCCTCGGCGCGCCGCTCGCCGATACGCTGCTCGTCACCGTCGCCGGCAACAAGCTCGCCAAAATCGCGAACGGCGCAGCGGGCGTCGTGCGACAGGATTATCCGGTCATCGACGGCTCGAACGCCGCCACGGTAGACCTGCACCGCACTCCGGCCGACATCCTCGACCTGCCCGACGCCAGATTCCAGCGCGTGATCGGCGACGTCCGCATGCTCGCCGCCGCCGAAATGGTGGGGCTCGCACAGACGATGTTCGACGATACGCTCGCCTATGTTGGCGAACGCCAGCAGTTCGGCGCCGCGATCGGCAGCTTCCAGGCGCTCCAGCACCGCCTCGTCGAATGCTATGCCGCGCTGGAACAGGCGCGCTCGATGATGCTGCGTACCGCGATGCTCGACCCGACCACCGACGACAAGAACTGGCCGCGGATCGCCGCGGGCGCCAAGGCCTTCGTCGGCGAAGCGGCGACGAAAATAGGGCTGGAGGCGGTACAGATGCACGGCGGCATGGGCCAGACCGACGAACTGGCGATCGGCCATGCGCTGAAGCGAGTGATGCTGCTCGACAGGTTTTTCGGCGACCAGGATCATTGCCTGCGCAGCTTTGCGAGGGCGGCGTGAGCGCGCTCGCCCCCATCGCCCCCGGCCTGTGGACCGACGAGGCCGAACCCCGGCTGATTGGCGGGCGGCGCGCCAGTGGCGAGATCGTCTTTCCGGTCCCCGATGGCGACGCCGCCGCGCTGGTCGAACCCGTCCCACTGTCGCGCAAGGGCACGCTCTGGTCATGGACGACACAGGGTTTCGAACCCAAGGAGCCCTATAGCGGCCCGCAGCCCTTCCAGCCCTTTTTGATCGGCTATGTCGAACTGCCCGGCGAAGTGATCGTCGAGACGCGCATCGTCGATGCGGACGTAGCCGACTTGGCCATCGGGATGCCGATGGAGTTTGCGGTGGTGCCTTTCGACGCCAGCCGCTCGACCTATGCCTTTCGTCCGGAGCGCCAGCCATGAGTGACGACGTCTATATCATCGGCGCTGGCATCCACCCCTTCGGCCGCACCGACGGCCGTTCGGGACGCGATCAGGGCGTTTATGCGGTGCGTGAAGCCCTGGGCGACGCCGGGATCGAATGGGGCGATGTCGAATTTGCTTATGGCGGGTCGGCGGCGGCTGGCTCGGCCGACATCATGGTCAACGAACTCGGACTGACCAGCGTCCCCTTCATCAACGTCGCGAACGGCTGCGCCACGGGGGGCAGCGCGCTGACCGCCGCGCGTAACGCGATCGCGGCGGGCGCGTGCGATATTGCGCTTGCGGTCGGTTTCGACAAGCATCCGCGCGGCGCCTTCAACGCCAAGCCGTCCGATTACGGCCTGCCCTTATGGTATGGCGAAACCGGCATGATGCTGACGACGCAATTCTTTGCGCTCAAGATCCAGCGCTATATGGCGCTCCACGGCATCAGCCGCCGCACGCTGGGCCTAGTCGCCGAAAAGGCTTTTCGCAACGGCACCCTCTGCGATCACGCCTGGCGGCGCTCGCCGGTCGATCTCGACACGATCCTGAACGCGCCGATGGTCAATGATCCGCTGACCAAATATATGTTCTGCTCGCCCGCCGAAGGCGCGGTCGCGCTGGTGCTCGCCAGCGGCAGGAAGGTGCGCGAACTCGGCGCCAACGCCGTCCGCATCGCCAGCGTCGCCTTCCGCACCCGCCCCGAAGGCTCGTTCGAGGTCTTTGCGCCGTCGATCAGCGTTAATGGCGGCGGCAAACCCACGCAGATCGCCAGCAAGGCCGCGTTCGAAATGGCGGGCATCGGCCCCGAAGATGTCTCGGTCGCGCAATTGCAGGACACCGAAAGCGGCGCCGAGATCATGCATATGGCCGAAAACGGCTTCTGCGCCGACGGCGAGCAGGAACAATGGCTTGCCGAGGGCTGGAGCGAGATCGGCGGCAGGATGCCGGTCAACACCGACGGTGGCTGCCTTGCCTGCGGCGAACCGATCGGCGCCTCGGGCCTGCGGCAGGTCTATGAAAACACGGTGCAATTGCGCGGTCGCGGCGGCGAGCGGCAGGTACCGAACGGCCCCAAAGTGGGCTATTCCCATGTCTATGGAGCGCCCGGCCTGTCGGCGGTGGCGATCCTCGAACGCTAGAAATCATATGGATCTGGATCTTACCAAGGACGAACAGGATTTTCGCGAGGAGGTCCGCGACTTTCTGCGCACGTCGCTGCCGGATTATGTGCGCGATGGCGCACGGCGCACCCCCGGTGTCTTCGTCGAGCCCGACATCGGTCTCGTCTGGCACCGCATCCTGAACGACAAAGGCTGGGTCGCCTATCACTGGCCCGAGGATTGCGGGGGTACCGGCTGGACGCCGATGCAGCGCTATATCTTCGAAAAGGAATGCGCGATCGCGGGCGCCCCGGCGCTTTCGGTGCTCGGGCTGCGCCTCGTCGGCCCGGTCATCTGCGCCTTCGGCACGCAGGAACAGAAGGACCGCTTCCTGCCCGCGATCCGCGCCGGCACCGATTATTGGTGTCAGGGCTATTCGGAACCGCAAAGCGGCTCCGACCTCGCCTCGCTCCGCACCCGCGCCCGCCGCGAGGGCGACGAATATATCGTCGACGGCTCGAAGATCTGGACCACGCACGCGCACCATGCGAACTGGATCTTCTGCCTCGTCCGCACCGACGGCGAAGTCCGCAAGCAGGCGGGGATCAGTTTCCTGCTCATCCCGATGGACCAGCCCGGGGTAACCGTCAGCCCGATCATCACCATGGCGGGCGATCACGAGGTCAACCAAGTGTTCCTCGACGGTGCGCGCACCGCGGTCGACAACCGCATCGGCGAAGAAGGCCAAGGCTGGACGATCGCCAAATATCTGCTCGAGAACGAGCGCGGCGGATCGTTCCACGCGCCGCGGCTGATCCGCGCGATCGACCATCTGGAAGAACTCGCGGGCGTCGCACCGAGCGGGCACAACGGGTCGCTCGGCGGCGACATCCTGATCGCGACGCGCATCGCGCGGCTGCGGCTCGAGGCCGAAGCGCTCGAAACCACCGAGTTGCGCATATTGGCCGACATCGCCAAGGGCCGTCCGGCGGGACCGCAAACCTCGCTCGTCAAATTGCTCTCCTCCGAAATCCACCAGCGCATCGACGGGCTCGCGATGGACCTGCACGGCTATGACGGCCTGCAATTGCCGACCGTTCGCCCGCTCTACGGCAACGAAGCGCCGCCGCCGATCGGCGACGAGGATGCGCAGGTCGCGGCCGCGCGCTATCTCAACAGCCGTGCCTGGACCGTCTTCGGCGGTTCGAGCGAAGTCCAGAAAAACATCATAGCAAAGACGGTGCTACGCCTATGACACATGCATTGCGACTTGCCGACCAGTGTGAAATAGTCCCGCCTGTGGGAGAGAGAGCAGCCAGGCTGCCGGACGACGGGCTTGCACCGCCAATGAACACCAGGGCGCTCGTCGAAGCGGTCACGGTCCGCTGCGTGGAGGATATCCACGACGCGGCCGTCGCGCTGCGCGATTTCGCCGCCGCCCACGGCCTCCGCGCCGCGCTCTGCGACGATATCGCATCCAAGGAAACGATGGTCGATGCCGACGGCACGGTGCTCGCCGCCGACCTGTTCGGCTGGCTCGGCGACGGCGAGCGCTGGTGGGAGGATCACAGGCTAGCGCTCCACTCGCCGCTGCCGCGCTCGTGCCGCTACGAGAGCGAGGCCTTCTGGTGCAACGGCGAGGGGTTCCGCACTGCGGTGCCCAATCCCTATCTCAACGATATCGACCTCTCGCGCTACTTCGCCGCGAACCAGCGCTATCAGGCGGCGATCGTGGTGCCGGTCCATCTGCCCTTCGGCCAGATTTCGGCGAACAGCTATCATCCGGTGGATCATGAGATCGCCGACCTCAGTGATCAGTTCGCGGCAATCGGGCATATCCTGGGCGCGGCGACGCGGCGCTTCATCGCGGGCTATGCCTCGGCGATGCGCACCAAGCGGCGGATCCCGTCGGACTGCGAACTGTCGAAGCGCGAAGTCGAATGCCTGCGCTGGGCCGCGATCGGCAAGACCGACCGCGAGATCGGCATGATCATCTCGCTGAGCCACGCGACCGTGCGCTATCATGTGCATCGCGCGGGCGAGAAACTAAACTCGGTCAACCGCGCGCAGACGATCTTCAAGGCCGGGCAGCTGGGGTATCTGGGGGCGAATAGTTAGAGCTATCCTATATTCCGTTCGTGCTGAGCTTGTCGAAGCACCGTCCTTCTCTTCTGCACTGCCAAAAGAAAGAACGGCCCTTCGACAAGCTCAGGGCGAACGGAGTTGGGCGAGCGCGATCGAATTACCCCAGCGACCGAAGCGGCGCGCTCCCGTCCCAGTCCTTCGCCGCGTCGCGCATCATCGCGAACAGCTCGCGCGTGCCCGCCTGCGGTTCGAGCAGCTCGACCAAGGTCCCCGGCCCGGTGCCCGGATCGGCATAGATCACGCCGCCGGTATCGCCGACGGGCGCTTCGAAGATGATCTCCGCGCCGACCTCGGCGCAGCGTGCCCGCGCCTCGGCGATCGAGTCCACCAGCAGGCACACATGGTGCAGCCCCTCGCCCACCGCATATTCGTCGCGATAGAGCGACTTCGCGTCATTCTCCGGCCGGATCAGCTCGATCTGCATATCGCCCCAATAGCCGAGCGCCATGGTGAAAACCGGATCGCTCGCCTCGCCGCGATAGCGCCCACCGGGGAGCGATACGTTCGGCAGCAGGAAGAAGGGGCCCGCGCCCATCACTTCGGTCCAGTGCTTCACCGCAGCGTCGAAATCGGACGGCACAAAAGCGAGCTGCATGATGTCGCCGATCGATGCGAGCGTTGCGGGTGCGGCCATGTCTCTCCCCTCAAAAGCGATAGCGCACAAGCGCCGGGCTTTGTGCGATAAGCCCTTCGCGACCCGGAGTCATACTGGGCAAAATGTGAGGGAATGCCATGGCCGAGTCCGATCCGAAGATCGCACCGCAGGACTGGTTCACGGTCCGCAAGCGCAACGCACGCACCGGATTGCGCAAGCTGGTCGCCATCGTTGCCGAGAACCGCACCGACCGCGCCGAGGGGCCGCTGCCGCTGCACAAGTCCGTCTATATGAGCGAAAAGCGCAACGCCGCCGAGATGGAGCATATCTTCCGCAACGAGCCGATCGTCGCCGGCCTGTCCGGCGACATTCCGAAGACCGGCGATACGCTGGTGTTCGACTCGGTCGGCCCGTCTATCCTCGTCGCGCGCGGCAAGGACGGGGTCGCACGCGCCTTTCTCAACATGTGTACCCACCGCGGCGCCAAGCTGGTCGAGGAAAAGGAGCCGTGGAGCGGGCCGCGCCCGCGCCTCGTCTGTCCGTTTCACGCCTGGACCTTCGACCCAGCCGGCCAGCTCGTCGGCCAGCCCGGCAAGGAAGGGTTCGCCAATTGCGAGATCGGCGCGCGCAACCTGATCGAACTGCCCTGCGCCGAGCATCTCGGCCTGATCTTCGTGCGCGCCAATCCGGACGGCGCGCCGATCGATGCCGCCGCGCATCTCGGCGACTTCGGCCCGGTGCTCGCGCAGCTCGAATTGCACCGCGCCGAGCCGGTCAAGAAGGGCATCCTGACCGCCGATTCCAACTGGAAATTCGCGCTCGACACCTATGGCGAGAGCTATCATTTCAAGATGCTCCACGCTTCGACGATCGGCGGCACGCATTACAGCGACCGCAACGTCTATGAGCCGATGGGCCGCCATCACCGCGTCAGCTTTCCCGACCTGTCGATCGGCGAACTGGTCGGCAAGGACGAAAGCGAATGGCCCGAGACCGACTATGGCGGGGTGCATTTCCTGTTCCCCAACACCGTCGTCTTCTTCGGCGCGGTGACGCCGGGGGTCTATTTCACGCAGGTCTTCCGGCTGTTCCCCGACGGCGCGGGCAAGATGTTCTGCCAGTTCGCAGTCTACGCGCCGTTCGGCGTCGAGGGCGAGGAGCATCGCAAGATGTGCGAGATGGCCTATGACATGACCGCCACCGTCGTGCAGACCGAAGATTATCGCGTCGCCAGCAACGGCTACGCGAACCTCGTCACCGCCCCCGCCGACTTCCACGTCGTGCTCGGCGCAAACGAGCCGGCGCTGCACGGCGTCCACCGCTCGATCGCCGCGGCGTGCAAGATGCCGCTCGACCAGATCGCCTGACCCTTCCGGAGCAATCGATGAACGACCTCTCCCCGCCCCAGGACCAGAATCGCGACGATCGCTGCCCGGGTACCAGCTACACCGACATGCTCAACGCCGACACCCGGCGCGTCCCCGACTATCTGTTCGCTGAATCCAATCAGGAACTCGGCGACGAGCCGATCGCGATCGAGCGTTATGTCAGCGAGGATTGGGCGAAGCTCGAGCGCGAGAAGATGTGGCCGAACATCTGGCAGTTCGCCGCGCGCGAAGAGGATATGCCGAACCCCGGCGACACCGTCGTCTATGACATCAACGAAAAGAGCATATTGCTCGTCCGTCAGAAGGACGGATCGGTCAAAGCCTTCTACAATGTCTGCCTACACCGCGGCCGCAAGCTGCGCACCGAGAGCGGCCCCGCGGTGAACCTGCGCTGCCCCTTCCACGGATTTTCCTGGCACCACGACGGCCGCTTCAAGGAAGCCCCCTGCGCGTGGGACTTCAAGCATCTCGAAGCCAAAGACATGAGCCTGCCCGAGCTGAAGGTCGAGAGTTGGCAGGGCTTCATCCTCGTCACCGAGAATCACGATCTGCCCGGCTTCCGCGACTGGGTCGGCCCCGGCATCGAGCATTATGACAATTGGCGGCTGGACGAATGCCACACCGGCGCCTGGGTCGGCCGCGTCATTCCGGCGAACTGGAAGGCGGTCGCCGAAGCGTTCATGGAGGCCTGGCACAGCATCGTCACCCACCCGCAGATCCTGGGCTTCACCGCCGACGCGAACACGCGCTACGACCTCTATGGCGACTTCCTCAACCGCGCGATCACGCCGGCGGGCGCGATGTCGCCGCATATCAAGGGCAAGGATCAATTCTATGTCCTGAAATCGCTCGAGGAGTTCATCGGCGGCGGCGACAGCCGCGCGCGGCGCAGCACCGCGTCCGCCGACGACCTCATGGGTTTCGATGCCGACGATCCGATGCTCGCGCGCAAAGTGCTCGCCGAGGCCAACCGCGCCGCCTTTTCGGCGATGAACGGGCATGATTATTCGGGCGCGACCGACAGCGAGATGCTCGACAATTTCACCTATAATGTCTTCCCCAACTGGGCGCCGTGGGGCGGGCTGACCCCCAACATCGTCTACCGCTGGCGGCCCTGGGGCGACGTCGACCACAGCCTGATGGAGGTCCGCATCCTGATGCGCACGCCCAAGGGCGAAAAACCGCCCAGGTCGGCACCGATGCACCTGATCCCCGACGACCAGCCCTTTTCCAGCGCGAGCCACCTGATCGGCGCCGCGCTCGCGGGGGTGTTCGACCAGGATATGGAGAATCTCCCCTATGTGCAGGAGGGGATGAAATCGTCGCCCAACGGGGTGATCGAGCTCGGCCATTATCAGGAAAGCCGGATCCGGCATTTCCACCGCACGCTGGGGAAATATATCGACGGCGAGTTGCCCGCCTGATGGCGCGCACCGCCCCGCTGCTATCGCTTGCGGCGGGCGTCATGCCCGAATTTTCGCCCGAACAAACGGTCGCGGCCGCGATCGCGGGCGGCTGGCCGGCGACCGGCATCTGGTACGATCCCGAAAGCTGGACGCCCGCGACGACGATCGCGGTGCGCGACCGCGCCGCCGACGCCGGGCTTGCGATCCTCGATATCGAGGTGATCTGGCTGAAGCCCGGTCCCGACGACGCCTCGCATTTCGCCGCGATCGACGCGGGCGCGGCGATCGGCGCGCGCAACGTCCTGATCGTCAGTTCGGAAGATGACGCGGCCCGCGCCGCGGACAAGCTGCACCGGCTCGGCAATCATGCCGCCGCGGCGGGCCTGCGCGCCTGTCTGGAATTTGCAGCTTTCACCACGGTCGGGAACATCGCGAGCGCGCTCGCCCTGCTCGATGCTGCCGATTGCGACAATCTCGGCCTGCTGATCGACCCGCTGCATCTTGCGCGCACCGGCGGCGCGCCCGCCGACCTCGGATCGGTCGATCCGCGGCGCTTTCCCTACGCGCAATTCTGCGATGCGCCGGCACACGGCCCGCCGCCGAGCGACATCCCGGAAATCATCCGCGAGGCGCTCGACCTTCGCCTGATGCCGGGCGAGGGCGAACTGCCGCTGGACGAGCTGCTTGCGCAGTTACCGTCGGTCACGCCGCTCAGCGTCGAACTGCGTAGCGCTGCCTTGCGCGACGGCCATCCCGACCCCGCTGACCGCGCGCGCGCGCTGCTCGCCGCGACGCGGCGCTGGTTCGCGGCTTAGCCCCAGTCCTGCCGCACCGCCCACTCCGCAAACGGCGTCGGCGTCACCCCCAGCAACCGCGCCGCCGGCACCGCGTCGAGCGCGACGGGCGAGACCGGCTGGTCGTTGTACCAGCGATAGAATTTGGCCATCCCGTCATAGATGCTCGCGGGCTGCACCTCGCGCGATCCGGTGACCAACTCGCTCATCCGCGCGGCAAATTCGTCGGGCGACAGGCTCTGGAAGCGCACCGGACGTCCCGCCGCAACGGACAATCGCTCGGCGACCTCGTCGCCCACCAGCGCTTCGGGTCCGCCCACCGCGATCCGGTCGGCGATCAGATCTTCGTGCAACAGCGCCGAGACCATATAGGCCGCGACATCTTCCAGGCAGACCCAGCTGATCTTCAGCGTCTCGGCGGCCGGATAAGCGAAGACCCCGCTGTTCACGATCGCCGGGCGCGACCAGATGCGGGTGATATTGTCCATGAACACCATCGGTTCGATGATCACATAGGGCACGCCGCTCTCGTGGATCGCACGCTCGATATCGCGCCGCCCGTCGTGCGCCGACAGGCCCAACTCGTGGTCGGCGACGAAGCAGCTCGTGTTAAAGACGATCTTCTGCAGCCCCGCCGCGCTCGCCGCTGCCGCGATGTTGCGTCCCATCGTCGCCGCGCGCTCGCGGTCGAATTCGAACGGCAGGTGCATGGCGAGCGCATCCTGCCCCTCGAACGCGGCGGTCAGGCTGGCGACGTCGTAAAGGTCGGCCGCGACCTCGGGCACATCGGGGTGCACCGTCGCCGCCATCGCGCCCGGCCTCCGCACCCCGGCGGCGGGTTCCAGGCCGCGCGCCTTCAGTGCCGTCAGCAGCGGGATACCTTGGTCGGCGGGCGCGCCGAGGACGATTATTTTCTTCATGCCGCGCCCGGAACGCCCGCAGCCTTCAATTGCTCGACCATGTGGGCGGTGTCGAAATAATGGATGCGCATCGACGCCATCTTGCCCGCGTCGTCGAACTCGGTGACCTCGGCGATATGCGTCTCGAAACGTTTGCCGCTCGATTTTGCGGTCACAGTGAAATGGAGCAGAGCGACGGCATATTTCTCGCCGCCGACCAGTTCCTGCCACTGGACGACGGGATCCTCCCAAAACCCCATGACATGCGCATACAGCTTTTGCAGCGCGTCACGCCCGCGCCATTCGCCGCCATAAGGCAGCGACATGGGTTCATAGATGACGAGATCGTCGGCCATGAAGGTCGCGACTTCGTCCCAGTCGCCCTTGGCGACCGCCGCATACATCGCCTTGCTGGCTTCGAGCGGAGTCATTCGATCGTGCCGACGAGCGCGCCGACCGGATAGACTTCGCCCTCCACCCCGATCGGACGGATGATCCCGGCGACCTGCGCCTCGACCTCGACCGTCGTCTTGTCGGTCTCGACCGTATAGATGATGTCGCCGACCTCGACGCGCTCGCCGTCGCCGAACATCCATTCGTTGAGCGTCATTTCGGTCGCCGACATGCCGACCTTGGGAATACGCAGCTCTTCCGCCATGGCTCAGCCCTTCCAGTTGACTGCTGTGCGCACTGCATCGGCGATCGCATCCTTGTTCGGGATCCACGCCTGTTCGAGCGCATTCGCCATCGGCACTGCCGAGAAGGCACCGCCGATGCGCGTCACCGGGGCTTTGAGCTTGCCGAACAGCTTTTCGTTTAGCCGCGAGGCGATTTCGGCACCGGTGCCGTACTGCTTCACCGCCTCGTGCAGCACGACCGCGCGGCCGGTCTTTTCGACCGATGCCGTGACCGTCGCCTCGTCGTAAGGCGCGATGGTGCGGAGATCGATGACCTCGACCGAAATCCCCTCGTCGGCAAGCTTGCCCGCGATTTCAAGCGCGTCGAGCACGGTGCGGCCATAGGTGACGATCGAACAGTCACTGCCTTCGCGCGCGATCGCCGCCTTGCCCAGCGGCACGAAATGACCCGGGCCCGGATCGTCGGATTTCAGGCCGTAGCAGAGGATATTCTCGATGAAGATCACCGGGTCGTTGCACGCGATCGCCGCGCGCATCAGCCCCTGCGCGTCGGCGGCGTTCGACGGGGTGACGATCTTCAGCCCCGCGACATGCGCGAACCAGGCCTCGAGCATGTCGCTATGCTGGCCGCCGAAGCCGACCCCGACCCCGGTCGTGGTACGGATCACCAGCGGTACGTTGGTCTGCCCGCCCGACATGAAGCGGAGCTTCGCGGCGTGGTTGACGATCTGGTCCATCGCGACGGTCACGAAGTTCATCAGCATGATCTCGGCAATAGGGCGGAAGCCCGCGAGCGCGGCGCCGACGCACGCGCCGACGATCGCCTGCTCCGAAATCGGCGTCGCGCGGACGCGGTGCTCGCCATATTTTTCGGTCAACCCCGCCGAGATTTTGAATACCCCGCCGCCCTGCTTCGCGGCAACATCCTCGCCCAGCAAGATCACGCCTTCATCTTCGGCCATCGCCTCGTCGATCGCGCGGTTGATCGCCTGCGTCATCGTGATCTGCGCGCTCATGCCGCGATCTCCTCTTCGAAGACATCCTTGCGGATTTCCTCCGGCCCCGGCAGCGGACTATTCGCGGCGAATTCGGCAGCAGCGTCCATCTGGGCATCGAGGTCGGCGACGATTGCGTCGAGCTCCGCCTCGGTAAACTGATGGTCGAGCATCAGCTGGCGGAGCCGCGGCAGCGGATCCTCCGCCGCCATCTCGGCCAGATGCTCCTTCGGCATGTAGGAGAAATCGGCGCCGAAGAAATGCCCGAGCATCCGGTAGCACATCGCCTCGACCAGCGTCGGCCCCTCGCCCGCGCGGGCGCGATCGACCGCGGCCTTGGTGGTGTTGTACATCGCGATGGCGTCGTTGCCGTCGACATGCACGCCGGCCATTCCATAGGCCTTGGCGCGGGTGACGATCGAATCGACCTTGGTGTGATCGGCAAAGGCGGTGTGCTCGCCATAGCGGTTGTTCTGGCAGAGGAAGATCACAGGCAGCTTCCACAGCTGCGCCATGTTCATCGCCTCGTGGAAGGCGCCGATATTGGTCGCGCCGTCGCCGAAGCAGACCATCGTCACCTTGCCGTCGCCGCGGTTCTGCGACGCGAGCGCGAGGCCGTTGGCGATCGGCAGCCCCGATCCGACGACGCCGGTGGTCACCATCACCCCGGTTTCGGGATGTGTGATGTGCATCGACCCGCCCTTGCCGCGGCAAGTACCGCCGACCTTGCCCGCAATCTCCGCGAACAGCGGATTGAGCGGTACGCCCTTGGCGATCTGGTCGTGCTGGCCGCGATAGGTGGTGACCAGATAGTCGCTCGGCTCGAGCGCCGCCATCGCCGCCGCCGACACCAGCTCCTGCCCGCGCACGGTGTAATAGATGACCGCGAGCTTGCCGGTCATCAGCAGCGAGCGGAACTTCTCGTCGGCGCGCGCGACGCGCATCGTGCGGGTGTAGATGTCGCGCAGCTTGTCGCGGTCGATCGTCGCTTTAGTCATGCAGGCTCTCCGATGCCCAGTTGAGGGTTGGCGCTGGCGGCAGCGCTGGGTCGCGCGGCGACGCGTGTCCGCCAGGCGGCCAGATTGGCGAGCGCGAGATCGGCCGGCTGGCCGACCATCGCGCCGAACTCGACGAAGCAAAAGAGGAGGATGTCGGCCAGGCTGAAGCGATCGCCCGCAAGCCACGGTCCCACACCGACGATCCCATCGACCTTCGCCAGCCCGTCGGCGGCGAGCCGCTTCAGGTCGGCGGCGGCATCGGGCAGGCAGAGCAGCCGGCTTTGGAACATCGGCAGCCCCTCGGCGCCGCGAAAACCCGCGGTCATCGGCACGACGACGAGCTGGTCGACGATCCGCACCAGCATCCGCGTTTGCGCCCGTTCCTCCGCGCTCGCACCGAACAAGGCGTGCGCGGTCTGCGTCTCATCGAGATATTCGCAGATCGCGATGCTTTCGGCGATGCAGCTACCGTCGTCCAGTTCGAGCAGCGGTGTGTGCCCGAGCGGGCTTTTGGCGCAAAATTCGGGCTGACGATTCTCGGCCGCCATGATGTCGACGAACTGGCAATCGACCGCGACCCCGGTCTCGGCGAGGTACATCAGCACCACGCGCGGATTGGGGCCGAGCGACTGATAGAGTTTCATCGCGCGGGGCCTAGAACTGGACGCGCTTGGTGAAGCCGCCGTCGACGACGAGATGCGCGCCGGTCATGTACGGACAGGCCGGCGACGCCATGAAGACGATCGCCTTCGCCACTTCCTCGGGCTCGCCGAAACGCCCCATCGGCATCTGCGCGAGCGTGGCTTCGTAGAGCGGCGGCACGGCCGACTTGATGACCTCCCAATTGCCGCCGGGATAATAGATCGCGCCGGGCGAGACGATGTTGACGCGGATATTCTGCGCCGCGAGTGCCTGGCTCAGCTGCGATCCATAGGTGATCAGCGCCGCCTTCAGCGCATTGAACGCCTGCGGCACGATGAAGGTCTCGACCGCCGCGGTCGACGACATGAAGATGATCGACCCCGACCCCGACGCCGCCAGCGCCTCGGTCAGCACCTCGACGCCGTGGACCGCGCCCATGATGTCCATGTCGAGACCGCGCTGCCAGTCGCCGGTCGCGCCCTGCCCCGACGAGCTCGCGGTGTGGATGAAGATGTCGCAGCCGCCGAGCGCATCGCGGGCCTTTTCGAGCCAGGCGCGATAGCCGTCGGGGTTGCCCGTCATGTCGAACTGTTCGCCAAAGACCTTGCCAGGCCCCGCCGCATCGATCGCCGCCACCGCGGCCGCGACCTTGTCGGCATCGCGCGAGAAGAAAGCGACGTCGGCGCCCTCGGCGGCGAAAATCTTGAGCGAGGCGAGCCCCAGCCCGTGCGCGCCGCCGTTGATGATCACCTTCTTGCCGGCCAGACCCAGATCCATCGCATCCTCCTCATGTCATTTTGAGAAGGAGACTATCTTGCCCGGTGGCGCCGGGACATCAGCAAAAATGGGAGCGACCGACATCTGGGTGATAGATCCGATCGCGCCTCGCCAAGGTCCACCTGATATCGTTCATACGGAAACGTAGTAATGGCGGGAGGATCGCGGTCGGCCCGTTCGCCCCGGTCGCGGTATGGAATGCGCGGATGATCAGACCGCACCCGTTAAGTTTCCGGACCATATCCAGACGAATACGAATATCATGGGATGAGAAATTGGAGCGGTAGCGGGAACCGAAATTAATGGGTAAATATTTGATATATATAATATGACAATAAACCTCTTAGACATGCCCCCAAAAATGCCCCCTGCGCGCCGCGAGTGGCGACGGCTTCGATGAACGTCCTCCTATCACCGCGCGCTGCACCTTCCTTGGCGATTGGCTGCGATTGGCCGATTGCAGACCGGCAGCTTTTGGAAGTCGAACCGGCGAAAGCGGACAGATGTGCATAGCCTCCCTTGCGATTTGCCCGCGCCCAAACCGGGACCGCTGTAAAAAGGATCCATCCTCCGACGGCGACTGGTAAAGCCGAGTGTTCAACTTTTTACCCTTATTTATCCCGGTGGATGTCCTGGCCGATGATAGCCCGCTTTTCGCAAGGTGCTGACCGATCTGCACCCCATTCGAAAGGCAAGGATCATGAAGACACATCTCGTTACCGCCATGGCCGCGATCATCGCGATCAGTCCGGTCGCCGCCGATGCGGCATGTACGCCCCTAAAACCCGTGTCTGCGGCGAAGGCGGTACCCGTCATTCACTACAAGAGCGCAAAGATAGACGGCGTGAAGGTATTCTATCGCGAAGCCGGTCCAAAGGACGCCCCTGTCATCCTGCTGCTTCACGGCTTCCCGACTTCGTCGCACATGTACCGCAATCTCATTCCGCTGCTCGCCGACCGCTACCGCGTCATCGCGCCGGACTATCCGGGCTACGGCCAGAGCGACGCGCCCGACCACGAGAAATTCGCCTACACCTTCGCGAACCTCACCGTCGTCGTCGACAAGCTCACCGAACAGGTCGGCGCAACACGCTACAGCATGTACGTCATGGATTATGGCGCCCCGATCGGATACCGGCTCGCGCTCAAGCATCCGGAGCGGGTCGACAGTCTGATCGTCCAGAACGGCAATGCCTATACCGAGGGGCTCGCGGCCTTCTGGGATCCGATCAAGGCCTACTGGGCCGAGAGGACGCCAGAGCGCCGAGAAGCCCTCGCCGGTCTCCTCACGCTCGAGACGACCAAATTTCAGTACACCGACGGTATGGGCGACATCGCGCGGATCAGCCCGGACAATTGGGTTCACGATCAGGCACTGCTCGATCGGCCGGGTAACAAGGACATCCAGCTCGATCTTCTCGGCGATTACGGCAGCAACGTCCCGCTCTATCCGCAATTCCAGGCCTTCTTCCGCGAACGAAAGCCGCCGACGCTGATCGTCTGGGGCAAAAACGATGTCATCTTTCCCGAAGCCGGCGCGCACCCCTATCTGCGCGATCTGCCCGACGCCGAGATGCATATCCTCGACAGCGGCCACTTCGCGCTGGAGGACCGACTCGACGTGATGGCGCCGCTCATTCGCGACTTTCTCGACCGCAAGATTTGCAAGTGACGTGACATCCGCGGGGCCTCGCCCCGCGGCACCACCCCGAAAGGAAATGAGATGACCATTACCGCCACAGGCGCCCACGAAGCTGGCGCGCCAACCCTTTCGATCGTCCTTGTACACGGCGCCTTTGTGGATGCCTCGGGATGGCGACAGGTTCATGACGACCTCGTTGGTCGCGGATTTGAAGTACTCGTAGCCCAGCACCCGACGATCTCGCTCGAGGGCGACGTCGCGACGACGAAGCGGCTTATTTCGGACGCTGGACAATCGGTTTTACTGGTCGGCCACAGCTACGGCGGAGCGGTCATCTCCGAAGCCGGTGTCGATCGCAAGGTCAAAGGACTTGCCTACATTGGGGCATTTGTTCCCGATGTCGGAGAATCGGTGGCCGAGCTCAACGAAGCCGCCGGCGAACCTGGGGAGGCCAAGGCACCCGTCGTCCCCACCGAAGACGGTTACCTCATCGTCGATCCGGCCCGATTTGGCGCGGCCTTCGCTGCGGACGTCGATGCCGCGACCACGGGCTTCATGGCGGCCGCACAATTGCCGTGGGGGCTCGGCGCGGCAACCGCACGGCTCACCAATGCGGCGTGGAAGACAAAGCCCAGCTTCTATCTGGTCGCGTCGGCTGACAAGATGGTGCCGCCGAGCGCACAGCGACGCATGGGCGGACGCGCCGGCGCCACGCTTTCGGAAATCGACAGCAGCCATGCCGTGATGCTGTCGCATCCACGCGAGGTCGCCGCCTTTATCGTCGCGGCGGCCACTGCCGCCGCTGCGGCGTAGGAAGACGGCCCCATGACGTACCCCCTCACCTGTCATCGCACCGCCAAAGTCGCTGGGCTGGACATATTCTACCGCGAGGCGGGCGAGTGCGGCGCGCCGGTGGTCGTCCTGCTTCACGGTTTCCCGAGCTCGTCGCATATGTACCGGAACCTCATTCCGGCACTGGCCGACCGCTTCCATGTGATCGCGCCCGACCTTCCCGGATTTGGCCTGTCGGAGATGCCCCCGACAGAAGCTTTCGACTACAGCTTTGAAAACTTCTCGAAAATCGTCGCGAGCTTTCTCGACCAGCTCGGCATCGAGCGCTTCGCGCTCTATGTCATGGATTATGGCGCGCCGACCGGCTTTCGCCTGGCGGTCGCCAATCCCGATCGCATCACGGCCCTGATCGTCCAGAACGGCAATGCCTATGAAGAGGGCATGGGCGATTTCTGGGCCCCCACTCGCGCTTATTGGGCCGATCCACAGGCAAACCGCGATGCGATGCGGCCCTTTTTGACGCTCAATGGCACGCGCGTTCAATATCTCACGGGCGCTTCGGAACCGGAGCGGATCGATCCTGCGGCTTGGCTGACCGACCAGCATTTTCTCGACCGACCGGGCGCGACCGAAATTCAGCTCGACATCATCCGGGACTATCAAACCAATGTCGCGCTCTATCCCGCATTTCACCAATATTTTCGCGCACATCGTCCCCCGACGCTGATCCTTTGGGGCAGAAATGATCCGATCTTCATGACAGACGGCGCGCACGCCTATTTGCGCGACCTTCCCGAGGCGGAACTCCACTTTTTCGACACCGGGCATTTCGCCCTTGAGGAGAAGGCGGACGAAATCGTCCCAATCCTGCGCGATTTTCTCTCGCGAACCCTCGCCCCGTTGACTGCAACTCAAGAAGGAGAATGAACCATGTACAATAGCAAATCCAAATCGAGCGTCCTGCCCTCAGGCGGTGGCGCCACATTGATCGACCCGTCCGACGCGCTGATCCTGCTTCTCGATCACCAGTCGGGGCTGTTACAGACCGTCAAGGACATCCCGGTCGCCGACCTGCGCC
This sequence comes from Sphingopyxis sp. QXT-31, assembly GCF_001984035.1. Classification (NCBI taxonomy): domain Bacteria; kingdom Pseudomonadati; phylum Pseudomonadota; class Alphaproteobacteria; order Sphingomonadales; family Sphingopyxidaceae; genus Sphingopyxis; species Sphingopyxis sp. QXT-31. The sequence goes on along the minus strand of NZ_CP019449.1, from coordinate 686,067 downwards.
GGAATGTCGAGATGATCGCCAAGCTCGCCGCGCTACTCGAAATCCCGGTCATCACGACCGCTTCTGAACCCGCAGGGACCAACGGTCCGCTGATGCCAGAAATCCACGAACATGCGCCGCACGCCGTTTATGTTCCCCGCAAGGGCGAAGTGAATGCTTGGGACAATGATGACTTCGTTGCCGAGGTCCGCTCGACCGGACGCAAGACGTTGATCATGGCGGGCGTATGGACGAGCGTCTGCGTGATGTTCCCCGCTCTCGATGCTCGGGCCGCCGGCTACGACGTCTATGCCGTACTCGATGCATCGGGCGATCCGAGCGAAATGGTGTCCCGAATTTCGCTTGCCCGCTTCGTGCAGGGCGGGGTCAAGCCGACGTCGACCAATGCGCTGCTCTCGGAGCTGCACCGCACTTGGGCGCGTCCCGAAGCGGCCGAGCTCGGCAAGCTCTACGGCCTCGTTGCGCCCAACTATGCGGCGGTCGCCGAGAGCTATGCGCGCGCGCAGCAGGCAGTAAGAGAAGCGAGCTAATCCCATCCGGAAATGCGCCCTGTGATCGGGGCAAGGCAGCGAGACACGATATGGCTTATGGTTTCATGGATATCGCGCTGACGCCAGCGGTTCGCAGGGCGCAAGCCGAAATGGGGCGGACAGACTCTGGACCGACTTCAAGGGGCACCGGGAGTTCGACCGCTTCACGCCGCGGGAGGCGGCGTTCATCGCTGAGCGGGACAGCTTCTACATGGCTTCGGTTTCAGAGACGGGCTGGCCCTATGTCCAGCATCGCGGCGGCCCCGCCGGTTTTCTGAAACTGGTCGATGAGCGCACGCTCGCCTTTCTCGATTATCGAGGCAATCGGCAGTATATCAGCACCGGTAATTTGACGGCGAACAACCGGATATGCCTGATACTCGTCGATTACCGCAATCGGGCGCGTCTGAAAATTTACGGCCAAGCTGAGAAGCCCGCGCTCGATGCGGATCATGAGCTAACCGGCCGACTGAGCGATGCGTCCTACCGCGCAGTGCCCGAGCGGGTCTTCCGCATCACATTGGAAGCCTATGACTGGAACTGCTCCCAGCCATCACTCCCCGCTTTTCCGAACCGGAGGTCGCTGTTGCGGTCCAGCCGCTTCACGACCGGATCGGCGCACTGGAACAGCAAAACGCGGAGCTGCGCGAGAGGCTATGGGTGCTGACCAGCGATTGAAGAGCGCCAGTCAAGAGGCCGAGACCTTCAGCGCAGCCGTAATCCCTCGCCAGCGTTTGCTTTGCCGAGCTACTCGGCGACTCTTGAGGAGCATCAAGCCATGAAAATCTACCTGATCTCGCTGGGCGCCGGACTGCTCGCCGGCCTTGTCTACAGCGTCCTCGGCGTCCGTTCTCCCGCCCCGCCGATCGTCGCCCTCGTCGGCCTCGCGGGAATCCTGCTCGGCGAGCAGATCGTCCCTCTCGCCAAGAGGCTTGCCGACAGGCCCGAACTGGTTCGATATTTCCACCAGGATTGCGCCCCGCAGATATTGGGGACGCCGCCGACCGCTAAGGAGCGCGACGCATGAACCCGATCTCCCGCCGCCAGGCGCTCGCCGGCGCCGCCACCACCGCCCTTCTCTCTGCATCGGAAAGCTTCGCCATGAGCCCCAAGGACCTGATCATCGTCAACGCCAAGGTGACCACGCTCGACAAGGCCAATCCCGAGGCGCAGGCGGTCGCGATCGGCGGCGGCAAATTCCTGAGTGTCGGCAGCGAGCAGGCAGCTCGCGCCGCGGCCGGTCCCGATGCGACCGTGATCGATGCCAAAGGCCGCCGCCTGATCCCGGGCCTGATCGACAGCCACATCCACGTCATCCGCGGCGGGCTGAACTATAACATGGAGCTGCGCTGGGACGGCGTGCCGAGCCTTGCCGACGCGATGGCAATGCTGAAGCGCCAGGCGGCGAACACCCCGTCGCCGCAATGGGTACGCGTCGTCGGCGGCTTCACCGAGCATCAGTTCGCCGAAAAGCGCCTGCCGACGCTCGACGAAATCAACGTCGCGGCGCCCGAGACGCCAGTCTTCATCCTGCACCTCTATGACCGCGCGCTCCTCAATGCCGCCGCGCTGCGAGCGGTGGGCTACACCAAGGACACGCCGAACCCGCCAGGCGGCGAAATCGTCCGCGACGCCGCCGGCAACCCGACGGGCCTGCTGCTCGCGCAGCCCAACGCGACGATCCTCTATGCGACGCTGGCCAAGGGGCCGAAGCTGCCCGAGGACTATCAGGTCAATTCGACGAAGCATTTCATGCGCGAGCTCAATTCGCTCGGCGTCACCAGCGTGATCGACGCGGGCGGCGGCTTCCAGAATTATCCCGACGATTACCAGATTATCGAAAAGCTGCACAAGGACGGCGAGATGACGCTGCGCATCGCGTACAATCTCTTCACGCAAAAGCCGAAAGAAGAGCTCAAGGATTTTGCGACCTGGTCTAGCCAAGTAAAGCCTGGCGATGGCGACGATACCTACCGTCACAATGGCGCGGGCGAGATGCTCGTCTATTCGGCCGCGGATTTCGAGGATTTCCGCGTCGAGCGGCCCGACATGCCGGCGAACATGGAAAGCGACCTCGAGCCCGTGGTGCGCCTGCTCGCCGAACGTAAATGGCCGTGGCGCCTCCACGCGACCTATGACCAGACGATCGGCCGCGCGCTCGACGTGTTCGAAAAGGTCAACAGGGACATCCCGCTTCAGGGTCTCAACTGGTTCTTCGACCATGCCGAGACGATCAGCGAGCGCAATATCGATCGCATTGCAGCACTCGGCGGCGGCATCGCACTCCAGCACCGAATGATGTTCCAAGGCGAATATTTCATCGAACGCTATGGCGCCAAGGCGGCAGAGGCGACCCCGCCGATCAAGCGGATGATGGAGGCCGGCATCCCGGTCGGCGCCGGGACCGACGCGACGCGCGTCGCGAGCTATAATCCGTGGGTCTCGCTCTCGTGGCTCGTCACCGGCAAGACGCTCGGCGGCACAACGCTCTATCCCGTTCGCAACCGGCTCGACCGCGAAACCGCGCTGCGCCTCTGGACCGAAAAGAACACATGGTTCTCGAACGAGGTGGGCAAGAAGGGCCAGATCAAGGCCGGTCAGCTCGCCGACGTCGCGCTGCTCTCGGACGATTATTTCGGCGTCGCCGAAAGCGAGATCGTGCATCTGCGCGCAGTGCTGACCATCCTCGGCGGCAAGGTCGTATATGGCGAGGGCGATTATGGCCCCCTCGCACCCGCCCTGCCCAAGCCGATGCCCGACTGGTCGCCCGTCGCGACCTTCGGCGGCCATTATCGCCGGCCCGAGAGCGCGCAGAAGATGGCGGCCGCCTGCGGCTGTGCCAGCGCCTGCAACGTCCATGGCCACGACCATGCCGCGGCTCTCGGCGCCAACGTGCCGGCCGCCGACGTCCAGAGCTTCTGGGGAGCCTTCGGCTGCGGCTGCTGGGCGGTCTGAACGCGCCTGATCTCAGAGCCGCGCGTTCCGGATCACAGGAAGACAGCCTGACATTCTTGGGTTCGCCGGATCGCTGCGCCGCCACCCAAGGATCCCGCTCGCGCCAGCGATTGCTGGAAATAGCGAGCCGCCCTGTCGACATCCCCGCTGCGGGCCGCGATGACGCCCGCGACGCGGAAGAGCTCAGGATGACACCAGCGCTCTTCGCGCAGATCGCGCTCGATCATAGCCGCCCGCAGGCAGCTTATCGCGCGCGCACTATCGCCGGCTTGGGACCAGGCTTCCGCGAGCAGGCTTCGGTAAAAGGCAGTCCGGGTGTGCCACCTTTGCCGCGTCAGATCGGAGATGCTCTGTTCCATCAATGCAAATCCAGCCTCCGCACCGTTCGCCACCTGAATGGCGCCGGCGAAAAAGCGGCTGGTCGCTTCGTAAATCCCGATACCTTCTCGCCTGCTGACATCGGCAAGCTGATGTTGGAGGCAGGAAGCGCGCTCAAGGTCGCCGTTCAAATAGGCAATCGGGAGCGCGGCGAGGCAGATCGAATTGCCCAGAGAAATCATGTGATCGAGATCGACCGCGCGGTCGACAGCACACGTCGCGACCGCAGAGGCACGATCGGACTGGCCTTGAAGCCAAAGCAAAAAGCCATGCGACAAGCCTATCGCAATCGGCAACTCAACCTGGAAGCGCGATAATCGTTTTACCTCATCCAGATCGCCCCATCGCGTTGTGAGCTCCTCCAGACGAACCGAGGCAGAGTCGAAATGGCCGGCATAAACCTCTGCGTGCGCAAGAAATCGCTTGCCGTCGGGGGCACTATCCCAATCGATACCCGTGGTTGCAGCAAAGGATTTCATGCTGCGCAGCGCCGTGAGTGGGCGTCCCGAATAAGTCAGATAGACAGCCTGTCCGCATACCGTCTGCAATTGAAATTCCCGGTCCTCCGTCCGTTCGGCATCCTGAATGCTTTTGCGCCAGGCAGTTCCCGCTTGCGGATGCATCGCGCGCGCAAGCGTCATGGCCCACGCCCGAGCGGTGGACAGTTCCGCCCGGGAAAGCGGCGAGAGCCCGGGAACCGCTGCGATGGCCGCATCGGCTTGTTCGACGGCGGCAAGCAGCTCCTTGAAAGCTGAAAGCTCCTGCCAAAGCGGCAATGCCGCGACGACCAACTCGACACCGAGCGCCGCGTCCCCGGACGGATCAAAGGCCCAGCTGATGACCGCGCGCACATCGTCGATCTGCCCACGATATTTTTGCAGCCACACCCGCGAAGATTGCGACGCCCATTCGCGCTCGGCCACGAGCATCTTGTCTTTCACGTGAAGCGCAAACCGTCGCCGCGCATCCTCTCGATGCGGGGCGCCGAAAAGACGGCGTGCGGCATAGGTCTTGGTACTTTCGGCCAGCCGATATTGGACCACTCCACCTTCAAGTTCGGCGGTTACGAGCGATTTGGCAACGAGCTGCGAGAGGGCATCGCGGCCGGTCAGCGGATCCAGATCGCCAGCCGGGTAAAGCGCCTCGGCATCGGCAGCGCAAAATTTGCCCGAAAACAATGACAGGAGCCCCAACAGAACCGCTTCGTGATCGGGCAGCAAACAATAGCTCCAGTCGAGGGTTGCTTCCAGCGTCTGGTGCCGCAACGGTGCGTCCCTCGGCCCTCTGGTCATGGCATCGAAGCCGTCCTCGAAGAACTGCGCCAAGGCGGAAGGGGCCAGAACACGGGCCGTACTCGCCGCCAGTTCGATCGCCAGCGCCAAGCCTTCCAGGCGCGTGCAGATCGCGACGATATCGCGCGCATGCTCGTCGCTGATCGACGCGGGGTCGTCGTTCTCCGCCTTGGAGAGAAAGAGTTGGACGGCAGGAAATTTCAGCGCTTCCTCGGCTCCGATCAAGCCTCCATCGACGGGATAGGCGAGGCCTGAAAGGAAGTGAATCCGTTCGCTTCTGGTCCGCAGCGGTTCGCGGCTGGTCGCGATGATGCGCGCGTCGGGAAGTTCCGCCGAAACCCGTTCAACGATCGTCGCCGCCGTCGCCATAACATGCTCGCAATTGTCGACGATCAGTATCGGCCTTTGCTGGCGCAGCAGATCGACGACCCCAGCGATCGGGTCTTCGAGGCCGAGCGATACGCCGAGAGCCGACGCAATGGCGGGGACAGCGAAGCGTGGATCGGTGACGGTCGAAAGATCGACAAAAGCAATCGCGCGATCGGCCTCTACGCTTTGGCGAGCCACGGTGACCGCGAGGGACGTCTTGCCGGCCCCACCCGGTCCGACAATCGTGAGATAACCAGGTTGCTGCAATTGTGCCGAAATCTGCTCGATCGCGTCATCACGGCCCAGCAGGGTTTGCACTTTGGGCGGACCGCTATACCGAGCTCCGCCCGAAGATTGTCGCGAACCAGTCACAAGCACTTCGCGCGGCGCTGCGCCTTCGCGAGCTACGGCAGCGACGAACTTGTAGCCGCGTCCGGCGATGGTCGCGATATATTCGGTAGATGGATCGGCTTGAGCGAGATGACGCCGGAGGCTGCCGACGTTGACCTTCAGATTATGATCGTGAACGATGTAGCCGGGCCACACATGCTCGAAGAGCTCGCTCTTGCTTACGACTTCACCCGGCCGAGCTACGAGCAGGGTCAAAATATCGAAGGCTCGTCCACCGAGGTAGACGGGTTGGCCTTTGTGGAGCAACGCCTGTCGCCCCGGAAGCAACCGGAAATCGCCAAAAACGAATGCGTCTTGGTCAGAGCCAAGGCTATCTCTGCTCGACACTTCGCCCCTCGATCTCTGATAATCGGCGCACGATAAGCGCCGAACAGACTATTACAAGCCGGTGCTGACGCAAAACCCGACGCCCAAACACACCGGAAGAGGATGAATGGGATTTCCGTGCCAAATGCTATCCAGTGGCTTGCGCAACTGGCCGATTGCAGACAGGCGGCTTCTGGCGACCAAACAAGGAGAGCGGACGTTCCAAGATGAGCCAGAGCGCTCGCTCCCAAGGATACCGAGATCTGATGGTTAGACTTCGACGCCTCCCGCCAAAGTCAGCGCGTCTTCCACATCAACGCCGAGGTACCGCACCGTGTTTTCGATTTTGGTGTGCCCCAGAAGAATTTGTACGGCGCGCAAATTACCGGTCGCCTTGTAGATAATCGACGCCTTCGTTCTTCGGAGCGAATGTGTTCCATAGTCTTCACTTCGAAGGCCAACTGCGGTGACCCACTCGTCAACAAGCCGCGCATATTGCCGCGTGCTCATATGGGCAGAGTGGTCGATACGGCTGGGAAACGCATAGTCCTCAATCGATCCGCCACGACGATCGAGCCAAGCCAAGAGGCTCCCGCGAGCGTCCGACATGATTTCGAATTGAACTGGTCGGCCCGTCTTCTGCTGAATTACGATTGCCCGCGTTCGCAACTCTCCACCCGTCACCAGGTCACCGATCTTGATCTTCACCAGATCGCAGCCCCGCAGTTTGCTGTCGATCGCAAGATCAAACAGCGCCCGGTCTCGAAGCCGATGCTCCCGGATCCAGATGAAACCGTATGGCCCATATCTGTCGAGGTTTCAACGGACGCTTTGTCCCAACCTTTCTGCCGGCATTCCAGGCGGGGCGTGGCGACGAATAGTCGAATTCAGACCTTCCCATGATCGTTCTCCTGTGGCCACGATGGCCTTCCAATGAACGATCGAGTGCGCAGGTAGGCGGTCGTCGCCGGACCGAATGGTCCATCATCAGCGAAATAAAAAGGTCCAGTGAGAGCGATCTGCTTAGGCCAGATCTTGCCGTCAATAAATCGAGCTGAGGTCGGCGAAAGCTCGCGCTGATGACTTGATCCGCCGTTTCTTTCCCGAACCTTCGACGGCGACGAGACCGAAGCGCTGGCCGTAGCCGAGCATCCATTCGAAATTGTCGAGCAGCGACCAATAGAAATAGCCGCGCACGTCGGCGCCGCCATTCATGGCGCGGCGGACGCCGGCAAGGGCGCTCGCGATGAATGCGGCGCGGCGCTCGTCATCTTCGCCGACATAGCCATTTTCCGTGACGACGATCGGGACCGCCCAGCGGCTCGCGATCCATTCGCACACCGCTCCGATAGCCTCGGGCCTGTCCTCCCAACCCATCGTCGTTGCTATTCCGCCCTGGGCCACCCCAACGCTGCCATCGGCCCGGCTGGTCATGCGCGAATAGGTCTGGACACCGACGAAATCATCTGCCTCGGCGGCGTCGAGAAAGGGTGCATAATAGGTCTCGCGCCGCGCGTCCCGATAGGCTTCGCCCCCGGGGTCGGCATGTTCTTCGGACAAGGCCAGCGTCATCCCGACCGCGAGGCCCGGACGTTCGGCGCGGATGGCCGTCCGCGCGGCGCGATGCGCGGCCAGGCCGTTGCCGAAGATCGCGTCTTCGGGACTGTGCAGGAAAAAGGCATCGAGCGGCGCGCCGAGCGCGCGCTCGGCCGCCGCACGTTGCTCGGCGCTGGCGCGGGCGCGGAAATAGGGTGCGGCGATCGCCGGCAGATTGAGTTCGTTGATCGTGCACACGAGCGCAAGACCGTCGAGCGCGCCGACCACCCGCGCCGCCTGCTCGGCGAAGCGTTCCGGAAACTCGTTCGAGGTCAGCCCGCCGCGCGCCGCCATCCAGCGCGGCTGGGTGAAATGATGCAGCGTCACCGCCGGCGCAATCCCGAGTGCGTGGCAGGCGTCGACAACACGCCGATAATGATCGAGCGCAGCCTGCGACACGAATCCCGGCTCGGGCTCAATCCGCGCCCATTCGACCGAAAAGCGATACGCATTGAAGCCAAGGTCGGCGGCGATGCCGATATCCTCGGCGTAACGATGATAATGATCAGCGGCGTCGCCCGACGGTTCAACGAAAAGCGACGGCCGAGCATGTTCTAGGGCCCAGCAATCCGAATGGACATTATTGCCCTCGACCTGATGCGCGGCGGTTGCAGCGCCCCACAGAAAGTGCGGCGGCAGGCGGCTCATGCGCCGCGATCACGGGTTGAGAAGTTGAAGATATAGGCGCGGCGCGGCCGCGCCGTCGTCCGGTTGCCCGACGTAAAATGGGGTGTTCCGTAATTATGGACCGTGGCTCCGCCCGCCTTCAGCGGACATGCCACCGCCTTCGTAAGATCGAGCGCCGCCTCCGGATCGCGGATCGCCAGCAGCCGCTGGCTGTAATCGGCATCGCCGCCCGCGATATAATGATCGAGCAGCGGCGCATCATGGGCGCCGGGAACGAAATGCATGCAGCCATTCTCCTCGTCAACATCGTCGAGCGCGACCCAGAACTGCACATATTCGTCCGACGGAACGAGCGTCCCGGCGGGGGTTAGCGGCATCTGCGCATAGCTGTAATCCTGATGCCAGGGGGTCGTCGCAAGCTGGCCTGGCTCTTTGTATATCAACATGTCGAACACCGGTTTGGGATCAGCGACACCAAGAAGGTCCCGCGCAATGTCCCGCGCCGCATCAAGCGCCGGATTGTCGCGAAAGATGGGATGATAGGCGGAAGGAAGCATGATCTGCCGCGTGGTCATGCCCAGCGGATTGTCGGTCGCGCTGCAGTCGATTTCGCCGCGCAGCATCGCATCATAAATGTCCGCCAGCGCCGCAACCGTTGCGGCGCCGACAAGCTGTGGGATCGCCAGAAATCCATCGCGCCGGAAGCGCTCGACGTCGATCGGCTGCATCATTTCCTCGATCCCGATGCCGCGGCGCCATGCCCAGGCTCTCGAGATAGAATAAATTGAACCATTGACAAAATGCAAGATTAGATCGAATTTATCATCAATTAAAAATAACGATAAATTTGTTGGGAGAGCAGAAATGGGGAAGGTGCGGAGAAATCTCGCATGCACGGTAGCGATGCCGTTCGGGCTGCTCGCGCTGGCGCCGGTTTCGGTCGCCGCGCAGGGCCAAGCCGAAGTCAGCGATAGCGACAAGTCCATCATCATCGTCACGGCGCAGCGGCGCGCAGAGGATGTTCAGGACGTGCCGATCACAGTGTCGGTGGCGACGCAGGACCAGCTCGATATCCAGAATATCACCACCACCACCGACCTTGTCCGGGCGGTGCCGGCGCTGACCGCGACCGATCAGGGAGTGTTCCAGGTCCGCGGCATCGGAACGCGCGGGTTCGGACGATCCGCCGAGCAATCGGTATCGGTCGTGATGGACGGCGTGGTGCTTGGCCGCGGACTGACCAACGCGCTCTATGATGTCGAAACCGTCGAAGTTCTGTCGGGGCCGCAGGGCACATTGTTCGGCAAAAATTCCAATGCGGGCCTGATCAACGTCACGACCAAGGCGCCCAAGCTGGGTCAGACCGAGGTCATCGGCCATTTCAACATAGGCAATCGCGATTATATCCACGGCTATGCGATTGCGAACCTGCCGCTGGGCGACACGGCGGCGCTGCGTATTAGCTATCGCCACACCCGTACCGGGAAGGTCGTTTACAACGAGTTCTATGACGAATGGGACCGCAACACCGACGACGGCGTGCGCGCCCGGTTCCGGTGGCAGCCGAACGACCGGCTGACCATTGATCTATCCGCCGATTATCAGCGTCTGGCGAGCAACGGCGTCAATGGATCGGCCGACTTCGCGGGCGTCGGCGTCCAGGTCGAAGCGCCGAGGGGTTCGGCGCTGGAGGCCACGCTAGCGGCCTGCGGCATCGTCGCCAGCCCCCGCAACAACAAGACGTGTGGCGACAGCCTGCGCGTCGCGGGCGTCGACGAGGGCGATACCTATGGCCGCGAAAACTATGGCGGATCGCTCGCGATCGACTGGGAACTCGCCGAAGGGTTGACGCTCACGTCGATCACCGCGCTGCGCAAGACCCGCAAAGGCGAATTCGGTATCGACGCCGACCTCGCCGGCGAATTTGCCGATACCGTGCCCGCAAACCTGCTCGACCGGAATCTGGTGCCCTATACCTCCAAAACCTGGAGCCAGGAACTGCGCATTGCCTCATCGACGGACAATGCGGTGAGCTTCGTTGCCGGCGTCTATTACGCGCGAACCGACACGCTCGACGTGATCGATCAAAGCGGCACGCTCGGCTTCAATCTCGGCGGACTGGAGTTCCGCCGCAATCCGACCTTCATAATCGACCAGCGCGATTATGCGGCGTTTGGACAGGTGGATTGGCGGGTGACGCCCGCGCTCAAGCTCTTCATCGGCGGGCGGGTGACCCACAACGATCTGGAAGACTATAGTTTCAATTCCTTCGATCGTTCGGTCACCGTCGGCGGTCCCTATATCTATACCGGCGACACCGGCTTCTTCTCGGTTCTGCCCGTCAACAGCTGCACGCTCGCGGGCGGCCTGCCGTTCGCAGAACTCGGCGCAGCTCAGCTTCCCTGTCCTGCGGGGACCAGCCTCACCGAACCGGCCCGGGTCGAGAAAACCGGCTTCAGCGGGACCGCCGGCCTAACCTATGAGCTGAGCCCCGATACGATGCTCTTCGCGCGCTACGCGCGTGGCTATAAAGGCCCGTTCCTCAACGAATCGGTCACTTACACCCCCAGCCTCGCGCAGCAGCCGCTCAAGGTGGATCCCGAATATGTCGACTCGATCGACCTCGGAATCAAGACGCGCCTGTTCAATCGCTTCGCCTTCAACATCAGTGCCTTCTACAGCAAGTTCGACGGCTATCAGACGACGATCTATGTCCCCCCGGTGCCTCCGCAAGTGGTCATCAACTTCATCCAGGGCAACGCCGACAGCACCACGACCAAGGGGATTGAGGCATCTTTTTACGGCAATCTGACGCCCAATTTCAGCCTGTCGGGCGGCATCATCTACAACGAGGCGAGCTACGGCAAGGACTTCCGGGTGCCCTGCACCACCGACCCGAGCGGCGTCTGTCCCGCGCTGCGGCAACTGCCCTTCGCGCCGCGCTGGAAGGCGACCTTTGCGGGCGAGTATAAGCACGAGATTACCAAGACTATCGAGGGTTTCGCTCAGTTCGATCTCGATTATTCGGACAAGTATAATTACGGCTCCAGCCCCGGCAACCCGACCTCGCCGTCGCGCTATCTGCTGGGATTGCGCGGTGGATTGCGCTTCAGCGAAGGCCGCTTCGGCGTCGCCGCCTTTTGCCGTAACTGCCTCGACAAGCGCTATCCGATCACCACCACCTTCGACGGTTTCGCGGGCTTCAACGGCGCTTTCACGCCGGCCACTCCCGGCGGTCCGGCGCCCGTCGGCGGCGCGTTCGTCCAGTTCCTCACGATCGATTCCTATCGCGTGTGGGGGCTAACGCTCGACGCGAGCTTCTGAAGGCCGACGGCGCAGTCGATGACTCATTTCAGCCCCGACAACACGACCGACGGCGGCACTTCGCCGCCGCGGCTGCTCGCCGGTATCAGCTTTCTGACGCCGGCCGAGCTGCCCGACTGGTCCGTCGGCCCGCGCGGCGACCGCACGGCGATCTATGCCGCGCTCAAGGCCGCAGGTTACGAGGCGATCCAGACATTGGAACCCCAGGCGGCGATCGAAGCCGGGTTGATCCCAACCGGGATGATGCGGATTTTCGACGATATCGATCAGATGCGTACCCAAGCCACGAAGTGGCGCGACGCGGGCTGCGACTGCTCGACCGTCCAGCTCGGCACCGGGCTGGAGGACAATGCCGAAATGCGGCGGCTTGCCGAGGCGCTGTTGACGATTTCGGCCGAGCTCGACCACCCGATCTATCTCGAAACGCACCGCGCGACGATGACGCAGGATATCCGCCGCACGCTTGACCTGATCGCCGACCTGCCCGAGCTGCGCTTCAACGGCGATTTCGGCCATTGGTATATCGGCCACGAGTTGACCTATGGCGACATGGAGATGAAGTTCGACGCGATGCGCCCGGTGTTCGAACGCACGCGGTTCATGCACCTGCGCGTGTCGTCGAACGCCTTTGGCCAGATTACCGCGAGCGACCCGGCCGAGGCGCGCCACCTCGATTATTACCGCCGTATATGGACCGCGAGCTTCGCGGGCTTCCTGCGCGACGCCAAACCGGGCGACTATTTCGCGGTGCATCCCGAGCTGTTGCCCGCGCGCGCCTTCTATCCGAAAATGGTGCGGGGGCCCGATGGCGAATGGCGCGAGGAGAGCGACCGCTGGACCGAATCCGCCTTTCTGATCGACGTCGCGCGGCAATGTTTCGCCGAGGCCGAAGCCGCGCTTTGCGCCGCATGATGCGCGCGGCGCTGGCTTTGATGTTGACTGCTCTGGTGTCGCAACCTGCCCTTGCCCGCTCGATCGACGGAGAGCCGGTCGTCGTCACCCTGCCCGCCGGGGCGCTCGAAGGCCGCGCCAAGGACGGCGTCGAAGGCTTTGCGGGCATCCCTTATGTCGCAGCACCGGTTGGGGAACAGCGATGGCGCCCGCCCGCCCCAGCGGCCGCATGGCCCGGCGTTCGCCCCGCGACCGCATTCGGCGCCGACTGCCCGCAGGTCCGCTTCGATGGCGACGCGACGCCATCGACCCAGCCGATGAGCGAGGATTGCCTATTCCTCAACGTCTGGCGTCCCGCCAAGGCGCGCAAACTGCCGGTCATGGTCTATATCCATGGCGGTGCGTTCGTCGCGGGATCGGCGGCATCGCCGACGATCGACGGCGCGAACCTTGCGCGCCGCGGGGTCGTGGTCGTCAATTTCAACTATCGGCTCGGCCGCTTCGGCTTCTTCGCGCATCCGGCGCTGTCCGCCAAGGCGGGCGGCAAGCCGGATGCGAACTTCGCCTTCCTGGACATGATTGCGGCGCTGCAATGGGTGCGCGCCAATGCCGATGCCTTCGGCGGTGACCCCGGCAATGTCACCATCTTCGGCGAATCCGCGGGCGGCGCGGCGGTCGATTTCCTGATGGCGTCACCGCTGGCGCACGGGCTCTTTCACAAAGCGATTGTGATGTCGGGCGCCAATCGTGAGCCCTATGCCCAGCTGTCGACCGACCGCCCCGCGCGCATCTCGGCCGAGAAAGCCAGCATTGCCTTCGCGGCCAAGGCGGGGTTAGCCAATCCCGACGCGGCGGCGCTGCGCGCGCTGTCCGCCGACGCCGTGCAGGGCCAGCTTGCCTTCTGGGATTTGCAGGCCGACCGCTTCACCGGCCCGGTGATCGACGGCAAGAGCGTGCTCGCCGATCCGGTCGAGCGTTTCGTCGCGGGTGCGGTGCCGAAAATCCCCTTTCTGATCGGCACCACCGGCGCCGAACTCAGCGAGGAAACCTTCGCGCCGGTGATGATCGACTATCTCAAAAGCCAGAATGATGCCGCGGCTCTCGCCGAACTGACCAAGGTTTATGGCGATCCTCTACCCGCGAAACTGGTCGACCATTATTACTTCACCGAGGCCGCGCGCGGCTTTGCGCGGATGATGCAGGCGCACGGCGCGCCCGCCTGGCTCTACGTGTTCGACCATGTCGCCGAATCCGATCGCGCTAAACGCAAGGGCGCCGCCCACACTTCCGAACTCGCCTATCTGTTCGGCAACCTGCCCGCGGCCGCTGGCGCTTCGGACCGCGCCGCGTCCAAACTAATGGGCGATTACTGGACGAATTTCGCGAAGCACGGTCATCCGAACGGTCGCGGCCTGCCCGACTGGCCGCAGCTCGGCCGCTTCGACAATCTGCTGCTGTTCCGGGAGGGGTCGGCAACGATCGAACAGAAACGTGATGCCGGTCGCCTCGACGCCGTCGAACGCGCCGCCACGATGCGCCGTGCCAAGGAGAAGACCACGCCATGACCCAGCACCGGCTGAGCACCGCAAAGAAGATCGGTTTCACTCTCGGCGACTATGCGAGCAATATTTACTGGCAGAGCGTTTCGATCTTCCTGCTGTTCTTCTACACAGACGCGGTTGGCATCCCGGCGGGGACGGCGGGGCTGATCTATATGGTCGCCTCTATCATCGACGCGCTGCAGGATCCGTTCATGGGGTCTATCGCCGACCGCACGCGCAGTCGCTGGGGACGCTATCGTCCCTATATCCTCTTTGGCTGCATACCGCTCGGCCTGTCCTTCGTACTGCTCTATTGGCGCCCGCCCTTCTTCGAAGGAACCGCGCTGGTGCTATGGATGCTGTTTACGCACGTCGTTTTCCGCACCGCTTATACGATCGTCACCATCCCCTATACGTCGCTGAACGCAAGGCTCACCGACAGCAGCGACGAGCGCTCGACGATCGCGGGCTGGCGGATGATCTTCGGCATGCTCGCCGCGCTGACGATCATCTATTTCACTTTCCCGCTCGTCACACGCTTCGGCGGCAGCGGAACCACAGCAGGGTTCACCTGGGCAGCAGCGGCTTTTGCCGTGGTTGCGACGGCGATCTATCCGATCGTCTTTCGCATCACCAAAGAGCCACCCGAAATCCAGGCGGACGAAACGAAGCTCGATCTGCGCGGCTATTGGCGCGCGCTAGCACCCAACAACGCCTTCTGGGCACTGATTGCCGCGACCGTTGCCGCCTTCGTCTGCTCGGTCGCCCTCGGCAAATCGGTGCTCTATTATTTCAAATATGTCCTGGAGGACGAGCCTGCGTCGCGGACGGCGCTTATCGGCATGTCGATATCGGGGCTGATTGCCATCCCGATGTGGGTCTGGGTCACAAAATTTATCGGCAAGCGCAACGCCTGGTTTGCGGGTACCGCAGTCGGCATGGGGTTGCTCGCGATCTTCGCGACTTTCGACTTCGACACGCCGCTGGTGACGACGATCTGGCTTATTGTGTGGAGTATCGGAACGCTTGGGCTCGCGCTCACCTTCTGGTCGATGCTGCCCGACACGGTCGAATATGGCGAGTTGAAGACAGGTCAACGCACCGAAAGCTTTATCTTCGGACTGTTCCAGTTCTTCCTCAAGGTCGCGCTGGGCGTCGGGGCGGGACTTTTCGGCTGGCTGCTCGAACGCGTCGGCTATGTCGCCAATGCGCCGCAGACGCCGGAAACGATTGCCGGGATCAAGGACATCATGATCTGGCTTCCCGGTCTTGGCTTCGTCCTCGGCGGCTTGGCGATGCTCTTCTATCCGATCCGCAAAGGCACGCACGAAGCGATCGTCGAGGAATTGGCGCACAGACGCGCCGCGGGAAGTGCCGCACCCGCCGCAGCCGAATGAAGCACATTGTCAAAAATAGATCTAAAATTGCTTTCTTGATATAATTCGATATATTATAGCGACTCCAGAGGAGAGAGTCATGAATGCCGAAGCACGGCTGAAAGCCTGGAACGAGCAGGGTTTTTTCGTGATCCGTGGCCTTGTCGATCCGGCGAAGGCGAAAGCGGTCGAGGATGAGGTAATTGCGCGCATTCGCGCACATCCGCCCGAGGATCATCCGGGCGAGACCATCTATCAGGCTGGCCCCGACTATGCGATTTTTCCGGAAAAGGAGCCGAGCCCGAGCGCGGTGAACCCCGAAGACCGGATCGCCAAGGTTTTCAACTGTCACACCGAAGGCATGACGCGGCAGATCGCCGAGAGCGACGCCATCGCCGACATCGTCGAAGGATTGCTCGGCCCCGATATCGATTGTTTCCAGAGCCAGTTCATCTTCAAGAACCCCGGCGTCATCGGCCAGCCCTGGCATCAGGACAGCTATTATTTCCGTTTCGACCGCCAGCCGCAGGTCGGCGTCTGGCTGGCGCTCAGCCGCGCGACACTCGAAAACGGTTGCCTTTGGGTGCTGCCGGGGTCGCATAAGGGCCCGATCCACGACCATGTCCCCGATCGCCGCCCCGCCGCGAACCGCGCCTATACCGAAATCGTCAGCGAAGACGACAGCGCGCGCGAACCCGCGCTGATGGAGCCCGGCGACGTGCTCTTCTTTCACAGTTTCCTGATGCACATGTCGACCGACAATGTCGCCGATGAGCGCCGCGCCGCGATGGTCTATCATTATGGCCGCGCCGGCACCCTGCCCGTGAACGACGAGGCCGCCGCCTCGCTAGCCCCCGTCAACCGCTGGATCCCGATCCGCCGTCAAGAGGCCGAAGCAGCATGAACGCTCCCTATCGCATCCACCCGCAGAACAAGGATTTTACCTGGACCGACGCGCCCGACACGGGCCTGCGCCGCGTTTCGCCCGAGCAGAAGCGGCAGTTCGACGAACAGGGCTATTTCATCCTGCGCGGTGCCTTCACCGAGGCCGAGCTCGATACAGTCGAGGCTGCGATCGATCCGCTCGAGCATCAGCATGAGCTTGCCATCCGCGCCAAGGAGGAAGGCCGCGAAGGCATTTCGTCCGCTGACGCGATCACCTTCACCGGCCATATCGTCAAGCACTCGCCGATCCTGAAATCCTTCGCCGCGCACGAAGTGATCGCCGAGGTGTGCCATGACCTGATCGGGCCGGACGTGCGGCTCTATTGGGACCAGTCGGTGTACAAAAAGTCGGGCAAGCCGCAGGAATTTCCCTGGCACCAGGACAATGGCTACACCTTCATCGAGCCGCAGCAATATCTGACCTTCTGGATTCCGCTCGTCGACGTCGATGTCGAAAATGGCTGCCCGTGGATCGCGCCAGGACTGCACAAGCTCGGCACACTCGATCATTGGGTGACGCCGATCGGCCTCAAATGTCTGGAGGACGCCGAGAATGCTGTGCCGGCGCCTGCAAAGCGCGGCGACATCATCATTTTCTCCTCGCTCGCCCCCCATCGCACCGGCCCGAACCTGAAAGAAGGGACGGTGCGCAAGGCCTATATCCTGCAATATGCCCCCGATGGCGCCGAGGCGTGGACGAAGGAGGGCGAGCGCGTGCCGCAGACCGACCCCGACCGCCAGTTCCCGATCCTGACCGATGGGAAGCGGCCGTGACCCCCGCGCAGCTTGCAAACTACGCCGAGGCGTTCCAGCGAGACGGCTTTGTCCACGTTCCCGGCGTGATCCCGCCGGACGATCTCGCCGTCTACGCCGCCGCGGTCGACGAAGCGGTTGCGACGCGCAAGGCGGACGACACGCGCACGCTCGACGAGAAGTCGCCCTATGAACAGAGCTTCCTCCAGTGCCAATATATCTGGGAGGATTTCCCCAGCGTCCGCCCCCTCACCTTCCACCCAGCGGTCGGCGAAGTCACCGCGGCGCTGCTCGGCGCGAAGCGGGTGCGGCTGTGGCACGATCAGGCGCTCTACAAGGAAGCCGGCGGGCGCGAGACCGAAGCGCATCAGGACCAGCCCTATTGGCCGATCGTCGAGCGCGACACCGCGACCGCGTGGGTCCCATTGATGAAAGTCGATTCTGACATGGGCTGCATGGGCTATTTCCCCGGCTCGCACCGCGGCGACGCCGAATATGTCGACATCTTTGGGACGCCGGGCGACGGCAAACGGCTGGTCGACAAATATCCCGACACACCGCCGGTGTTCATCGAATGCGAACCCGGCGACGTGATCTTTCACAATGGCTATACGACCCATATGGCGAAGGCGAACCGATCCGGTCAGACGCGGCGCGTCTATACCGCGATCTATTTCGCCGACGGGTCGCATCGCGGTGGTCCGCGCCCCCACCCGTCGGTCGACCGTGATGCGATTGCCGATGGCGCGGTGATCGACGGCGGCGCGACCCCTATCACCTGGCCACTGGAGGGAGGCCGTATCCCCGAACCCGAACCCTGGCCCGAAGCGACCGGTCTCGAATGGCGCGAGCGCGCCGAGCGACTCGGCATCATTCCCAAGCGCGCGTGACGAAGCTGCCGATCCGCCAGCACGGCGCGCACTTCATCGACGCCGATGGCGGGCAGGTGATACTGCGCGGGGTCAATCTTGGCGGCGACTGCAAGGTGCCGCCGGGACAAGGCACCGACGTCTACAGCGACTTCGCCGATCATCGCAGCGTGTCGTTTGTCGGGCGGCCCTTCCCGCTTGTCGAAGCCGACGCGCACTTGAACCGCATCGCGCATTGGGGATTCAATACGCTGCGGCTGCTGACGACCTGGGAAGCGGTCGAGCACGCCGGACCGGGCCAGTATGACGCGGCCTATCTCGACTATTTTGCCGAGATCGCGCGCAAGGCGGGCGAACATGGCCTCACCCTCTTTGTCGATTTCCATCAGGATGTGTGGAGCCGGATGTCGGGCGGCGACGGTGCGCCCGGTTGGACGTTCGAAACGGTCGGACTGGATTTCACGACGTTCGACGCCGCCGAAGCGGCACATGTCATGCAGGCGCGTTACGATTATGCCTCGCCCGACCGGCGGCAGGACGTCTATCCGCAAATGAGCTGGGGCTCCAACTATCGCCTGCCCGCGAACGGCATCATGTGGACGCTCTTCTGGGCCGGTCGGACGATCACGCCCGACTTCCTGATCGATGGCATCAATGTACAGGAATATCTGCAGAGCCATTATCTAGGAGCGATGAGCCAGGTCGCGCGGCGGCTCGCCGACATGCCGCACGTCATCGGCTTCGACACGTTAAATGAACCGAGCCTCGGCTGGGTGGGCCAGCCGATCGCCTATCGCCACCTCGCGCCGTCCGACGCCAATCCCGAAAGACCGCGGATCGGACCCGCGCTCGCGCCGCTCGATGCCATCGCCATGGCGCGCGGGCTAGCCGTCGAGGTGCCGGTTCTAACCCGCGACGAGGCGGGCGCGGCGGTGCCGACGACAACACGCATCTTCAATCCCGACGGCGTATCGATCTGGCGCGAGGGCGCAGCATGCCCTTTCGAAGCCGCCGGCCACTACCGCATCGAAAACGGCGCTGCGATCCCGACCGGCGATGATGTCCTCGCCGCGATCGATCCGACCCATGACGTTTATCGATCCTTTTTTCACAAAGTCGCCGAGACGATCCGCGCGCACCAACCCCGCTGGTCGATCTTTGCCGAGATGGACGTGTTCGCGCATCTCGCTGGCCGCCACTTCCCCACCGACCTGCCCGAACGCACGGTCAATGCCAGCCACTGGTACGATATGGGCATGCTTTATCTGAAACGCTTCGACCCGACGAACCACCGCGACGCCGCGACCGGGCAAGCAGAAACGTCACTGGATGCCATCAGCGCCCGCTACCAGCACCAACTCGGTAGCTTCGCACAGGAAAGCGCGACCTTTCCGGGGGGCGGCGCGCCGACGCTCATCGGTGAATTCGGGATTCCCTACGATCTCGACGAAGGCACCGCCTATAAGCGCTGGGCCGCAGGCGAACGCGACGTGTGGCAGCAGCACGAAGCCGCACTGACGCTGATGTACGACGCGATGGACGCGCTCGGACTACACTCGACCCAGTGGAACTACACCGCGTCGAACCGCAACGATTTGCGCATCGGGGACGGCTGGAACCAGGAAGATTTGTCGATCTGGTCCGCCGACCAGCGCCTCGGCATCGGCGGGATTGGCGATGGTGGACGCGCCCTCTCGGGCTTCAGCCGCCCCTATGTCCACCGTGCGCAGGGACGCATCCGCCACGTCAGCTTCGACCGGACGGCGCGCCGCTTCGCCACAAATATCGACGTCGACCAAGGCATCGGCGGCGCGACCGAAATCTATGTGCCGCTTGTCCACTATCCGGATGGATTCGTTCTGCGCTGCGAGGGCGTACCGGTCGACCTCCATCTCGACCAAATCGGCCAGCGCGCGCATATTCGCGCGACAGTCAGCGGCGCCATGTCGGTGGAAATCCTCCCCGCGGTGTGATTAGTCGGCGCGCTTGCGTCCGCGCTTTGCCTTCAAGCTGCTGCGCAGCCGCTCCTTGATGGCGTTGCGTACAGGTTGGCTGGCCGCGAAATAATCGTCGATCAGCGCGACTGCCCCGCTCTTGTCGCGCGCGACCAGAGCATCGACGATCGCGCGATGCATGCCCAGCACCTCGCCGTCGGCGCTGCGACGTCCCTCGCTAGGCTCGGCGAAAAGATTCACATATCGCTCCAGCCGGAACCCGATGTCGCCGAGCAACTGCATCAGCAACGGCGAGCGGCAGCCCGAGACGAGCGCGCCGTGAAACTCCCAATAGGCCCGCTGCCAATGCTCGCGCGCTTCGGGCTCGCCATCAGGCTCGACGACCTTTGCCTTCGATGCGCGGTGGAGTTGGACAACGACGCGCTCTTCCCATTCGTCGTCGGCAAGGTCGATCGCCATCTCGATCGCCAGCTTGTAGAGTCGCTGATAGACCGCCAGCACATCATCATAGTCGGCGAGCGAGACCGGCGCGACGCGATAACCTTTCTGATGTTCGTGCACGACCAGCCCGCTTTCGGACATCAGAAGGATGGCTTCGCGGATCGGGCTGTGCCCGACGCCATAAAATTGGACGAGATGTTCAACCTTCAACCGCTCATGCGGTTCAAATACACCGCGCACGATATCACGCCGCAACCAGAATGCCGCTGCCTTCGAAGGATTCTGCACCGGATCAAATGGACCCGATACATCTTTATCCGAAAAGGTCGAAATCGATGGAATGTTGCTAGTCACAGCAACATTCCATAAGAGCAATCCAATTCTTGTCCAGCTTTGAAAGGCCAATCAAGATGGGGCTATTGGCCGGTAGCGGTCCTTCCGGTTTTAGGAGGTGCCGACGGGAAAGCTGCCCGATGCAGATGTTCCTGTGGGAAAGCATCCACTGCCACCTTATCGCCTAGATCGGCATCTGCGCCAGGGACAGATTCATCATCAGTGCTGCCAAGATCGATCCGCGCATTTGCGCGATCGCATCAGTCAGCGTGCAAGCGCCAGCCGCAACGCCCTCAACCGCGCTAGCGCTAAATCGCGAAGGCGGCCGACCAGGGGTGGAGCAAGTTCGGAGGCGGCGCAACAGACTATACCGTCGGCACGGTCCACGCGCTGTCGGCGGAAACGACACCGATCGAACGCGAGTTCTACGATTTCTACCATCGGCGCGGCATCCTAGGGAGCAGTCATAACGCGACGTTGACGATCAAGCCTCCCGCAGCGCAAAGCAACGCCAGATAGGTGAAGATCATGCCGAAGCCGCGCACCGGCCCCGAAGCAGTCAGCATGCCAACCACGTGCAACGCTCGGCCGAGGACCAGCATCGTCGCAATCGTCAAGACGAGCCATAAGGGTGCAGCTTGAGCCTCGGCCAGCGCGAGGGTCATAAGTCCAAGTGGAACATATTCGATGAAATTGCCCTGCGCACGGATACGTCGGCGCAGAGCGTCATCGGCGCTGTCGCCGACCATATCGCCAACCTTCAGGCGGCGCAGCGAAATCGGAAATGAAAGAGTGACGAGCGCGACCGCGAATGCGGCCGCGAGCAGCGATGTGACGGGAAGTACGGCCATGGGGTTCCTCAAGGATCAAAGAGATGGATTGGACGAAGCGAGGCCGGGTCTTCCAGACCCAGGAAGCAACGTCCTTTCGCTGGGTGCGCAAAGCTTTTCGATATTCGGCCTTCGCCGTTGCGCCCGATCAGCGTGCGCCGTCGATGATCATCCCGCCATCGGGCGTCAGGCTGTAGCCAGTGATGAACTGCGCATCCTTGGTGGCGAGAAACAGGATGACCGGCGCGATGTCCTGTTCGGGCGATCCATTGCGATTGAACACATTGGGCAAGGGCGGCCTGTCGCTGCCGAAGGTATCGGCGATCGGCATGACATTGTTAACGGTGATTCCGTCGGCGCCCCATTCGCGGGCGGCCACCCGTGTGAGCGCGCGGACAGCTTCCTTGGCCATGCCATAGGGCGCGTAGCCCACCATGCCGAGGAGGCCGCCGGCGGAGCCCAGGTTAATGATGCGGCCGGCCGGGCTGACTTTGAGGTGCGGATAGGCTGCCTGCATCATGCGCAGATAGGCTATCGGTCCCATGTCGAAGTTGCGCTGTAACGTCTCGACCGACAGGTCGAGGACCGAGGACAGGGCCGCCGAGGGATCGAACGCATTGTTGACGAGAATGTCGATGCCGCCCCAAGCCGCGACGACCTTGGCCACCGCAGCCTTGATCTGCTCGCCGTCACTGAGGTCACACTGAACCCCGATGGCTGTACCGCCCTTCGCTTCGATATCGGCGACGACAGCGTCGATATTCGTAGGCGTCAGCGACAGGACGGCGACCTTCGCCCCTTCCGCCGCGAAAAGCTTTGCGGTGGCGCGGCCGATGCCGCGGCCTGCGCCAGCTACAATGGCAATCTTGCCGTCAAGTCGGCCCATGTTCATCTCCAATTCTTCAGGTTTTAGCAAGGCGCCACAGCAGCGGGCGCATAGGGTGAAGGCACGTCGCGAGCGAAGTTTTGCGTTGCGAACGACGCGGCGAGGAGAACCAGGCCGATGGCGGCGGGCAGCGCGCCCTTGAAACTGCGCACTCCGAGATGGGCCATTCCGGACAGGATCAGGTGATAGAAGATGCCGGCATAGGCGAGATCGCTGAGCGGCACGTTGACGCGCGAGAGGATCGCGGCCGGCCCGAGGATCTTCACGACGATCATCAGCGGCGCCAGATGCGCGGCATGATAGCCCAGATCGGCCTGGGCCTTTCGGACGAAGTCCCGCTTCATCAGGTACAGAAATGCGGATGACAGATAGAGCGCCGACAAGAGAGCGGTGCTGATCCAATAGGTATAAATGGCGGCCACAAATTCTTCCTCATGGTCGAGATTGCTCGACAAAAAACAGCCTCTGCGCCGCGACCGATTGCTCCCTCGGCCGTGTGCATGTATAGAATTTGAGGCCTATGATGAATCTAGGCAAGTAGGATGAATTTTTGACACTAAGTATGGAAATACTGACTAATGCCGGAATATGAATTCACGATGCAGAACGAGATGCGTCGAGCATTCGCGATGCTCTCGGGTAAATGGAAGCTCGAGATCATGTGGCTGCTCCACCAGCGGATCTATCGCTTCGGAGAACTGCGAAAGGGAATTCCGGGGATCACGCAGCACATGCTGACCGCACAGCTACGCGAACTCGAAGCCGATGGCTTGATATCGCGCACGGTGTTCGCGGAGGTGCCTCCGCGCGTCGAATATGAAATGACGTCAAAAGCTCGCGCGCTCGGGCCGATGATGGAAGCGCTGACCGCTTGGTGGAGCGAACACGGAAGCAGCGTCCCGCAGAAGCCGTCGAAATCGAGCGGCCGCAATGCGAGCGATAGAGAATAACGGCCGCGCGAGTTTCGAGATGGATTACCCTGATCGCAGTCAAATTCGCTGCCGTTTCAACCTAACTGTCCGATCCAGAAGTTGCTTCTGGTGTTGGCCGGTAGCGGACGGACAACTTTCGGGGACCAATCGCGAAAAAGCAGACCCTCAGCCGATCCCGAAAATGACGATAGAGCGTACGCTCGACGACCCGCAAATTGCCTCAACAAATAGCGAGAACGCGCAGTCCGGCGATTTGCGCGGTGACCGGAAGCCGGGGTCGGAAAATAGGACCGGCACCTAGTCGAACCTGACGCGGGTATCACCAAACTAGCCTAATTCAACACACGCTATCCAATCGGCTCCGACCCGGACGCCGACTTTGGACGCCGTCCGCATTCTATCGCGGCACGCGCTTGGTCCGGTGCACACACACCCACGGACCGGCCTTTTGAAGGCGCGGATTCATGGCGCATAGTTCATCGTGAGCCTGCTTGCCTGATCGCCTTGCGCACTGACGCCCGAATGGCGGCATCGTTTACAAAGACGGCTGAGCGCCGGCTCACGCGAACCACAGCCACTGCACCGCGGGCCCCGATGCGCGACCGAACTTCCTGAAGCACGACGTCGGGATGCGCACGCGTCATGACAAAGCGGACCTGCTTGAGCGGCCGCATCACAGTGCCGATCGCGCTGAGGTACCGGTCGATAGCCTTGTAGCGCCGGTCGCCCGGCACCGGATGGGGGAGGTCAAAGCTCACCATGAGCATGGAAAGTCGATTCGAACTATCAGACATATTGAAAATCCTCACTTTACGTTGTTCCGCGTTGTTCCTAACGACCTTCACTTGCGCCCTGGGACGATCTGTGTCAAGGCATGTCGGAACAACATGGAACAACGCTATGGCCAAGGCCCCTTTTACAGCTTCAAAGACGCGTTCGAGCCGGCCGGGCTGGACGATCACCTTTCGCCACCCCTTGAAGCAGGATGCTTCGGGCAAGCTTGGCCGTAAGGTCCGTCGCGGGCTCAATACGAAGGATGACGACCTCGCCGACGAGATGGTGGAGGAAATGAACGAAATCCTGGGGGATCGGAACTGGTGGAATCCCGTGCGTCGTCCCGAAGCGGAAGCGCGATTCTACGCGGAGGTGGTCGCGGCCTTTTACGATGACCTGACCCCGCCGGACCGGTCTTCGCTTCAACTGCGCGACAGCCTTCTGCCGCTACCCGGGAAAGCGGACGGCTATTCGCGGGTCCTGTTTGTCGGCACGACGGGCGCGGGAAAGACCACGTTGCTGCGGCAGCTGATCGGCTCAGCCCCCGAGACCGACCGGTTCCCATCGACCGCTCCCGCCAAGACGACGATCGCCGACATTGAGGTCATTCTCGCCGAAGGAGATTATGAAGCCGTCGTCACATTTTTTCCCGAGCTTCAAATCCAGTCGCTAATCGAGGAATGCGTTCTCGATGCTGCGATGGCAGCCCATAACGGCCTGCATTCGAAAGTTGCCGAACGACTGCTCAACCACCGAGATCAACGATTTCGGCTCAGCTATATCCTTGGCCCGCACCGGGCACCGGGCAGCAGCGATGCAGACGATGACTTTTCCTTCGACGATGACGGCGATGACGCCTCAGAAAGCTTCGCCGGGAATTTCGACGAAGGCGACCTTCCGGAAGATGAGCGTGCTCGAAATGTACGCGATGTCGAAGCTTTCGTCGCTCGCATCGAGGCTCTGGCCGAGCAAATTTCCTCGGAGGTCGAAAGTATCGTCACGATCGGCAAGGAGTCGTTCGAGGCAAAGGATCGCGAAGCGCTTGACGATCTGATCGAGGAGGCGTTCGAGGCTGTTCTGCACGAGCAGGATGATTTCGGGAACTTGGTCCACGACATCCTCGATGCCATCGCCGCGCGCTTCGCGATGGTGGCGAAGGGCACGCTTTCGGGACCTTCGGGAAAATGGCCAGAATACTGGACTTTCTCGACAGGAGACCGCACCGAGTTCATCAGCACCATTCGTTGGTTTTCAAGCAATTTCTGGCCACATTTCGGACGGCTTCTGACGCCGGTGGTCGACGGGATAAGAGTCAAGGGGCCACTTTATCCGGAGATGCGCGAAGACGGGACGCAGCTTGTCCTCATCGACGGGCAAGGTCTTGGCCACACACCCGACTATGGCGCCAGCATTTCAACGAACATCACCGGGCGCTTCGACGACGCTGACGTCATCCTTCTCGTCGACAATGCTCAGCAGCCGATGCAGGCGGCACCTTTGTCGGTCCTTCGCGCTGTCGCTTCGCAGGGCCATTCGGACAAGCTGGTCGTTGCTTTCACCCATTTCGACCTGATCAAAGGTCCAAGCCTCTCAAGTCCTGCTGACCGACGCGCACACGTCATGTCGTCGGTATTGAGCGCCCTCGCCCGGCTTCGGGAATTCGTAGGCTCCGATGTCGTCAATTCGATCGAACATGGCTTGGACGACCGATGCTTCATGCTCGGCGGTACCGACCGCGTGCTGCGCGATCTACCGGCCAAGGCGGCCCGATATATGCGAGGCCAGCTGGAACGCATGCTATCGCAATTCGAAGCTGCCGCCGAGGCGCAAGCCGACGAACCCGAAGGCAATTTGCATTATGACCCGACAGGCATGATATTGGCCGTGCAGGACGCCGTTGAAAAATTCCATGGTCCGTGGCTCGCGCGGCTTGGCATCTCCACCTTCGCGAACTACCGCCGCGAACATTGGACGCGCATAAAGGCTCTGACAAAACGCATCAGTACTGGTGCCGACGTCGAATATGACACGCTGCAACCGCTCGCCGACTTTCACCGGCATCTTCAGGAAGCAATCTCGCTCTATCTGGACAGTCCGGAAGCCAATCAGCTCGAGGATGATGACCGGACCAAGGCCGTGTCGCGCATCCGGCGGCTGGTCGCTAGCGGCCTGCTGGCGCTTACCAGACGGCGGCTGATCGAAGACAGAATGGTCGACTGGACCGAGGCGCACGCTCCTCGCGGTTCGGGTTCGACCTGGGTCCGCGCTACTAGGATTGCCGAGATTTACAGAACGGCTGCCCCGGTCCCGGAAGCCGCGATGACCAGCGGCGCCAGGCAGTTGCTCGGCGAGATCATCGAAACGGTGACATCGAGCGTCGAAGCGGTCGGCGGAAGGATGCTCGGACGTCCATGATTCCAAGCGTTTTCGAGGATGTTCGCACCCCATACGGCCAGGGCCGGCAGAGGAAATCGGCTGACCCCGGTTTCTCCGATCTCCCAATGCGCCTGCTCTGTGCTAGAGACTGTGCATGACGCGCCCTCTCTATCTCGACTTTCAGGCGACAACTCCCGTCGATCAGGGCGTGCTGGCGGCCATGCTGCCCTATTTTTCCGACGATTTCGGAAACCCCCACGCGAGCGAGCATCAATATGGGCAAAGCGCGGCGCAGGCCATTGCCAAGGCGCGCGCGGATGTGGCGAAGCTGATCGGCGCGCGGTCGAGCGAGATAATCTTCACCTCGGGCGCGACCGAGGCCAATAATCTACTGCTGAAGTCCGCGGCGCATATGATGGCGGACCGGGGCCGACGAAGGATTGTGAGCGCGGCAACCGAACATAAGGCGGTGATCGAAGTGCTTGCAAGGCTCGGCAAGCAGGGCTTCGAGGTCGTGTGGGCTGACGTCGGCTCGGATGGACTGGTTTCGATCGCAAATCTCGACAAACTCGTCGACGAGGCGACCGCGCTCGTCACCATTATGGCCGTGAACAACGAGATCGGGGTTATTCAGGACCTTGCCACCATCGGGCATATCTGCCGGGAGCGCGGCGCGATCTTTCACAGCGATGCGGCGCAGGCAGCAGGTAAGATTCCCTTGGATGTCGGACATGCCGCGATAGACCTTATGAGCCTGTCCGCGCATAAATTCTATGGCCCAAAGGGTATCGGCGCAGCCTACATCCGCCGTTCGCTCCAGCGCGATCTCGCTCCGCAAATCGATGGCGGCGGTCAGGAGGCTGGGCTGCGTGCAGGCACCCTCCCCACCCCGCTCTGCGTCGGGATAGGCGCAGCCAGTGCGTTGGCCGCGGCGACGATGGCCGGCGAGCGAACGCATCTTCTGTGCCTCCAGGAAGCCTTTCTCGAAGAACTTTCCGCCCGCGGCGCGAAATTCGCGGTGAACGGCACGCTCGATCGGCGCTGGCCAGGCAATCTCAACCTCAGCTTCGAAGGGGTTGACGCAGAGGCTTTGGTGATGGCGGTGAGCGATCGGATCGCTATCTCATCGGGATCCGCGTGCACGGCAGAGGCGCTTGAACCGAGCCACGTCCTGCGCGCGCTCGGCTTTGGAGCAGAACGAACCGAAGGCGCGGTCAGAATTGGATTTGGCCGCTCGACGACGTTGGACGAGGTCAATAGAGCGGCGCGCGTACTTGCCGATTCGGCGACGGGTCTCGCACAGATCAGCCGGTCAGCAGAATGGAAGGATGAAGGGGTATATGGCAACGCTGCTGAATGAGGTGGAGGACTTAGGCAGCAAACTTGAGTTCGCACGCGCGGAACTTCTTGCCGAATATCGCGCCGCACATGATTTTCCTTGGATCATCGGCTTTTCAGGCGGGAAGGACAGCACGCTCGTCGCCCAACTAGTCTTCGAAATGCTTCTCGATCTGCCGCCGAGCGCACGCACGCGGCCCGTCCATATCGTTGCCAATGATACGCTTGTCGAAGCGCCGCTGATCGCACGTCACCTCGACGCCATGCTCGAACGGATGCGGAGCGTGGTACCGGCGCTTCGTCTTCCGGTGACCGTGGTGAAGACCAGCCCGAAGATTGACCAGACCTTCTGGGTGAATTTGATCGGCAGAGGCTATCCGTCGCCCAGCCGCTCATTCCGCTGGTGCACCGACAGGATGAAGATTCAGCCAACCTCGCATTATATCCGCTCGACTATCGACGAGACTGGGCAAGCCATTTTGCTGCTCGGTGTGCGGCGGCAGGAATCGGCGACGCGCGCCATGAGCGTGAATCGCTATTCGAACGGCGAACGGCTTAACCCGCACAATTCCCTGGCGGGCTGCCTAGTATTTCGGCCGATCGTGGAATTTTCAACTGACGAGGTATGGCAGGTCTTGCTGCAGCGTCGTCCGCCATGGGGTGGATCGCACAGGCAGCTTGTCACGCTCTATCGAAATGCGGCCGGCGGTGAATGCCCGCTCGTTCTGGATAAAGATGACGCTCCGTCCTGCGGAACATCGTCGTCACGCTTCGGCTGTTGGACCTGCACCGTTATCGTCAAGGACCATAGTATGGAAGGCTTCATCGGTACCGGGAACGAACATCTCGAACCCTTGATGGACTTTCGTGACTGGCTTGCCGAGATTCGCCAGGATGCCGAGATGCGCATGGCGCGCCGGCGCACCGGGGCGCGGTCGCATCTCGCCGACGGCTCCCTCATCCCAGGCCCGTTCACCTTCGAGGCACGGCGAATGATTCTCGACCGGCTGATCAAGGTGCAGGCGGAAGTCGGCGAACCCCTTATCAGCGAGTCGGAAATTCAGCAGATCCATTCGATCTGGGCGGACGACGCAACGCGGCTGGCGCGCGCCGCCGAGGAACCCAAAGTATGACGGTGGACGACAAAATCGGCCTGCTGCTTGCACCCGAGGCCGACCAGGTCCTTGATGACGTCTGCTCCAAGGAAGGCATTGATCCGCGCCTATTCCGCGAACTCCTCCGGCTCGAGCAGGACTATTCTGGTATGCGCCGGCGGCGCGGCCTCTTCGACGATATCGACAGGGTCATTTCTTCGGCGCTCGGGGAAGGCGCTGCATGAAGCTGTCCACGATCCGGCTCAAGAACTGGAAAGCATTCGACGAATTCACTTTGAACCTGAACGCCTTCGCAGGCGCCGGGAACACTATCGTAATCGAAGGACGCAACGGCTTCGGCAAAACCAGCCTGCTGGAGGCATTGATCCTCTGTCTCTATGGCCGTGAAGGCCTGCCGCTTGTCGCCCGTGCTACCCCGGGCGGACGCGGCGACCTCGGCTATGACGCATTTCTTGAGCGTGCGCTGAATGACAAAGCGCGTCGGGGCGAGGCAACGATGCTGGTCGAACTGATATTCGACGGCGAGGCAGACGAAAGACTGATCCTTCAGCGGAACTGGTATTTCGGCGCGGGCGGCAAGCACCACCGCAGCGACGAGGAAGTGCGCATCTGGACAGGCCCAGACGAGGACATCGTTCCGGTCCCGGAAGGGGACGAACGTTTTGCCGTAACACGAGCGATCATCGCCGACGAACTGGTGCCAGCGCGCCTCGCCCCATTCTTCATCTTCGATGGCGAGCAACTCGAGCGGCTTGCCCTTGCCGATCTCGACGTCCAGGTTCGTCAGGGCATCGAGAACGCACTCGGCGTGCCGCTGCTCCGCACATTGTCCGACGATCTGGTCACCTACGCACGCGACCGTCGCCGGTCGCTTAAGGGGGCCATTGGCGAAGCCTATGACGATGTCGCCGACGTCGTTCGCCAGCTTGCTTCGGATGAAGCCGACTGTCTTGCGCGGCTGGATGAGATCGGCGCGCGCGTCGAACCATTGCGCCTCGCCCGCGACACAATCATTCAGCGCATCGGCAGCCTTCACGGCGAGAGCTATGCTAATTTCAAGCAATTGTTCGAAGAACGCGAACGCCTCGATCGGTCGCGCGAACGTCTTGTGGAGCAGTTGCGCGAGCGCCTCTCATCCGATCTTGCCCTCGGTCTTTCGGGCAAAAAGCTGCGGAGCGCAGTTCGGAGCCGAATCGCTGTAGAGGCAGAGTCGCAGCACCGTGCTGCCAGCCGGACGTTCAGCAACGAACGATTCGAACGATTTACCGCAGGTTTTCCGGATGAATTGCTGAGCGAGGGCCTTGTGGAACAAATCCGCCGGCTCTGGGACGAGACGGACACTGCTGTAGTGACCGAAGACTTGCGGCTTGGGCACCTAGGGGAAACCGAGCGGCATGCTGTCGATGCGCGGCTACGCGATATCGAAGGCCTCGCCACCGACACGATCGGATCGCTTTCAATTGCGGTGGAAGCGGCGGACGCCGCCGTCGAGGCGATCGACCTCAAAATTGCAGAACAGCGGGGCGTTGATGGCCAGTCGCAATCCCTCGCCGAAGAATTGCGACATACCCAGGAAGAAATCGGACAGCTCGAGGAGAGTTCGCGTGAGATTACGCGGAAGCTTGACGGGCTGCGCGGTGAATTAGCGGCAAAGCGGCGGGAAGCGGCGCGCATCCGCTCCGAGGCAGCAAGCGCTGCGCCAGTCCTTGCGAAGGCCGACCTTGCCGAACAGCTCGGCAAGGTCGTAGAGACGCTGGTCCACCGGCTGTTTCCGCTCAACCTCGATACGATTTCCAAGGCTGTCACCGTCGCCTATCGCGCCATGGCGCACAAGAAAGAGGTGGAGGACATACGGATCGCTGCCGATGGTTCGGTCGGTCTGTTCGACAGCAAGGGTCGGGATTTGCGCACCAAGGATCTCAGCGCCGGCGAAACGCAGATTTTCACCCTTGCACTGATGGCTGCGATCGGCATGGTCTCGCCGCGCTTTCCCATCGTCATGGACACGCCGCTCGCACGTCTCGACCCCGCACATCGCCACAATGTGCTGGCCTTCCTCACGGGTCTCGATACTCAAATCATTCTGTTATCGCAGCCTGCCGAACTGTCGGCCGAATATCTCGAGCCGATCAGGGAGCGGGTCGCCGGGATATTGGTTCTCGAACCTCCGGCCACTAGTGATACGACGCCGCATCGCACCCTTTTTCAGGATGCCGATCGATGACCCTTAGCCTCATCGACATGATCCGGACGGACTTTCGAACTGCGCGGCCCGCAGACGATCTCAACGGCCGCTTCCAGCGTCTCTTGGGGTTGCCGCACCGCTATGGCCCGGCGCGGCTCGCAATAGGACGGTCACTCGGCATTCCAGGCACGCCAAAGCTCGAGACAAGCTTCACCGGCTTCGGCAAGCCCATAAAAGGAGAAAATCTCTTCGGATCCGGGCCCGATCTCGCAACATGGATCAGCCTGATCGTCGAGCATAGCGGTGAACATGATATTGAGCGGCAACGGATACAGTTTCTCGTAGCCACGCACTGGAACCGCGGTATCTACACACTTTGGGATGACTGGAAGACAAGTCTCAGCGATTTCGATCATTTCGTGGGCCGATTGGCCGGGATGGTCGAAGGCCGCGGGTCCCCGCGACAAAGGCGGAACCGCGAATAAGGGGCGGGGAATAAAGGGGCAGCGATGGTTAATGATTTCGTGCAGACAGTCGACGGGTTGAAAGCAGACATTCGCGATTTCCTGATAAGCCCCAACCGCTGGCGCACCTCGCGGGTTCAAGGACCGCTCTCCTGGTGCACGGTCAAGTTTGAGGCCGGAAACCAGTCACAGATCCCTCTTCAGCGAGGGATCTATGCCTTTACCGTGATGCACGCGAACGATCATTTTCCGCCGCATGGCTATATCATGTATATTGGCATTACCGGCGAAGAGGCGCTGCACCGGACGCTGAACGATCGCTTTTACGAATATCTGAAAGAGCAGCGCCGTAACAAAAGACCGAAGGTCCATTATATGCTCGCCAAATATAGCGACGACCTGTTCTTCAACTATGTCCCCATAGCTGACGATACGTTCGATCTCGGCCAGTTAGAGGCCGACCTGAACGATGCTATCATTCCCCCGGTCGTTGAAAAGGATTTCTCGGCGGAGGTACGTGCCGTGGTGAAAGCGTTCCGCTCATGAGCGCCGAGTATTTTCCCGCGCTGCGTGGTCGTTTCGGCGACTGGGCTTTCTACTCCGTGCTGATGACGCTCGCGCAGATTGCCGGAAAGGTAAATTTCGCCGACGAAATTCACAGCAGCGAACGGCTTTCGGAAATGATCCAGCGCGAACTCAAGAAAGGGCGCGGCACACAGATCGCCGATTATTTGAAGGACAATGATGACCGCTTTTTCAATTCCCTCGTTATCGCAGTCTACAAGGGCGATCCCGAATGGCTCGCGCTCGGCGATGTCAAACCGCGCGACACGGGCTTGGACCCGGCAAAGCTCAGCGATACCGCGGCCTATAGCCTCGGCTTTTTGCGGCTCAGCGGCGACGAGGATCTGTTCGCGCTGGATGGGCAGCATCGCCTCGCTGGCATCAAGGCAGCCTTGGAGGAAGACGCCAGCCTGGGCGAAGACGAGGTGTCGGTTCTTTTCGTCGCGCACCACGGGACAGCGCAGGGGTTGAAGCGGACGCGCAAGCTTTTCACGACGCTGAACAAGACTGCCAAGGCCGTAAAGAAGAGCGAGATCATCGCACTCGACGAGTCTGATGTGATGGCAATAATCACACGCCGCCTCGTCGAAGAGCATCCGTCATTCTGTGGCGATCAAATTCTCTTTTCCGGCCGCGCCAACCTTCCCGGAAACGATCTCGAACATCTCACCACGATCGAGAATCTCTACGACGTCCTGACGGTCTTGTTCTGGAAGGTGCGATCGAAAGAGTCGCTCGAACGCCTGAGGTTCTACAGGCCGCCGGACGACATTCTCGACCTGTATTATGATTGGACCGGAGACCTGTTCAGAAAGATCGGGGCAACTTTTCCGCCCTTCGGGACCTATCTGAAGTCGGGAGACAAGAAGGAGATCGCCGCACAGCGCACCGATGCGGGCGGCCATCTCCTGTTCCGGCCCGTGGGCTTGATGATCCTCGCCGAACTGCTCGCGGCGCTCGTGCCGACGGAGGGCATCGAGGGGGCGCTCAAGCTGATCGCCAAGCTGCCAATGGACCTATCGCAGCCCCCCCATAAGGGCATCATCTGGAATCCGAGCACGCGGACGATGGAGCCCGCAAACAAAGCAACCTCGCGCAACATCCTGCTCTATATGCTCGGGAAACTGAAACCTGCCATGCTCCCGCGCCTTACCTTGCGCTATGCGGAACTTCTCGGACAGGATCCCGCAAAGACGGTATTGCCTGCCCCCATCAAGGCCGATTGACGAGCGGCGTCCGGCGATTGTGGCTATCAATCCGACGTCACCGCATGGTTCGGCGCCAAAGCGTGGGGGAGGCCCGCGGCTGGACGCGGCCGAGTGGGACGTCCTTGTGGACATATATTTTCGCTGCGGCGCCTATCCGGGCAGCAACCTTCCGAGGGAACTCGCGGCCGCCTCGAGATATCTGAGCGAAGCTGCCGCGAAGCGCGGATCGCCTCGGCCCGGTACCACGCTGCGCTCGGTGTCCGGCTTGAAGCGGCGGCTGACGGAACTGCGCGCGATCGAGCGCGGCGATATTGCCAAGGCTCCCCGCGAGGCCATCGCGGCATGGCATCGGCGTCAAATCGCTCCCGAGGGCCGCCCATCATCCACAGCCGAAGATCACGGACGGTCCGAACAGTCGACCTCCCTTGCACCGCAACGGCTGGAATGGAGCAACGAGGAGACGATAGCGGCGCTCGCAGCCTTTCTCGCTATCCGGCCGCAACGCGCAAATGCCGAAGATCAGCCGGTTGAACATCTATGTGCCATCGTGCTCGGCCGCCGAGGGAACGGAGCTTTGCTCGATCCTTGCGAAGCTGCGGATGCGGTAAACATGTTTCACGCCATTGCGGCAGGTCTGCGGCAGGACGGAATACCTCGCCCGCATCACGACGCCTGGCGGGCCTTTTTGGATGATCCGGGCTCTCTCCTTCAACGCGCCGATGTAATAGCAAGAGAGGGGCTGGGCAGCGGCGGCTCGGCGGTATCGGACAGCATGGTGAGCCGGGGGCCAGTGCCATTCGAGGGCACGCTTGTCTCGACCCGCGTGGCAGATGACGCGCATCACCTCTACCTTCTCATGCTTTGCGTCGCCGGGACCAAGCCAAAATGGTTCAAGCTTGGCATTTCACGCGACGTACCGCGGCGGATATGCGAGCTGAACGAAGGATTTCCTCCCAAGATGGGGATGCGGTGGCGACTGATCGCCGCGCAGCGCTTTGCTGACGGCTGGCTGGCCCACAGAGCCGAGCAGCAATTGCTGTCGCGTATCGCCGCGGAGGGGCTCAGCGCCGGCGGAGAGTTTCTCGAACTCGATTTCGCGGATGCCCTCATCCTTCTCCCGGTCTTGGAAGCGGGGTCTGTCAGCTGTTGAAGCGCGCTACGGCGTTGTTCAGAATTTCTTCCAGTTCGGCAGGGCGCAGATCGAGCAGGGACATGAGCTCGGAAAGCGCGTGGTGCGCATCGGCATGAAGCTTCAACCGCCTGCCGACACGCTCAAGTAGCCGCTTCGTATCGAGATAGCGCAGCAAGAAAGACAAGCGACGCTCAGGGTCAGCGGGCGCAGCAGTGCGAATTGCCGCGATCAGACTGTCCACTTGCTCGAGGGCGACGCGCCGTTCGCCCTCCAGCGCGTCGCATATTTCCCCGCATTTCTCCGGCATGTTGTGATGCGCCACATCCCTGAAATAGCGGATATCGCAATGCTCACCAGCCGCATGGGCAGAGGCAAAAAAGGGCATAGCGAACAGCAGCGCGTCGCATTCCTCCACGACCCGAGCCAGCGCAGAGCCCTTCTCACCCTGCGACGCCGGCGGCGGGTTGCGCTGGAGTCCGACCCAGCGCCCCATCAGCTCGGGAAGGAGAAGATACGCCTCAATCTCCCAGAGCGAGGCCGTCACCACGTCGCCCCCCTTGGCATTGGTTGCCGCATTGTCATCGAGCGAATAGAGCAGGTCCCAGCGCTGTTCGCGGCTCAACCAGTCGCGATCGACGATCCCGATCGCCGGAATGCCGTCGTCGTCGATACTCTGCTGAACCGCCTGGCCGACCGCCGTGCATCCGGCGGCCCCGCTAATGGATTTCGCCGACACGAAATCAAGCTCCGAAAGAAGATGTTCGAACCAGGCAAGGAAGAAGGCCACATCGCTGTCACCCTCGAGGACGACCCTCGGCAACGAACGAAAATGCGCCTCGAACTGGCGGTCCGAGCTGAATTCGGTCAGCGGCACGACATTCATTGACCAGGCCTATACCTCGGCTTGACCAACGACGCGCTCTTGCGCAGCCCCGGCTCCGCGCGCGACGGAGCGAGCAGCCGGAACGTGTCCGGCTGGTGGCTCGTGAACAGGAAGGCGAGCTGCGGATAGGATTTCGCCCAGTCCTTCATGATCGCCATCAGGCGCCGCCGCATCACGACGTGAAGATGCTGCTCGGTTTCATCGATCAGGACTATCGTCGACCCCGCCATGTGGCTCGCGATCCGCACGACCAGCTGGACAAGTTGGCGCTCACCGCTCGAAAGCTGGTCGAGCCGGTGACTTGCGCCCGTTTCCTGCACTTCGACGGGGACGAACAGATTCTGGCGATCGACCGCTCCGAGACGCTTCGTACCTCGAAAAACCAAAGAGTTCACGATATCCCGGCAACGCTCGTCGCGCCCATCATCGAGCCAGGCGAACCAGACGAACAGATTGTCGAGCGACGACGCCCAGCTCGCACCATCGGTATCGAACAGATGCGCGGGCGCGTAGCCATATCCGGCGGGGCGCGTGATGGCATTCTCGCGCGGTGGCCGCCTGATGCCCCGGTTCGAGGGGAAGTAGAGGACGGTCGGATAGCCGGCCGCGGTCTCGAAAAGATCCCTGGGCTGGTCACCCAGCTGGGCAATCACCGCATCATGAAACGAAACGGCAGACGGATGCGACGTCTGCGCGCGCAGGACGGCCTCGGTTGCGCTGCGACGCTGGAAGGCCAGCACAATCTGCTCGTCCACTTCAGCCGTTTCCAGCTCATCCGCGGTCCAGTCCTTCAACAATCCCGGCCCGCCGGCGACGATCGAAAGCATGAACGCACGCGATCGTGCACCGTCGTCAAGCACCACGCGCGCATCAAGCTGAAGACCACCGTCACCGCTATCGAGCGCGTCGTTCCCATATTCGTTGTGAGCACGGCTGGAGAGCAACGCCATTGCCCGATAGATGGCATCGAGAATCGTAGTTTTACCCGATCCATTAGGCCCCATCATCAGGAATAAATTGGTGGGCTTCCCCTCCTCATCGGTCAGCGGAAGCGAGGTGGTACCGCGAAGCGGCCCCATATCGACGAGCGTGAGGTGCGCGAGTGCGAAGGCGGTCGGTCGCAGCAACGTATCGGTCATTGGCTGTTCGCCGTCGCGACGGCTGCTGCGATGTCCGCGTTATCGATCGCAGCGCCATGAACGCGCGTCGGATCGCGGCCTGCCAGCTTGATCAGCATGTCGCCTCGCATAAGCAGATTCTCGGCTCCATTCTCGTCGAGGATGATACGCGACTCGGTCGCCTTTTGAACGGTGAGCGCGATGCGGCTCGGGATATTGGCGCGGAGCAGACCTGGAAAGGTCGCCGCGTCGGGGCGCTGCGTAGCAAGCACCAAATGGATGCCGCTCGCACGGGCTTTCTGGGCAAGACGAATGAGAGGCTCCTCGGCGCCGCTGCGGCTCATCAGAAAATCGGCGAGTTCATCGACGATCACGACGATGCGGCGCATGTTGCTGCCGGCCCGCCGCGCTTCTCCGATATTGCGCACGCCCAGCTCGCGCATCTGGACCTGTCGCCGCTCCACCTCTTCGACAAGCTCGCGCAGCACAGCCACACCGGCAGCCATATCGGTAATGACATGCTGATCGCGCAGGCGCACGCAGCCGTCATAATCGGCAAAATCGACGCCCTTCGGATCGATGATCACGAGTTCGGGAGCCTCGCGCGCGAGCAATAGCGACAAGATGAGGGCATTGAGGCAGACGCTCTTGCCGCTCCCCGTGGCGCCGGCCACGAAAAGATGCGGCGCCTCGGCAAGGTCGAACACGAAAGGGCGTCCAACGACATCGACGCCCGGACTCACCGGCAAGGCTTCGTCACGCTCCGCAAGTGCTGCACGCAGCGCGCGCCAGCCAACGGCTTGCCAAGTGGCGCTCGGGCGCGGAATGTCGAGTATGACGCGCCGCTCGCCAGCTTCTCTGCTCAGCGCCAGTCCGCCGGAAGCGAGGCCAATTGCAAAGGCGAGATCGTCGAGCCCCCGGCGCAGGCGGTCATAGTCATCGACGGCCGCCAACGTCAGCGGATAGCGGGTGAGCCTTGGACCTTGGATTTCATCGGCGCTTTGCGATGCGGACACCCCGATCTGGGCGAATCCGCGCGAGAGTGCGGGCCAGTCGAGTTCGACATCGGCAGGCCGGCCGTCTTCGGTATCGCCGCCGATGCCGAAGAATATCTCGTTCAGAAGATAGTCGTGAAAGCTACGTCCCGGCAGCCAGCTGGCCTGGATGATTTCAAGCCCGCGCCTTGCGTGGCGCTGGAGCAGGTCGAGATAGTCGCGATCATTGGCGAACATGTCGCGGTCGTGCTTGACGCTGAGGAGGAGGCGGATTGCATCGTCATAGTCCGGGTCGCGGCCGGGCAAGCCAAGATCGAGGGTTGCCTGACCGGCGCGCTGCCCCTGCCCTGTGACCTGGGCCAAGTGAAGCTCGCTTCCGCGGTCCCGCGTGGGAGGCGCGCGAAACCGCGCGTCGGGCTCGCCATCGATCTTGAGCGACTGGGCAATTGCGATACGGACGACCCACCAATTGTATCCGCTCTGCTGCTCGAACCCATCGGCGATGACGCGTTCGAACAGCGTTTTCTCATCCTTGCTGAAGTAGAGGCTATCCATGCCGCCGGCCTCCTGAACGGCTCACCTCGTCGATCCGCGCACTCGTGCCGCCGACATTCCTGATTTCATACCGCTTGGCGATATTGTCGGAGAGGAGCGCAAGATCATCTTCGCCGAGTTCGGAATTGGTGGGCAGAATGATCAGCGGATTGCCGGCCTCGGGGAAATAATCCGAGAGGAGCAAAGACCGGTTTTCATTATCGATACGCCCAAGCGGCGTATCGATAACCACGGGCAGCGGACGCCTTGCTTCTTCCTTGAGCGCCCAGAGCATCGCCATCGCCGCGAGTTGGCGCATGCCGGCGGACAGGCTGTGCCTGCCGACCGGTTCTCCGCGTTCGTCCACATAGGAAAGGCCGAAATTCTCGTCGAGCTCGACATGCTTCACCAACTGGCTCGGACCGAGCAGGATCGACGCCTTGTCGTTGAGATGCCTTTCGACCGAAGCGCGAATAAGCTGGCGGCGTTCATCGCGGAAGCTGTCAAGCGCGGCGCGAACCTTGCGGCTGATCTGATATCCGGCATTTTCGCGAACCACATGGGCGTGCGCTGCATAGAGGCGCTGGACCGTGTCGGCCTGCTCCGCCGCCTCGCGCTGCGCCGTCGCCTCATTCCCGGCCTGGATCGCCTTATCGGCGACTTTCTCACGGGCGAGGATTTCAATGCCCTCTATCTGAGCCGACAACGCCTTGTACCGCGCCCGGGCTTCGTCGCTGGTAATTTCGGCCTCGTCGAGCTCCTGGCGAAGTTGCTGCTCTTCCCTCGCGAGTTGCCTTGCTTGGCGAAGCTGCTCCGATTGGGTCGCCGCCATATTTTCACCCGATTGGGTCCAGAGCAGGAAGCGGTCCCGCAGCGCGCGAACCTTTCGCGGGCTGAGCGACGCGAGAAGCGGATTTTCCTGACCGGTCGGGGCGACCCCGACATCGACGAGCATATCGGTGACACGGCCGCGCAGCTGATCCTTCTGATTGTCGGCCAGGGTCACGGGAGGCGTCAGCGCACCGACCGCATCGACGACCGCTCCGGGCAATGCGCGATGGAGCCGCGTCGCGAGCGGCGCATCGGCGGTGCCGCCCAGCTGCTCCTCAAGCATGGCGAACGCCTGGCGCACGAGACCGAGATTGGCGATTGCAGGGATTTCGACGGGTATGTCCTGAGCGATCCGGTTTCCAAGGGCTTCGCGCTGCAAGGCGATGGTCGCGATCCGCCCCTCCATGCGCCGGCGGTCCTCTTCTGAAAGTCCGCCTCGCAGACGCGCCCGTTCCATATCGAGTTGACGCTTTTCGCGATCCAGATCGGCGATCTCCTCCTCGAGCAGGACGCGAGCACGCGCCGCGGCTTCACCACGAGCCTCGGCGGCCCGCTGCGCACCTTCGGCCGCGGCAATTTCCGCCCTTACCGCTTCAGGCAGCCCCGCCTTGCGCTTCACGCGGCCATAGCTGTCGACCTCGCGCAGCACCTGCGTGACGAAGGACAGGCGGAGCAGCCGTTCGATCTCGCCCTGCTCGCGCCCGACCTCGGCGTCGGCGAGCGATTGAATCTGTTCGCCGTCGAAGAAGAAGAACGGTACGACCTCTTTCGGCAGCAGCCCCTGGATGAACGCCTCGGCCGCCGGACCCGAAAGCTGCTCGCGGTCGATCGTCACATTGAGCTGTTCGCGATAGTCGGTCGCTCCGCGCAAGGGCCAGAAAATGCGCTCGGCACGGCAGATGCGCTCGCCATCCTGCCACGACAAGGCGACGCGGGCCGGGGCGTCTTCCGCGCGCGCGAGCATGTTGAAGACGCCGTACCAACGGCCTTGCTGCCCCACGACATAGGCTTTGGGGCCAAGCTCGGTCGAATTGACGCCGACGCGGCGGAGGCGGACATCTCCAAGCCCAAGAAACAGGAGCTTGATCGCGTTGAGCAGGCTCGTTTTGCCATGGCCGTTCCGACCCTGAACGACGACGATATTGCGCGTCTCGGTGCATTCGGAAAGGTCGATCGTGCTGGGGCCGCGATAGGCGAAAATATCTTCAACTTCGAGCTTGAGAAACTTCATGGATCGCCACCCTCACCGGCAGCGGCATCGAGAAGCGCCGTCACCCTGCGCGTGAACTCGCTCTTTGCGCCATGAACCGTGAAGTCTGGAAAGTCGCCCTCGAGAGCGAGCAGATCCTGCAGGATGGCGAGCGGCAGACCGTGCCGCGCGGCCGCGCGTTGAAGAAGCTCATCGACTGCATCGCCCTCCGCCATTGAAATTCCAATAGGAGATCGCCCGGCAATTGCCAGTATTAAACTGGCAGAAGTGGACCTTATCGCACCTTTGCGCCGGCAGCGGCGAATAGATCAAAGCGCCAGACTGAAACCGTCGAGCTCGAACGGCTCGCCATAACTCAGACCATCGACGGCGGCGCGCAAAATGCCGGGCCTCAACCCAGTCATTCCGCGCTGCTGCGACAAATAACGCGCCAGCCAGCCGAACATAAGCTCGCGAACCCCGCCGCGAAACATATCCTCGACGACGATTGCTAGCCCCTCGACCTCGGCAAGATCAGGATATCGGTCGGCGGGCTCGACAGCAGAGACATGTTCGCAAAGCCATGCAAGCGCAGCAAAATGGCCCGCAACCGGACTTCCGTAATCCAATTCCCTCGCCTCTTCCGATTCCTGCGCGAACATCATGTCCGCAACCTCCGAGCGAAGCCGGTCCCCCAATCGATTGAGCGCTTCGGGGAAGCGACCGAGCGATGCGATCGCGATCAACCCGCAAGTCTTCCGGGTCAAAACATAAGGCCAGTCATTCCCCGGCACGCGGATTCCCGGCAGTTCGGTGACAATCCGATCGACGATATCGTCGACTCCGCCCACCACGATGTCGCACGTGATCTTCTGCGAGCAGCTCACCGCATGATATTCTGCCATAAGCAAACCGGCCTCACCGAGCGTATTGCTTCGGTAATCCACAGCTCCCAGCGGATGAAACCGCACGGCGCTATCGGCGTAATTTTCCATCGCCTCGTCGACGCGGCCCACATAGGCAAGACAATTGCCTCGCCGCTGTAACGCTGCTCCGGCATTGATCGGGTTGCTGGCGCCAATGAAGAAAGGGCAAATCCGGTCAAGGAGCGCGAGCGCTTCTGCGGGGTTGCCGGCATCCTCCAGCAGGCAGGCCTGCTGAAGCAAGGCCAAGGCCCCGCGATGGGTTAGCGTTCCGCCAGCAGCGGCCGTCAGCAGATCATAGGATCGGCTCGCCGCGGCCGCTTGCTCGAGCAGAGTGTCGTGGCCGCCTCCCTGCCGCGAATTTCGAGGCCGAGTTTCGGCACCGGCCTCTATGCCGAGCAGAAGCCCGCGGAGGCCTTCGTCGTCGCGGCAGTCGATCGATCGGGCATCGGCAAGGGCCGCGCTGGCGAGGTCGAAACATTTGCCCCGATTTGCAAGCGATATCAGCTGGGACAGCATCTCCAGCGCCTCTTTCTGGGCGCCGGCAGCGAGCGCCAGATCGGCAGCCTTGCGCATGACCTCGGCCCCCACTTCGAAATATCCGGCGCTGAAGAGGAAGGTCTGCAGATTCGATGCCAGTGCATTGGCGACCATGCGATATCTGGGATCGCTGGCGGCATGGCCGGTTGCATGGTCCATGATGGCCAGCGCGTTCGGGAATTCACGGTGGAGCAGCGCCATTCCGTGCGCGATCTTGCCGCTGTGAATCATGGAATTGGCCTCCGCAACGCGCATTGCAAAAACATAGGCGGTGCGGCGCCGGATAACCTCTTGGTCCGGCACCGCCGCCTCGCGGCCGGCATGGCGGACAAAATGCCTTACGGGCGACAGGGTCGACAGCAGCGGCTCATCCCAGACAGTACCGACCTCGACGAGATGCCATTGGCGCAGCGCCGCGATGAGACCCGGGGGATCCTCAAACCCCAATGATTCTAGATCGAAGAAGAGCGTCGACAGACCGGCGGGGAATTGTGCGATTACCCACATCGCTTTTTGCTGTTCGGATGTGAGCGCCGTAAACGCAGCTTCGAGACACAGATCGAGCGATGAGGCGGATGTTTGGACGGATCGCGCAGGCATTTCCAGCGGCTGACCGGGGCCTGTCAGCCTGCGCCAGACTGCTTCGGCACCCTCAAAATGCCGAACAAGGCCGGCTATGATGCGCAATGTCAGCGGATGACCTGCGGCGAATTGAAGAAGCTGCGACGCGGCCGGTTCGCTCCGGGCTGCCTCGGGGAAAAGATGAACAGCGGAGTCATGGTCGAGCGGACCAAGTTCCAGTTCGAAATCGAAGCCGACTTCGGGAAGCCGCGCCTGCGATGTCACCACCAGCTGAATCTCGGGCCGCTCGGCGCTCAGCCGCGCGATCATATCCGACACGATATCCAGTCCGCACGCAGCGCGTTCGACGCCGTCGAGAATGACGCACGCCCGAACGGACGATAAGGTCGAGATAAAGTCGCCGTCGCCGATCCGCCCAGCTGCGGTCTCCAGATAGGCCGCCAGCACGGCCGCGCTCGGACAATCTTGCAGCGATATCCAAATGAGCGGGCGGCCAGTCTGCGCCGCGTCGGCGGCCGCAAGAACCAACTGGGTCTTGCCGATCCCGCCTACCCCGCGCACCATTACCGAACCGGGCGATTGGAGTGCAGCTACAAGCTGTTCAAGCTCAGCGGCGCGCCCCAAAAGCTCGTGCCGGACCGGGACGGGAGCTAGATTGACCCCCTGCGCGGCCAGCAACCGGTCTCGGGCGGCCTCGACCAGACGCAGTTTCAGCGCCTCGATTTCCATTCGCGAGACCACACCGGTATCATATTCTCCGTGACAGGCCGAGCAGAGGCGCACGAGATTGCGGTGATGGTTCGATTGCGTCTCGCGATAGGGAATAATGTGCGCATTCTCGACGGTGATGCCGGAACTGCATCGGGCGCAGGCGCCTCCTGCCTCCGCCTTGAGATGCGAGGTGACGGCAAGATCGATCCGTGAACGTGGTTCGTTGGGCGTGTTCCGCGCCGCATCCAGAAGCCGATCAAATTCATCAAGATCGTGCAAGGAAAAGACCGTTTTTCCATTCACCGTCCGGCTCGCAAGGCGTATCGGCCCATTGACCGTGACCGTGTCGCGCCGGGCATAATGGAACAGGAGCTCCGGCGAGGCGCCGATTCGTATCGAAGCACGAACCGCATCGAGCAAATCGCTGTTATCCTTGTCCTCGTTCATAGTGCTCGAATATACTATTTCCTCAAACACGCCCCCCGGCATTTGTTGAGGAGCCAGATTTCAAATAAACGGAGGAGCAGGCGCTTCCCCGGCGACAAGTCCGATCCGGCTAACGTTAGCTGCACACGAAGCAACCGCGCTTCTAGTGTCAGCCGAACGGCTGCTTTCGATGCCAAGTAAGTTCAAGTCCCGACGACCGACTTCGAGCGCAAATAAGCCGTCGTCGGACGACAATTCACCCCGGCTGCTAAATCGACACGGGACAATAAGAAGCCCTCACCGGCCGGTTTCAGCCCTGAACGATCGAGATCTTACCGCTCTTTGTATCGATGTCCGCAGTCTTTGCC
The DNA here is from genome assembly GCF_001984035.1 of Sphingopyxis sp. QXT-31. Lineage (NCBI taxonomy): Bacteria > Pseudomonadati > Pseudomonadota > Alphaproteobacteria > Sphingomonadales > Sphingopyxidaceae > Sphingopyxis > Sphingopyxis sp. QXT-31. Next base: position 642,271 of record NZ_CP019449.1, on the reverse strand, counting down.
GGACCGCCTTTCTTGGGCGCGATCTGAACCGTCTTGATGGTCTTGTCGACCGGCGCGAAAACATTCCCGGCCTTTCTGCCGCTGTCGGCAACCTCTTCTGTTCCGAAGAATTTCGCGCTCAACTGCGCAATCGAAGGACCATGCTCGGTTTTCATCGAATCAGTCTCCAACGGGGATGCCGCCTTGCTCACGGAGTGGGTCACGACTTTCCACGCGGGCATGCTTTTGGCCACGTAGGCGACTGCCGTAAGCATTTTACCGGCGACCGTCTTCTTGCTCGCGGTTTTCTCGAGAGTGGATTTTTTGGGCGCGGCTTTCCTCGATGCCGTTCGCTTAGCAGCTGGCTTCTTTCCGATCGGCATACCCATCTTCGTTTCCTTCCCAACCCTATATAATACATTACCAGCCCAATCCCAAGCAGGTGAATTGCTCGAGATTCTTGAGGCGCCGGGCCGTACCCAGGGGATCGAGGTCGTGTCCCGATCCGACGATGGTCTGAGCGAAATCCCCCCTTGCCCTGAAAAGTGCCAGCGCGGGTGAAATGTTATCGGCCTTCAGGTGGCTCCAAAAGGCCTGATGGAGCCGCATGGCATAGTTGCGATCGGGATCGATCGAGGGTCCGGAATAATGCGCGCCGGTACACCCGACGAACGCAAGCGCACCCGCCTTCAGATAAGAGAGTGCGATGGACCGTTCAGCCAGGCGCGGTGCCGGGAATGTGACCGCGCCATAGGCTTTTTCGTCAACGATCAACGCGCCCCAGCAGCATCCCGAAAACACGATTCCGTCGAAGCGCGGCGGCACGCTGGCCGCGAGGAATGCCTCCGGATACCCCGTTCCATTGGCATCCTCGCCCGTGAACAAGCTTCCATCGTCGTCTGCGCCGTGCAGCATATAATAATGGCACGCGGACTGCAGCATGCCGGCCTCGAGCCTCTCGGGACCGAATGTCTCGCACACCTCGATTTCGCGCGTACCGATCACCTCGCTCCATATTTCGGCTGCAAATGGCCGCGCCAGATTTCGTATTCCGAACTTCTCCAGCCGTCGGAGCGGAGAAGCGGCCAGCGCATTGAGAAAAAGGCCGGCGTCGCGTGCGTCGGGTACTCGAGAAACCGGAAACTCGGCGATCGCATCTCCATCGACATCGGCGTAGCTGCTGTCGCTCCACACCCAAAAGTTATCCGCATCCTCGATCGCCTGCCCGCCAAGCTTCCGCCGAAGGTCGTTGGAAAGCACATCGCGCCGCACCGACGGCACGACATCATATCCTCCCAACAAAACCACGCCTTGGGCCTGCGGGGCTTTTCGCAATTGAGCCCGCGCGAGGTCGATTAGACGATCTCCTGTCCCCAAGACGAGCATGCCGCCACGCTGCTCCACCTCGGCGAGCACGCGATCGGCTTCGCCGCGTCCGATATTCGCGGCGAGACGAACGGGATCCGTCACGAACAGAAGTCCTGTGATCGAGCGCCCCGGAGCGACCATCTGCCCATCGGCGAGCGGTCGCGACGCTCCTCCGACACCATGGGTACCGACAGGCTGATATGCGAATGGCGCGCTCGCCGATGCCCCGGCGGGGCGAACGACAATGTCGACACCCGCCACGCTCATGTCGATCGGACCTGGAGGCAGGTTTACGATGATGATCTGGGGGCCTTGACCTTCCGCTATTGCCGCAACAGGTTGCGACGGCGACGGAGCGGCTTTCCTCGCAGCCCATGGCGCGGGCTCGTTCTCGCGGGCGGGTACATCCCTTTCCAGATTCGGCGAAAAGTCGTTCAGGGCACCGCGCGACACGCGAACCGGGTTGGACGCCGTTTTCGGACGGACCTCGATATGGCCGTTTCGATCGGTTCGCGCGAAGACGATCCCCTCGCGGCGCTTAAGCCGGGTCAACAGGCCCGGATAAGGATGCTTTTCGTCATGCAGCCCTCCCGAATGGACCAGGAATCGAGGGTTGCCGATATCGTCCAGAAACAGATCATCCTGACCGTTATGACTGGTGTGATGGGTCGTTTTGAACAGGACATAGGGTCCGGCGTCCACAACCGCCCGCCGAAGCGCCTCCATCTCCTCCTCGATCTGGCGAACGCCAGGGTCGGTGAACTGCATATCGCCGGCGAGCAAGGCCCGGGCGCCGGGCGGACCGAACGCCAGACAGATGCTCTGGCAGTTCATGCCGTTGCCGCGCGGATTGCGACCGACCGGGTCGGCCGGGCTGCCGACGATCGAACGATAGAGATCGATGATGCCCATCGTGTCGCTGCTGCGCAGCCGAGCGGCAAGACCGTCCGCCTCGTCGTTCGTGGTCGCGATCTGCTCGGCGCAGCGTAAAATCTGGCTTGGCGACGGGCCCAGCAATCTAATGCCAGTGGGTTTCAGCCGCTCGGCAATCTCATCGTCCAATGCCCCGCCTCGATGGAAGACGATCTTTACGCCCTTCTGTTCGAGATCCTCGACGAACTGGTTGTAGCGAGCCTCCACAGTCGCCACCGCGTCGATGAACGCCGCCAGTTCCCCATCGTCCAGATCGCTGGCGTCTTCCTCGCGCAGCAAGGCCGCGAGCCGGTCGGCCGAACTCATGGCGTCCATGCTCGGCGCGTCCGTCCCGGCCTCGCGTCCAAATCCTGCCTTCGGATCCGTCAGAAGGGCGAACGCGGGCTTGATCACGTCGTTGGCGACCAGTTCGGGAAGGCAGCCGACATGATCGGCATGGCAATGGGTGACGACGACGAGATCGATGGCATGCGGCGCCGGCGCTCCCAGGATTTTCTCCAGTTGCGCCGGGATCGACGAATAGCCGCGCTGCCCCCGGAAATCCTCCCGGTGGCTACCGTCTATCAGAATGCGAAGCTTGCCAAAAACGACGAGGGTGCATTCGCCATATTTGGTCCCGCCGACATCAAGGAAATGGTAGACGCCCTGCGCAGCGTCTGCTTCGGTCGTATCGACGGAGCCGTCAGCGGTCACCGCATCAGCCATATGCTATCCCCTCCCCTCGGCGCCGCGGTCCGGTCTCCAGTCTCGCCAAAGCTCGCGGACTCGCCACGCGCCGCCTGTCGCCGGCCGCAGAATGGCGCGCGGAAAGCCATGTTTCAATCCGAGATGCATCCAAAAAGAACGGTTCCGCGGACGCTCTCGGTCCGAGTTGTAGCGCCACCACGAGCAAGCGACGGGACGATATCATCGTCTGTCCCGAACGTTCGACCCGCCAAGCACCCGGGCGGTTTCGAGATTGTCAGGATTACAGCAGTTTGCGCGGTGATCCTCGATCGATCATCCATGCAGAAGACCGCCAGTTTGGGTCATCATCGTTAGCGCCTGGCGGGACGTGACGATCCCGCTGATGATGCAAGCCTCCTCGGCGTCGATATGGGACGGAAAATCGGTCGGTTCGGATCCCGTGGTTCCGAGATCGAAATGCTCCGGGTGGACATATCCACGGTGGCTTTCCGAATAGCTCCAACCAAGAGTCTCGGCGGCGCATAACCAAATCCCATCCTCAAGTTCGTGCAGATCGCGAAGTTTCCGGTCGCTCGCTATGTGCATCATGTCCCTGTCCTTTCCATGGCCCCTCGTTCAGGGCAATCGTCCATCCTGCGAGATCGGCGCAAAAGAGATCAGGTCACGATCGCCCCCGCCGCGATCGCGGCATCGGCATAGGCTCCGAGCACGCGGTCCGCCCGAAAGCCTGCGTCGCGCTCAACGCGTAGTCCCAGCGGGCCGCGCAGGGCCGCCAACTCGTCGAGCGACACGGTGCCGAGTTCGGGAAACCCGAGCCCCAGATCGCACAGTCCGAAAGCGATGTCCGGGTCGTCGGGATCGAGTTCGGTGAGCAGCCATGTCGCGGCGCCATCGGGCGTGAAGAGTTTGACCAGCGGAAAAGGGTCATGATCGCGGCCCGCCCGGGTCATTGCACCATTGGCCAAAAGCAATGCGCGAAGCGTGTCGGGAATGAGGGTCTGCATTGAAGGTCTCCTGGCGGGACCACGGAAGGCGGGCCCGATGGAGAGGGCAAGGGGCGGCTGCCGGACAGCTGCACCCACAGGGCCGCAGCGCAGCGCAGGACATCGCGGCGCGGGCATTTTGCCTCGCGATGCAAAGGCGCGAAGCGCCGGCGGAAAATGGCCGAGAGGCGGTGTTGCAGCTGTCCGGAAGAGCGAAGCGCCCCGCCCCATCAACCCGCTCCCGGGCCGCTGCTCCGTCCCGCAAAGGAATTGAAAAAGGCCAGCCCGCCCCGACGCGGCTGGCTTAGCGCCCTAGAGGTCAGCAGCCGACCTCGTGGGCGAGATTGGCATCCTGCTGCGCTTTGAGCCAATCGAGCGACGCGGGGATTTCCCGGAATTCCAGAGCATACATCGGCATCTGCCAATGATTGTAGAGAATACGGACATGCTCGTCGGTCAGCGCGGTGCCGATGAACCCTTTCGCGTCGAGTGCGTCCAGCATGCCCTGCGTCAACGCGCGGGCTTCGCCTGGATGGCGGTCGCCGACGAAATCGATTTCGTTCCAGATCGCGTGCACGAGCTTCAGCCCGTCGGCGCTGAACATTCCGGCGGCGTCCATCGCCTCGACAAGCGCGAGCGCATGCGGAGGACCGCCGAAGAGTCCGAGGATCGTCATTCCGCGCGGCGCGCACCATCGCGGGGTGCCGTCCTCATAGGCTTCGATATCGGCATAAAGCGCCGCCTCGCGGCGGTAGCGCTTCGAATTGGGAACGATATATTCGCCGATCATTCCTTCCAGCTCGTGGCCCTGACGCTCCTCGTCGAGATAGGTTTGGAGCTGCGCTATGTCTTTTGCGTGCCAATGCTGGGCTTCGCTATAGAGCAGGCGGCTCAGATGGTCGTAGAAAGCATGGATGATATTGCCGGCCCGCGGCAATAAACAGCGACTAGGGGTGGCGGGTCACCTCATGCTTGTCGCGGTCACGCGTCTGCCCCCGCAATCAACGCGTGCAGGGCATCGGCAGGAATGATCGTGCGGCCGCCGATGCGAACCACGCGGAGCGTCCCCTCGCCGATATATCGATACAGGGTGCTGCGGCCGAGGCCGGTGGCCGCGATCGCTTCCTTGATGCTGTACCCGATCTTGTCGGGCTGGCGGCTTATGGACGACATGGAATCACCTCGTATCTCGTTGAACGAGGTCCAAAAACGCCATATCGAGATCACGCGGCAAAGACACTTTTCGCGTGCGCCGCGTGAAACACCGCGTAAGGTAAACTCTTGAATTAAATTCCTTTTACCTTGCGCCACGCGGGACGAAACACATCTTCGCGTGAAAGGCGCGCGTGCGAAGGATCCGCGTGGAAATCTCGCCACGCCTTGTCCATGCCGTTGCCCTTTCCGGATTTTATCCAGTTCTTGCACCACAGCATGACGTCTTCCTCGCGCATGCGGGGCGCGCCGCGCGGGTTTGGCCAACAGCGAACGACCCCCGCGCGCTCAGCCTCGACCAACAGGTAGCCGTCGGCCATGCACGGGTCGGTACCAAGCGCGTCGAACTCACGGTCGAAGCCGTCGGGATGGTCGGGCCAAAGCATGTCCGGGGACCCATCAGGTTGGCGTCGAATACCGCCTGTCGAAACATCGAATTGCGAGAAGGTAGCGAGCACATTGCGAGAGAGGTCCGTCGTGTCCGCCACGGCCGCCTCGTGGCGCGTAAAATGATGGGTGTAGCGGCCACGCACGGTAAGGTTGCCTCGCTCCGCTTCTTCGCGAAGGTGCCGCCAGGCATCGGCTAGCCGCTGTAACCCGCGCTCGCGATTCTCAAAATAACCGGTTCCCGGACCGTCCGCTGGATTCACATCGTGACTTCCGAAAAACGACCGAAGCCTGTCCTTGGCACTAAGGGGCTCGGTGGAGCTATGGCCCGCAATCTGCTCGAGCAACTGGTCGTGAGACATCGCGTCCGCGAACGCGATCCACGTCAATGCTTCGACCAATGAGACAAAGGGGTGCTCAGCTAAATACCGCCCTTTCGCTGACACGCGGGTCATTGGCGTGCCCCAATAAAGGCGGTTTCGTCACCGCGCCGCAACTCGTCCAGATAGTCGCTCCACCATTGCGCCATCTCGACCCTCTCCTGCCAATGCGCGCCGCGGTGATAGGCCGCGCGGACCTTGTCGGCATCGCCATGTGCGAGAGCGCGCTCGATCGCATCCGGGGACCATTTTCCGCTTTCGTTGAGAAGCGTCGATGCCATCGCCCGGAACCCGTGCGCGGTCATCTCGTCGCTGGAATAGCCGAGGCGCCGCAAACCGGCGTTGATGGTATTCTCGCTCATCGGGCGAGCGCGCGTGCGGATTGACGGGAATACATATCCCACAGGGCCGGACAAGGGAGGGACCTCTCGGAACAACGCGACGACCTGTCGGGAAAGCGGGACATGATGAGGCTTGCGCATCTTGGTCTTCTCGGCAGGTATCGTCCAGACGTCCGAGTCCAAGTCGACTTCCTCCCACAGCGCATGACGCAGTTCGCCGGGTCGGACGAAGACATGGGGCGCAATCTGCATTGCCAGCTTCGCAACGCCCATGCCCTCGTATCCGCCGATGGCACGGAGCAACTCCCCGACCCGTTCGGCATTCAGAATCGCGCCATAGTGCGTCACCTTCGGAGCGGTGAGCGCGCCCCTGAGATCGCGCGTCGGATCGGAGCGAAGGCGTGCCGTTGCGACCGCGTAACGAAAGACCATACTCGCCAGCTGCAGCGTCCGCCGCGCGCTCTCGAGATTTCCTTTCCGCTCGATCCGCCTGACGGCATCGAGAACGTCGGCCGGCTCGATCTCCGAGATCGCCATCGGTCCGATCGACGCCTTGAGCAGGCTGAGCAGATACTCGCTCCGCGTCGCCGTTGCCGGCGCCCACCGCTTGTCGCCGTCGCGCCTGCGCTTGGCGCAATATTCCTCCGATATGACGTTGAACGAGTTTTCGGCCGCCACGCGCGAGCGCACCTTCTCGCGGCGCTTTTCCTGCGAGGGGTCCTTGCCATTCGCAATGAGCGTACGGGCGGCCTCGCGCCGCTTGCGCGCCTCGCTCAAGCTGATTTCCGGGTAGGCCCCGATCGCGAGCTGCTTCTCGCGCCCGTTGAGCCGATATTTGAGTCGCCAGAGCTTACCGCCCGCCGGCGTTACAAGAAGATGCAAACCGCCTCCGTCAGCGAGTTTGACCGGCTTGCTGCCCGGCTTCGTATTCCTGATTGCCACGTCAGTAAGTGCCATAATCAGTTCCCTCCGGGTTCATCGTGCCCCGAAATGCCCCCACCGGTGGGGGCATCGAATTGACCGTCAGCGAGACGCCCCCGAAAAATGCCCCCAATGATTGGCGGCTTTAGATGGACGCAATGGAACGCCTATGGTCTGATTATGGCAGAATATGAGGAGTTTCCGGACCATGTCCAGACGAATACGAACATCATGGGATGGGAAATTGGAGCGGGTAGCGGGAATCGAACCCGCCTAGCTAGCTTGGAAGGCTAGAGCATTACCACTATGCTATACCCGCTTCGCCAAGGCCGCGGCGATTGCCAGTTTGGCTGGGCCGCGTCAAGCGCGCGCATTGGTGGCGTTGAGAACATCGTGGCAACATGCTAGGCTCGCAGCGTGGAAGATGCTGAAGAAGCCGAAGACCGGGACCTGCCGACCGCCGACGCCCCCGTCCGCAAGATCATCCATGTCGACATGGATGCCTTTTACGCGTCGGTCGAGCAGCGCGATGCGCCACGGCTGCGCGGACTACCCGTCGCGGTCGGCGGCTCGTCGCGGCGCGGGGTGGTCGCGGCGGCGAGCTATGAGGCGCGCAAGTTCGGGGTGCGCTCAGCGATGCCCAGCGTCACCGCGAAGCGGCAATGCCCCGAGCTGATCTTCGTGCCGCCACGCTTCGAGGTGTATCGCGATATCTCGCACCAGATCCGCGCGATCTTTCGCGACTATGCCGACGAGGTCGAGCCGCTGTCGCTCGACGAGGCCTATCTGGACGTTTCCGCCGACAAGGCCGGGCTCGGCAGCGCGACTGCGGCGGCGAAGGCGATCCGCGGCCGGATCCGCGAGGAGACGGGGCTGACGGCGTCGGCGGGGGTTTCGTACAACAAGTTCATCGCCAAGCTGGCGTCGGACCAGAACAAGCCCGACGGGCTGACGGTGATCCCGCCGGGCAAGGGCGCGGCCTTCGTCCAGACGCTGTCGATCCGCCGCTTCCACGGCATCGGGCCGGTGACCGCGGCGAAGATGGAGGGGCTGGGCGTGTTTTCGGGCGCCGACCTGGCGGGCAAGGACCCGCTGTGGCTCGCGGAGAATTTCGGGAATAGCGCCGAATGGCTGTACAATCTGGCGCGCGGGATCGACCATCGGCGGGGCAAGTCGAACCGGCCGCTGAAGTCGCTCGGCGGCGAGCGCACCTTCTTCAACGATTTGATCGGCGATACCGAGATCCGCGAGGCGCTGGCGCATGTCTGCAACGTCGTGTGGGATCGCGCCGCCAAAAAGGGCGCGCGCGGGCGGACGGTGACGCTGAAGCTGCGCTACGCCGATTTCCGCACGATCACGCGCGCGAAGTCGGTGCCCTCCCCTATCCTTGACGGCGCGGCGCTGCTCGCGGCGGGCGAGGCGATACTGGCGCCGTTGCTGCCGACCGAGCAGGGGATCCGGTTGCTGGGCCTGACGCTGAGCAAGTTCGAGGGCGAAGAGGATGAGGAGGATGGCGCCGAGGCGACAGGGCCCGCCGACCTGTTGAGCCTGATCTAAAGAACGAACTGGATCACAAGCTGGGGTGGAGCGGATGCTCAGGAGGTCTCCACCCGCGCACGTCAGGGTCGAAAGTTGTACAGGACAATCGATGTAGTGTGATCGCTTGTCGCATTTCTTCATTGCACATCATTCGACGGTCTCCCGGCTCGAAAAACAGCGCAGGTCTCGTTTCGAGCGATACGTCCGTTAGCCTGAGCGGATGAATACCCCGATAGTCCATCGCTCTGACTTTCGGTGAACATCGCGAGGCATCTACTGGAATATATTCGACAATTGATCCGTCGATTTCGAGCACCTCCCGGAACCGCCGCGAACAGATCGTTCCACCCTGTCCGCAAAAGTCGAAGTCGAATTGATCGTCGTCGATGACCAGTTCGATCACACCATCCTTATATCGATGTTGATCGATCAACTGGCCAGACGGGTCGTAAGCACCCGGCTCGCTATGATAATAGCTCGTCGGCGGACGTTCGGGAAATCCCGGCCACCAGCGATTGATCAGATGATATCGGCGCGGATTGCTGTCCAGCAGATACTCAACGCGTTTGGAACAGTCCGCCGTTTGGCCCAATCCAAATCGCTTTGCATCTGGCATATTGGATACCTCATTGCCAATGGCGGCCCGTGAAGACTAGTCCGCCAAAGCCCCCAGCCGCCGTTCCTTGGTCGCCGTAAAGCGGATGTCGGGATTGCGCTGGGTGATATAGCCGACTTCCCACGCGTCCTTGGCCATGAACACCGGCGCGCCGTCGCGGTCGGTGGCGCTGGCACCGCGGTGTTCGGACTGGAAGGCCTTCAGCTTCGCCGGGTCGTCCGACGCGACCCAGCGCGCGGTTTCCCATGGCGACTGCTCGAGCTTGGCCGCGACCTTATACTCGGCGTCGAGGCGGCTGATCAGCACTTCGAGCTGAAGCTGGCCGACCACGCCGACGATCATGTTCGCGCCGATCTCGGGATAGAAGACCTGGATGATCCCCTCCTCGGCCATGTCGTCGAGCGCCTTGCGGAGCTTCTTGGTCTGCGTCGGGTCGACGAGCGCGACGCGGCGCAGCAGTTCGGGGGCGAAGTTCGGCAGGCCGGTGATCGTGACGTCGGTGCGTTCGGACAAGGTATCGCCGACGCGCAAAGTGCCGTGGTTCGGGATGCCGATGATGTCGCCCGGGAAGGCTTCCTCGGCCATTTCGCGGTCCTGCGCGAGGAACAGCATCGGGCGGCTGATCGCGATCGCCTTGCCCGTGCCGCCCTGCATCAGCCGCATGCCGCGCTCGAACTTGCCCGAGCAGAGGCGCATGAAGGCGATACGGTCGCGGTGCGCGGGGTTCATATTCGCCTGCACCTTGAACACGAAGCCGGTGACCGCGTCGTCGGTCGGCTCGACCGGCGCGGGGTCGGCGGGCTGCGGCTGCGGCCCCGGCGCATGCGCGGCGAGCGCGGCGAGCAGGTCGGTGACGCTGAATTCCTTGAGCGCCGAGCCGAAATAGACCGGGGTCAGGTCGCCATTGCGGTACGCCGCGCCGTCGAAGGGGGCGTAGCAGGCCGAGGCGAGTTCGGTTTCTTCCTTGAGATGCGCGAGCGCCCCCGCCGACAGCTGGGCCGCGAGCGCGGGATCGTCGAGCCCCTCGACCTTCACCCAGTCGCCCTCGTACATCCGCGACGCATCGGTGCCGGGCTTCATGATCGCGGGGTCGGCGAGGTCGTAGATCCCCTCGAACGTCCCGCCCATGCCCACGGGCCAGTTCATCGGGCACACGTCGAGCGCGAGCCGGTCGGCGACCTCGTCGAGCAGCTCGAACGGCGGCAGCCCCTCGCGATCGACCTTGTTGACGAAGGTGATGATCGGCACCGAGCGCAGGCGGCAGACCTCGAACAGTTTCAGCGTCTGCGGCTCGATGCCCTTGGCGGCGTCGATCACCATCACCGCGCTGTCGACCGCGGTGAGTGTGCGATAGGTATCCTCGCTGAAATCCTCGTGCCCCGGGGTGTCGAGCAGGTTGAAGATGAGGCCGGCGTGCTCGAAGGTCATCACCGACGAAGTCACCGAAATGCCGCGCTGCTGCTCGATCTTCATCCAGTCGGAGCGCGCGCGTCGCGCCTGGCCGCGCGCTTTCACTTCGCCCGCGATATGGATCGCGCCGCCGGCGACGAGCAATTTCTCGGTCAGCGTCGTCTTGCCCGCGTCGGGGTGCGAGATGATGGCGAAGGTGCGGCGTTCGGGGTGCGGAGCGATCATGGCGCGCGCCTAGCAGCGGCGCGGCGGCCTGGGAAGGGGCGGCAATCCGCGATTGCCCGCACGCGCCATCTCTGGCATCCTTCCGGGGTAAAGAGATGGAGGCCCCGATGTCGCTTTTCCCGCGGATACAAAGCCCCTGCCCCTATAAGGGCAAGCTCAGCGACATCATGGACGGCGACATCTGCCGCCTCTGCCACCGCGAGGTGCACGACATCACCGAGCTGTCGAGCGCGGCGCGGCAGGCGCTGGTCGCGGGATGCAGCGACGAGATTTGCGTGAGCTACAGACTGCCGGTGAAATCGGCCCTCGCTGCGATGGCGCTGGGCGCCAGCATGGCGGCGCCCGCGCATGCGCAGGTCGACGAACTGCTGGCGACCAACCTCGCCGAGCCCGAGAGCGGCGAATATTGCTATGAAGAGATCATCGTTGGCGGGCTCAAGAAGCCCGGCGAGGTCGAATGGCTGACCGCCGACCTCGAGACCGACCTGCCCGAAATGCCCGTGGTCTATGACGACGAGCCGGTGCCCGCGGCCAATGCCACCGATGACAAGGACGACACGCCGCAGGATGATCGCGAGCCGCTCATCAAGGATCGTCCGGCCGCTTCCTGACTTCGGAAATCGCACGCCATTCGAGCAGCGCCGCGACCTGCCGCGCTTCGACCATCGCTTCGGGCTCGCCGTCGCTGAGGCTGAGCGCGATATGCGTCGCGTCGAAGCCGTTCAGCGAGATGTCGAAGCTTTTCCAGCGCCCGTCGACGAAGGCGATCACCCAGCTGTGCGGCATATAGGCGTTGCTCGCGCCGTGATAGCGGCCGGGAGAGAAGACGAGGCCATGGACGACGCGCGCCGGGATGCCTGCGGCGCGGCCGAGC